>CABYNZ010000019.1 GCA_902520485.1 uncultured Prochlorococcus sp. | reverse complement strand
AAAATGTTATAAAATAAAAAAATGAAACCAATATTAATAGATATATCAGCAATATTAAATACTGGAAAGTTTATAATATTTAAATTTATAAAATCAACCACAAAACCTTTATAAATCCTATCTATACCATTTCCAATAGTTCCCCCAAGTATAAAGCTGTAAGAATATAGATCGAATGAATTTAAAGTATTTTTCCTAAATATTAAATAAATAAGTAATATTGAAAATAAAATACTTATTAAAGATAAAAATATTCTACTACCACTAAATATGTTAAATGCTGCTCCGTAATTTTTCACAAAGTCTAATTTAAATAAAAGAAAATCTTTATTAATAAATAATTTTTTATGATAAAACATTAAATATTTCGTAAATTGATCAATTAGAACAATAAAAGTACTTAGAGATAAAAAATATATTTTTTTTTGTATTTTATTAATCATTATTTACTACGTTTTAAAAGTTCTATAGGTTTAATAAGTAATAAAAGTGGAAAAAGCATTAAAAAATGATATCCAATCTTACCTAAAGAGTATTTCCCTAAATTATATAAAAATAAATTAAATTGACTGTAAAATATAATTTGTATTAAGTTGTAAAATATTCCAGTTAAATGCATAGCACCTATTGCTAAAAATCCATTTTTTAAAAAATTTCCAATTTTTATTTTATTTCGATTATTTAAATTATCAATTATTTTTATTAATGGATATACACCTAATAAATAACCAAAATTTGGAGTAAGCAAATAACCTATTGAACCTCCTTGATGAAAGACAGGAAATATAAATAGTCCCAAAATTATATATATAGAAAATGCTCTGAAAACAACTTTTTTTTGAAATATAAGTGTTATAAAAATTATGGTCGGAATTTGCCATGTTATAGGCAACACAAAGTAATTACTAGATTTATATATAAAAGGTAGTGGAATATAAACAGGTAACATTGACGTTATTACTAGTGATTGAAGGCTCACCAGTATCTCAATTAATTTATAAAAATTGAGCATTATTATAAATTCTATTTATAAACTTCGTAATGCAACAATTGGATCTAATTTAGAAGCTCTTTTTGCAGGTAAAACGCCAAAAATTAAACCTATTGATCCTGAAATGATCATGGTAGAAAAAGTAGTTGTTATTCCTACTGATGCAGGAAGTGGGGTTATTAGAGATAAAAGAAAAACACCTGATAATCCTGTTGTTGTTCCAATTAATCCTCCAATTGTTGATAATATCAATGCTTCAATTAAAAATTGAATTAATATATCTGACTGTTTAGCTCCAATTGCTTTTCTAAGTCCAATCTCTTCAGTCCTTTCGCTTACAGAAACGAGCATAATATTCATGATCCCTATTCCTCCAACTACTAAAGATACTGCCCCAATACCAGCCAATAAAAACGTTAGTCCACTTGTTATGTTGGTTACTATATTCAATGCATCTTCTTGTGATCTAACCGCAAAATCATCATCTCTGATTATTTTATGTCTTTGCCTTAATAAGTTAGTAATCTGAAATTTAGCGGCACTAGTTGCTTTTTTATTTATCGCTTCAACACTAATGAAGCTTAAACTTACTCCATATGTCGGGTCCTTCCCTGTAATCCTATTGACCATGGTGGATAATGGAATATAAGCATTTTTGTCTTGATTACTTCCAAATACAGCACCTTTTGGTTTTAATATTCCGATAATTTCATAAGTCTGGTCTTTAATTCTGATTTTTTTTCCAAGTGATGAAGATTTATCTCTGAAAAATTCTTCTTCAAGATCAGGACCTATTACAACATAGCTTCTTGCACTATTAACATCACTTTTTGATAAAAATCTACCCTTATCTACTTCAAAGCTTCTTACTTCCAGAAATTCAGGAGTAACTCCAGCAATTGAAATATTTAAACTTTTGGAATTTGATTGCACTATTTCGTTAGCGGAGATTTGAGGAGCTACTTTTTTGACTGTTGGTACTTGATTGCTTATTGCAACTGCATCTTCTAAAACTAGGTTTTTTGGAAATGAAATACCTCTTCTTCTTGTGTCATTATTTCCAGGAACAATGAATAAAACATTGGCACCTAAATTACTTAATTGGTTTTTTGCTAACGTTTGAGCACCTCTACCAAGTCCAACAAGTGTAATAACTGAAGCGTTTCCTATAATTATCCCCAACATTGTTAACGAACTTCTCAATTTGTTCGAAACCAATGTTTTTGTGGCCATGCCTAAGGCTTCTTTTATAGAGATATTCCTAGACATATTTATATTTATCTATTGCATCATCATCATCTTCAATTTGTCCCATGTATATAACACCTTCATTAAGTTGGAGTGTAATAAGGTCGCCATTATTGATTTGATGATTATCCAAACTTTCTAAATTACAAATTGTAGAAAATTTTTTATTATTTTTGTTAAACAAAGCATACACATCATTTACATTTTGGTTAGTGACAATACCGGCAATATTTTTACTAAGTGGAATATTTTTCATTAATTCCTTCGGAACAAATAATATTTCTTCTGGGCAAATTAAGGATATATCAAGATTATTTTTAATAATTCTTGCTTTACCAGTAACCCCGATTTCCCCTATTGAAATTCCTCTTGATACAATCTTTCTTACTAAACCGACTTTTATTAAATCTGTAGAGCCACTAATTCCAGTTAATGTACCTGCCGTTTGAACTACTAAATCTCCTTCATTTAGGATCCCCATCTCCTGAGCAATTTGCATAGCTAAACTAAAGGTTTTTGCTGTTCTTTCATCTTTTTTAACAACTATTGGAGTAACTCCCCAAACGAGTTGCAATCTTCTCGCTACATTCCTCTCTGTAGTAGTTGCCAAGATAGGTGTTGGTGGTCTGAACTTACTTACATTTCGAGCTGTAGAACCTGATTTTGTTAAAGGGATTATAGCTCCTGCATCAAGTTGTCTAGCTATATTACTTACTGCTGCACTAATAGCATTTGGGATCGTACTGGGTAAGTGGCTTTCAATAGCCTTAAGTGGGTAATCCCTTTCAATTCTTCTTGCTATAGTTGCCATCGTTTCAACTGCCTCTACAGGATAATCGCCAACTGCAGTTTCGTTTGAAAGCATTACAGCATCTGTACCATCAAGAATTGCATTTGCAACATCACTAACTTCAGCCCTAGTTGGTCTTGGGTTAGAAGCCATAGAATCAAGCATTTGAGTCGCTGTAATTATTGGGATACCTAATGAATTAGCCTTCCTTATCAATTCCTTTTGTAAAAGAGGTACTTCTTCAGCAGGCATTTCTACTCCCAAATCACCTCTTGCAACCATAACCCCATCACATAAGGGTAATACTGTATCAATTTGATCAATTGCTTCAAATTTTTCTATTTTTGCGACTACAGGAGTTGAATGCCCATTTTTGTTTATTAAATCTTTTATCTCATTTATATCGGATGGATTTCTCACGAAACTTAATGCTATCCAATCAACTCCTTCAGATAAACCGAATTTTAAATCCTCTTTATCTTTCTCTGTTAATGCTTTTACTGATAATTGAACATCTGGAAAATTAACACCTTTATTATTTGAAAGAACCCCTCCTACAGTTACCATGCACTCCAAATTATTAGATTTAATATCAACTTTTTCTACAATCATTTCTATTTTTCCATCATCTAAAAGTATTCTTTTCCCTTGGCTAACTTCTTGAGAAAGTTTGTCGTAGGTTACATTGGCAATAGTATTTGTACATTCGACTTCATTTGATGTCAGTATGAATTTATCGCCTTTTTTAACTTTTACAGGCCCATCTTTAAAGCGTCCTAATCGTATTTTAGGTCCTTGAAGATCTTGCAATATTCCAATATCTATATCTAACTTTTTTGATACTTCCCTTATGGTTTTTATCCTCTCAGCATGATCTTTATGATCTCCATGAGAAAAATTTAATCTGAATGTTGTTACTCCAGCTTTAATTAAATTTGTAATTATCTCTTTAGATTGAGTTGCAGGACCAATAGTTGCTACTATTTTCGTTCTTCTTTTTAAATCAATATTCGACATATATAGATAATATTGCTAGATATAAATAAATTTACCATACCCAAAGTTAGTTATTTAAGTCATGAATTTTAAAACTTATCAGAAAAAAGCTAGAGAAACAGCACAATATCCAGATTTAGGCTCAAATAATATTTATCCAACTCTTGGTTTAGTTGGAGAGGCTGGAGAGGTTGCAGAAAAAGTAAAAAAGGTTATAAGAGATAAAAATGGAATATTTGATAACGAATCAAAATTAGGTATTAAAAAAGAGTTGGGAGATGTTTTATGGTATTTATCAAATCTTTGTACAGAATTAGATTTCAATTTAGAGGATGTAGCAATACAAAACCTTGAAAAATTAAAATTAAGAGCTGCTAAAGGGAAAATAAGAGGTTCTGGAGATGATAGATAAATTCAGCTATAACCTAGGCTTGCATACTGGAGGTTTGTAATTAAATTTTGAATCACATTTAAAAGTAAAAAAGCTAATAAAGATGAAATATCAAATCCACCTATAGGAGGGATAATGCCTCTAAAAATGTTTAAATAAGGATCTGTGATAGAAGTTAATGCAGATAAAACACCGTTACTCCAATCAATACCTGGAAACCAAGTAAGTAGAATTCTTATAATCAATATAAAAGAATAAATTGATAAAGTTTGGCCCAGAACTGCAAAAATCTCAGATAACATTATCTTGTCGTAATTTAATATATCCTAGCATTTACTTATTATTGCTGCTTCCCATATTTGAGAGATATTCATTACTTACAGCAAAAGTTTGAAAAAACTTTTCTGATAATGATAACCAATACGATCTACCATCTTTTTGCTTCCGTTTGACTATAAATTTCTTTTCTAATAATTCTTTAATATGGTCATAAGCACCTGAACCTCGAAGAAGTATAAGATCCGATTGCAGGATCTTTTTTTTGATCGCAATAGTAGCCAATGTCCTTAATTCGGATGTTTTCAAATCAGAAGGAAGTAAATCATCGACGAATTCATTAAGACTAGATTTTAGTTCGAGTGAAAAACTGTTATTAACTGAATTTAATTCAATAGCTGATTTGGGATTAGAGTATTTATTTTTTAGATCTTTAATTGCATCATTTATTGAGTTTATATCAGAATTAGTAATTTCTGAAAGATCCTTTTTTGTTATTGGTCTGCCTTTCAAATATAGAACAGCTTCAACTTTAGTAACTAGATCTATATCAGTTTTTGGCGTGGTATTTAGATCAGATTGATTGATTTTAATTACCGAAATCTTTCCTAATTTACCTTAAATTTAATCTGATGCACCAAGGAATAATCTATATGTATCGTTTTGAGTTTCATCCCAGAATTTATAGCCTAGTATTCTTACAAATTTATTCCACTCTAAAATCTCATTTTTATCGATTAAAACTCCAATAACAATTTTCCCTACATCAGCACCATAATTTCTGTAGTGAAATACGCTTATACTCCAATTAGATTTCATATTATTTAAGAAGTTTATTAATGCACCAGGCCTTTCAGGAAACTCGAATCTGTATAAAATCTCTATAAAGTTTCTAAATTCCATCTCTTTAAAATTGATTGGTAATCTTCCACCTACCATATGTCTGAGATGATTTTTAGATAATTCATCATCACTTATGTCAATAAATGAGTACTCAGAATTTCTAAATACATTTAATAGATTTTTTTTATCATTTAACCCATATACTTGAACTCCTACAAAAATCTGTGCATTCTTAGAATTCGACATCCTATAACTAAATTCAGTTAAATTTCTATTATCAAGTAACTTACAAAAATCAATTAGACTTCCAGCACGTTCAGGAATTTCAACAGCTAGCATTACTTCCTTACACTCTCCAAGTTCAGCTCTTTCTGCTACAAATCTAAGCCTCTCAAAATTCATATTTGCACCACAAGCAATCGCAACCATTTTTCTATTTAAATGATTCGAATCTAAAATATCTTTTTTCATTCCTGCTATAGATAAGGCACCTGCTGGCTCTAGTATTGATCTAGTATCCTCAAAAACATCTTTTATAGCAGCACATATTTCGTCAGTATTTACCCTAATCATCTTATCTATATATTTTTTACCAATATCAAAAGTATTTTTACCAATTTTTTTAACCGCCACTCCATCTGCAAATAGACCAACAGTGGGTAATTCAACAATTTTTTTTTCCTTCAATGATTTTGTCATTGCATCTGCGTCTTCAGGTTCTACGCCAATTATTTTTACTTCAGGCCATATTTTTTTAATATATAAAGAAATTCCTGATATCAATCCACCTCCACCAACAGCAATATAAATTGCATAAGGTTTTTCAGTGAGTTGCTGTTCAAGTTCAATAGCTATAGTTCCCTGTCCTGCAATAACATCTGGATCATCAAAAGGATGAATAAAACATAAATTTCTTTCATGGCTAATCCTTATAGCCTCTTGGAAAGTTTCATCATAATTATCACCAAATAATATAACTTTTGCTTTTAAATTTTTTACTGCATTAACTTTTACTAGAGGTGTTGTAATTGGCATTAATATGGTTGCTTGGCAATTTAATTTAAGAGCACTAAGTGCAACTCCTTGAGCATGATTGCCAGCACTTGAAGTAATTACTCCCTGACTAAGCTGAGATTTACTGAGCTTACTCATTTTGTTGTATGCACCTCTTATTTTGAATGAAAATACATCTTGAAGATCCTCTCTTTTTAGAAAAACTTCGTTATTAAGTGAATTACTTAAATTATGTGCTTTATCAAGGGGTGTTTTTTTAGCTACTTCATAGACATCCGCTTGAAGTATTTTTTCAAAATAATCATTCATATCTATATTTTTAGCATTAATTATTAATCTAATAAAACATTACATGATCTATTTAAAAAAAAATACTCATTTTGCACCTCTACGTTTTAGATTATATAGATACCAATTTTTGTTAAATGCTTTTAAGTGAGTTAAGTCATCCAAATCAACTTCATGGCTTAACAGTTTCACAATTAGAGGAAATTGCCTGTCAAATTAGAGAGAGACATCTTCAAGTAGTTTCCACTAGTGGTGGACATCTTGGTCCCGGATTAGGTGTAGTTGAGCTTACATTGGCTTTATATCAAACTCTTGATCTTGACTTCGATAAAGTTGTTTGGGATGTAGGACATCAAGGTTATCCTCATAAATTAATAACAGGTCGTTTTAGTCAATTTGATTCCCTTAGACAAGAAAATGGAGTAGCGGGATATCTCAAAAGAAGTGAAAGTAAATTTGATCATTTTGGTGCTGGACATGCAAGTACTTCGATTTCTGCTGCTTTAGGAATGGCAATAGCAAGAGATAGAAAAGGGGAAAATTATAAATGTGTCGCTGTTATTGGAGATGGAGCATTAACTGGAGGAATGGCATTAGAAGCAATAAATCATGCAGGACACTTACCAAATACTCCTTTAGTTGTAGTGTTAAACGACAATGATATGTCTATTTCGCCTCCAGTTGGAGCCCTTTCATCTTACTTAAATAAAGTAAGAGTTAGTCCTCCATTGCAATTTTTGTCCGATAGTGTTCAAGAAAGTGTAAAAAATATTCCTTTAATTGGTAAGGATATTCCAGAAGAACTAAAAAATATTAAAGGAAGTGTTAGAAGATTAGCAGTACCTAAGGTTGGAGCTGTTTTTGAAGAACTTGGATTCACATATATGGGTCCAATTGACGGACATGACATTGGAAATTTAGTTAATACTTTTAACGTTGCTCACAAACTTAAAAAACCAGTACTTGTTCATGTTGTCACAACAAAAGGTAAGGGTTATCCTTATGCAGAAGCTGATCAGGTTGGATATCATGCCCAGTCAGCATTTGATCTAACAACTGGGAAATCTATTCCATCTAATAAACCTAAACCTGTTAGTTATAGTAAAATATTTGGTCAAACCTTATTGAAAATATGTGAACAAGATAGCAAAGTTGTTGGTATTACAGCAGCAATGGCTACAGGGACTGGATTAGATATATTGCAAAAAAATATTCCAGATCAATATATCGATGTAGGAATAGCAGAACAACATGCAGTTACCCTTGCGGCAGGAATGTCTTGCGATGGTCTTAAACCTGTTGTGGCTATTTATAGTACTTTTCTTCAACGAGCATTCGATCAATTAATTCATGATGTTGGCATACAAAATTTACCTGTATCGTTCGTACTTGATAGGGCTGGGATAGTAGGAGCTGACGGTCCTACGCACCAAGGTCAATACGATATCAGTTATATGAGATCTATACCTAATTTTGTATTGATGGCCCCTAAAGATGAATCTGAATTACAAAGAATGTTAATAACTTCAATCAATCATAATGGTCCTACAGCTCTAAGAATACCAAGAGGTTCTGGATTAGGGGTGGCTGTAATGGATGAGGGTTGGGAACCTTTGAATATAGGCGAAGCTGAAATTCTTGATGAAGGAGAAGATATTTTAATTATTGCTTATGGGTCAATGGTTGCATCAGCTATTGAAACAGCAAAGATCCTAAAAAATATGAACATTAATGCATGTATTGTAAATGCAAGATTCGTGAAACCTCTAGATAAAAATCTTATTATGCCTTTAGCAAGTAGGATTCAAAAAGTTGTAACTATGGAAGAAGGAACATTAATAGGTGGATTTGGTTCAGCGATAGTTGAATTACTTAATGATAATGAAGTAAACATTCCTGTATACAGAATTGGTATACCTGATGTTTTAGTTGATCATGCTTCACCTGACCAGAGTAAAGAAAAATTAGGACTTATGCCTGATCAGATGGCAGATAAAATTGTTAAGAAATTTAAGTTAATTAATTAAAAATTTAATAAAATAAATTTTTACAAAACACCACGTGAGGCTAATCCTAAGATTGCACCAATTCCAAAAATATGACCTAGGCAATTAGCACCTACAACTGATGCGTGACTTAATCCACCATAGAATTTTGAATTAGGTATTTCAAAACCTTCATTAGGTTTTCTGATAGTTGCTCTAGCAATTGCATAAGCAAAAACATTACATGCAATCATAACAACGGCACACTTTGGTGACCATTCAAATGTTGCTGGAGCAGAAGCAGCTGCAAATAATGTGGTAAACATAAAAAATCGTTATTTTCATATATTCTCTAATACTTTTACCTAAAAAACACAAAATTGTAAAAGGTCTTAAGAGTTGTTTACTTCTAAGTTATTTAAAATCTTTATGAAGCCCAACAAAATTACAAAATCGCTTAGGGTTAAGAAAGACTCTGCTAAACCATGCAAGAAGTCAACCTCAACTAGGGTTTTATCGTAATAATTTAATGAGTAAATAGAAGCTACTATTGTTATGAAAACAAATAAAACTGTCAAAGAATAACCAGTTTTTACTAGTTTATTAACATTTTTGATTTTATATAAGTAAAACAAAAATATTGCATATGGAATTATAGATGCTGCGAATAAAGCTGTATTGTCAATTGAAGCTAATTTTTCTATAAATTTAAAAAATAAATCATTCATAAGTCTCTTCATTTTTAAAAATAGTGCATGATGCTAGAGCTAATGTTGAATTACCAATAAATGTAAATATCCCTTGAAGCGTAACTAATCCATACAATACATTTTGATTATCATAAATATGCCAAGTAATAGCGCACATAGCTCCTATTAAGTTGGGAACCATAGCCAAGCTTAACCAAAAAAATAGATTGTATTCTTTATATGTAGAAATTTTGTATATAACAAAGATGGTAAATATCCATTCAATTACCGAAGAGATGTGAATTAACCAAGTTCCAAATGAAAGTTCGTGCAAAATTTATATTTTTTTCTTTAGTACATTAAGTACTTCTTTGGCATGATTTATAGGTAAAACACTTATCCATCTATAAGAAATTTCACCTTCTGGAGAAATCAAAAAAGTATTTCTATCTGAAAATGGAGGAATCCAAGAACCATATTTATCGCTAATAATTCCTTCCGGATCTGATAATAATGTGTAGTTTATAGATTTCTCGCTGCAGAAACTTTCATGAGAATCTTGATTATCAGCACTAATACCAACAATTTCGGCATTATATTTTGAAAAATCTTTTTTTAATTCCGAAAAACCTTTAGCTTCAAGAGTGCAACCTGCGGTAAAGTCCTTTGGATAAAAATACATAACGAGCCATTTACCTTGAAAATCATTTAATTCCCATAATTTTTTTGATTTTATGTTTTTATTAAAACCTTCTAATTGAAAGTTTGGGGCCATATCTCCTACTTCAGGAGCAAAGTCAAACGCGAATGCTGAATTAAAATTAAATAAAAAAATAAAAGATATTAATATACTTAAAACTAAATTTCTCATCAAATTTAGAATTTTTTTAAATCAACTCCATTTGATTTGGCAAATTTATCTAAACCTACTTTTTGAATAGACTTTAGTGCTTTGGTGCTAATTTTAACATTCACCCATTTTTTGCCTTCTTCCCACCAAAGTCTTCTTTTTTGGAGATTAACTTGTTGCAATTTTTTTGTACGAATATGTGAGTGACTCACTGCCATTCCGTTATTAGCTTTTGCACCCGTCAGTTCACAAACTCTTGACATATTTATTGAGTTATATCTTTAAAAATTCTAACACATGACTCAATTGGTTGAATTAAGTAATTCTGAAATTAATTCGGCATTATTATTTTGTAAATTAATTATCTGTTCTTGATCTAATCCACCAACGGAAAGCTTAGCCATATCGTAAACATGATTAGCAATTTTAGATGCTAATGGATTCTCAATAGGATCTTTTTCATCAATAATTACTTTGTTGCCTGTAATTTTATTAAGACCAACTATAAGTGGATGTTCTTTGTTAATTAAGAGCACATGATATTCAGGTAAGCTAGGCATCCTTTGTTCCATGTAAGCGCCCATATCATTAATTCTTCTCATTTGTTCTGGAAGCAAGATCATCGCTGGTGGAGCATCTTTACTTGAAATTGACTGAACTTTTACTGTTACTTTCTCATTGTTAAGGGCCTTAACTATCGTATCTCTGAGATTATCTGTTTTTGATTTTCCATCCTTATCTACAATTTCTTTAGATTCTTTATCTTCTATTTCATTTATTTCTGAATCAACTCTTTGGAATTGATAATCTTCATTTTTACTTTCCAACCATGGAAGAAATTGAGCGTCAATTAAGGGATCTGATTTAATAACTTCTTTATTATCAGATATACAGATATTTAATGCACTAGACTGTGCAATCAAATCTGAACAGTAAATTATTTTTTTAGAATCAGTTAATTTATTTCGCTCTTTGTAATTTGCGAGAGTTGTGAAATATTTATCATTGGACTTGATGAGGGATCTATTTTCAATATCTTTAGTTACGTCTTTCTCAGAATTTATTATTGTTTCGAAAATTATACTGTCATTGACTAAATCAGCAAATTTTTCATCTTCGATGGCACCAATTTTAATAAAAGCAGAGATTGAATCCCAAATCTCTGCATAAAATTCTGGAGAATTTTTTATCAAATCCTTCAATTTATTAGCGATTTTTTTTGAGATAAATGATGATATAGACCGTACTTTTCTATCTGTTTGTAATGCACTTCTACTAACATTTAGAGGTATATCTGTAGAGTCAATAACTCCTCTTAAAGGTAAAAGGTATTTTGGTACTATCTCTTTAATTGAATCGCTTACGAATACTTGATTGCAAAATAGTTTTATTTCTCCTTTTTCCCAATCAGCTCTACCTGACAACTTTGGAAAATACAATATTCCTTGTATGTCATATGGATAATCTGTATTTAAATGAATCCATAACAGTGGATCTCCCTGGAAGGGATAAAGGTATTTATATAACTCAATATAATCTTCATCTTTTAATTCACTAGGTTGTTTTCTCCAAGGGGGGTTTTTCTTATTGATTGTCTCTCCTTCTAATAAGACATCTATTGGCATAAAATCACAATATTTTTTTATTAGTGATTTAATCCTTTCAGGCTCGATAAACTCTTTTTCTTCCTCAAGTAGGTGAAGAATAACATCTGTACCAGTTGTCTCTCTTTCTGATTCCTCTAACGTGAAATTTGGCGATCCATCACAAGACCATTTGAAAGCTTTTGATTCCCCAATTGCCGACTTAGTTAATATATCAACTCTATCTGCCACCATGAAACTTGAATAAAAACCAAGTCCAAAATGGCCTATAAATTCATCATTATCTTTTTTATATTTTGTTAGGAATTCTTCTGCACTGGAGAAAGCGACTTGGTTTATGTACTTCTTAATTTCTTCATCATTCATTCCAATTCCATTATCAGAAATTGTTAGAGAATTATTCTCACGGTCAATAGATATTTTTACTTGAGCTTCTTCAGTATTTTCGCAATCGCCTGCCATAGATGCCATTCTTCGTTTACTTATTGCGTCAACACCATTACTAACAAGTTCTCTTAAAAAGATTTCATGGTCAGAATAAACTGCCTTCTTGATAATTGGGAAAATATTTTCGGTATTAATACGAATTTCGCCTTTTTCCATTTAAAAAAAATCCAACATATTAAATCCTATTTCCAAAAAACTAGTTAATCAAGTTTAATTAGGAGTATTGTCCGAACCATATATAAATTTAAAAAATAAAATAAACGTTCAAAATGGTTTATTTAATCCACAAAATCTCATTACAATTATTTTCTATCATTATTTGATTTGCTTTCGCCAAGTCATCACATGGATTTAAATGTAAGACGGCAATATTCCCTCTTTTTTGTTGCTCTTTTTGTTCATTCATACCTTTTTCTAACAAATAAGATTCTTTAAACATCAATAAGATCTTTTTTTTATCTATGTTTTCTTCCTTAATTAAATTTCTTAAAATATCTATTGAAATTGTAAATCCAATCCCATTTAAGATTTTCTCATTAGGACTGAAAATTCTTACTAATTCATCATATCTTCCGCCTTTAGCTATCACACATTTATTTTTTCCATCATCTCCTATTAGTTGAAAAACTATTCCTTCATATAAATTTAAGTGAGGTTGAAAAGTCGGATCGAGTTGTAATTTAATACCATATTTATTTGATATTTTTGATAATGTTTCAAATAAAAAATTTAAGTCATCTAATGTTTTACTAGTGCCAAATATACTTTTCAATTTTTTTAAAATTGTAATAGGTTCTCCTCTAGTGAATAAGAGATCTTTAAGAATATATTTATCATCTTCATCAATTGCTAATTTAGATAAGTTATCTTGATCAAAATTTACCAGACTTTTCTTAATTTCTTCAAAATTATTTTTCTTATATTTATTTAGGATTAAATCCATTATTTTTGTAGTGCTTACCAGTAGAAATAAATTACAACCATCCTTTAAATTAATATTATCGATGGCATCAAATAATATATTGATAACTTCAATTTCTGGATATTTTGTATCGTATCCAATTAATTCAATACCACTTTGCAGTTTTTCTTGTAACTTAAATGAATCTTTATTATTTTGTTTTTTATCAAAGACCATTCCATTTGTGAATAATCTTATAGGTCTTTTCTTATTGATTAATCTAGTAGATGACAATTTAACAATAGATGTAGTCATTTCTGGCCTAAGACATAAAGAACTATTACTTACTATTCCTACAATCTGATTTTCTTCAATAACGCCACGGCCTTTTATCGTCTCTAAGGTATTAATAAATGAGGGTGAAACCTCTTCATAGCCCCATAGTTTATAAATACTATTTAAATTATTTATTATGTTTGAGTTATTTTTTACGTCAACTAATTTAATTTCCTTTATTTCTGTCATTTTAATATTTTACTAATTTTAGGTATAGAGATTTTTTTTAAATGGAGAAACATTATCTAGCTCATTTTTTAATTCATTTTCAAGGCTGGGAGAACAAGCTAAAATTCTTCCAGAACTTAAATTAAATTCGCCTGATGGATAATCTGAAATAATTCCACCAGCTTCTTTTACAATAATAGCACCGGCCGCTAAGTCCCATACCTCCAATCCTCTTTCCCAGTATCCATCAACCTTACCTGCAGCAACAAATGCAAGATCAACTGCTGCTGCTCCACCTCTTCTGACACCTCTAGTTTTATGTGTCAAATAACAAAATTCGGCATAATTATTATCCTCCGTCTCAAATCTGTCATAAGAGAACCCAGTTACGAGTAGACTTTCAGAAAGTTTAGAAGGACTCGATACTTTAAGTTCACTATCATTGCAGAATGATCCTAACCCTATACAGGCTGAATATAGTTCATTTAAATAAGGTACTGAAATTGCACCTATAATTGGCTTGTTTTTATATACAAGACCAATGGAAGTTCCAAAAAAAGGATATCCATGAGAATAATTTGTCGTACCGTCTAACGGGTCTATACACCAAGTTAAATCCGATGATTTATTTAATTTGCCGGATTCCTCTGCATTGATAGATATCATAGGAGTCTCTTCTAATAAATATTCTTTTATTTTATTTTCAACTTCCAAATCTACATTGGTTACTAGATCACCTTTCCTACCCTTTGATGATATTTTCTGAATTTTATTATAATTAATTTTTAGAATTTCATTACCAATTTGAGCGGAGTTCTTAGATATTTCATACAAACTGGATAAGTTTACTTGATTTGCAAGCTCATCTATTTCACTAAGTTCAAACATGATAATTAATCTTCCTCAAATTCCCAAGGTGGCGCAACTCTTGTATTTCCCCTTCCAAAGTATTGTCCAAATTGTAAATCATAAACTTCATCTTCATATGTAGTTTCCACCTCAAGATCTGAAGATGCCTTTGCAACACAAAGGAGTGCATAACCCTTATCTTTTAGGGCTTGAGATACACCCATGGCTTCAGGTTGTTGCAAATTACCAGAAATTATTTTAACTGCACAACTTGTACAGCAACCATTTCTACATGAAAATGCAAGTTTTAATCCTTTATTTTCAAATTCCTTAAGTATGTAATCACCACTATTAACCTGCTCTTGGTAGACCTTTCCGGTTTCCTTATTTTTAATCGTGACTGTGAAAGTCTTTTTCAAATATCTTTCCTCAAAAATGGGATGATAAAGGGTTAAAATAGTTATCTTGGGAGAGGTGGCCGAGTGGTTGAAGGCGCAGCACTGGAAATGCTGTATAGAGGCAACTTTATCGAGGGTTCGAATCCCTCTCTCTCCGTTTTATATTAGTTTATTTTGGTTAATTACATCAACAACTTTAACTCTAATGAATGTTTTTAGTTGATAGTAATCATTTTGACAAGTTATAAATAATCTTATTTTTTTAAATTAAGTTGAAAATATTTGATTTTTACTATTATATGTAAATATCTAAGATAAAAATTAATTAAATTATTAGTAAATTTTGCTTTAATTTAGCGATCTAAAATCATGGGGCAAATAATTGGAATTGATTTAGGTACTACTAACTCTGTCGTAGGAGTTATAGAAGCTGGACGGCCAATTGTTATTGCTAATTCAGAAGGGTCTAGAACTACACCTTCAATAGTTGGATTTACAAAAGACAAAGAAATTGTTATAGGTGATCAAGCAAGAAGACAACTTGTTTTAAATCCTAAGAATACTTTTTATAACTTAAAGAGATTCATCGGTAGCGACTGGGATGAATTAGATGAAAATAGTATTTCTGTGCCTTATAACGTTAAAGCAAATAATACTGGAAATGTAAGGGTTCTTAGTCCAAATACTCAAAGAGAATATGCTCCTGAAGAGTTAGTCAGTTCATTAATTAGGAAATTAATTAATGATGCTGAAACATATCTTGGAGATACTGTTGACTCTGCTGTTATTACGGTCCCTGCTTATTTTAATGAATCTCAAAGGCAAGCTACAAAGGATTCTGCAATATTGGCTGGTATCAAAGTAGATAGAATCCTAAACGAACCTACTGCAGCTGCGTTAGCTTATGGCTTTGAAAAAAGTTCCTCTAATAATGTATTGGTTTTTGATTTAGGTGGAGGAACTTTTGATGTATCATTATTAAAAATTTCAAATGGTGTATTTGACGTTAAAGCTACTTGTGGTGATACACAGCTGGGAGGAAATAATTTTGATTCAAAAATAGTTGATTGGCTTGCAGAAAAATTTCTAGCTCAACATGATATTGATCTAAGAAGGGATAGACAAGCTTTACAGAGATTAACTGAGGCTGCTGAAAAAGCTAAATGCGAATTGTCAGGATTGCAAAAAACAAAAATATCATTACCCTTTATCACAACAAGTAAAGAGGGGCCGTTACATATTGAAGAAACCTTAGATAGAAAAATATTTGAATCATTATCACAAGATTTACTTGATAGATTATTAGAACCTGTGCAAATTGCTTTAGATGATTCTGGATGGAACGCAGAAGATATTGATGAGGTAGTTCTTGTAGGTGGCAGCACAAGAATTCCAATGGTTCAACAATTAGTAAAGACTCTCGTTCCAAATGATCCTTGTCAATCGGTTAACCCTGATGAAGTCGTAGCAGTTGGAGCTGCGATACAATCTGGAATTATTAGTGGAGATTTACAAGATTTACTCCTTAATGACGTTACGCCTTTATCTTTAGGTTTAGAAACTATCGGTGGTCTTATGAAGGTACTCATTCCTCGTAATACCCCAATACCAGTTAGACAATCTGATGTTTTTAGTACGTCCGAAGCTAATCAATCATCAGTTGTTGTTCAAGTACGGCAAGGAGAAAGGCCTTTGGCTTCTGAAAATAAATCACTTGGTAAATTTAGACTATCAGGAATACCTCCAGCTCCAAGAGGGATACCCCAAGTCCAAGTAGCATTTGATATTGATGCTAATGGTCTTTTAGAAGTAAGTGCAACTGATAGAACAACTGGAAGAAAGCAAACAGTTACAATCTCTGGAGGTTCTAATTTAAATGAACAAGAAATAAATTCCATAATTGAAGAAGCCAAAGCAAAAGCTAATGAAGATAGGATGAAAAGATCTGTAATTGATAGAAAAAATAGTGCTTTAACTCTTATTGCGCAAGCTGAGAGAAGACTTAGGGATGCTTCATTAGAATTTGGCCCTTACGGTGCAGAAAGGCAACAACGAGCTGTTGAATTAGCTATTCAAGATGTTGAAGAGTATATAGAAGACGATGATCCTCAAGAATTAGAAATTTCAGTAAGTGTACTTCAAGAAGCATTGTTCGGCTTAAACAGAAAATTTGCGGCAGAAAAGAAAACTGATAATAATCCTCTACAGGGTATTAAAAATACATTTGGATCATTAAAGGATGAACTCTTTTCAGATGATTATTGGGATGATGATCCTTGGGATAATCAAATGAATAGAAATTATAGAAATTCGAGGTATGGTAATTCTAGGGACGATGATCCATGGGACAATGACTACTTCCTCTAAAAAAGACTATTTGTCGATTTTGGGTTTATCCCATGATTTCGATGAAAAAGAACTTAAAAAGGCCTTTCGAAGAGAAGCAAGAAAATGGCATCCAGATTTAAATAAAAATGATCTTAATGCAGAAGAACGATTCAAATTAATTAATCAAGCATACGAATATCTACAAGACCCTAATAAAAGAAAAAATAATTCGGATGAAAAAATCCAGGATGATTATAAAAATAATAATTTTAAGACAGGATTTCCTGATTTTCAAGATTATCTTGATTCATTATTTGGATATGAATATTCACCAAAGGATTACGAGGAATATGATAATGAACCATTTGAGGATGAATCGATTAATACAAATAATGATGAATTTAACAATTATGAATACCCAACAACCTCTCCTGAAGAGCCGCCTCCAGTAAAACTCGACCAAGATATTGAAACAGTTATTGAATTAACTCCTGATGAGGCCTTAAATGGAGCCTCAATTTTAATAGAACTTGAAGATGAAACCGTAGTAGAAGTTGACACTCCTCCTTTTGCTGGAGATGGATGGCGATTAAGACTTGAAAATATTGCAAGAGGAGGTAAAGATCATTATTTACAGTTAAAAGTTCAAACGGAAAGTGGTTTAAGAATAGATGGCTTAAGAGTTCTTTATAAATTAGAGTTATTTCCTCATGATGCTCTCCTTGGTTGCGCAGTAGAGATTCCTACCCTTGATGGAAATGTCACACTTCAAGTGCCACCAAAATCATCTACTGGAAGAATGTTACGTTTAAAAGGAAGGGGTTTAACATTTGAAGAAAATGTAGGTGACCAATATGTTGAAATCTTAGTAGTGATACCTGCTGATATTAATGATGAAGAAATAGCTTTATATACAAGATTACAAGAATTATCACTTTCTGATTCTTAATCAAATATTATATAAATAGAAAATTAGATACTTATGAACATATTTGTTCTTTTATATAATTCAGGAACAGATAAGGAAGGAATTCATTCAATCGAACTTAAAGGAAGAACTATTGTTCTTATGTTTGAAGATAAGGATGATGCAACAAGATATTGTGGTCTACTAGAAGCACAAGATTTTCCATTGCCAACAGTTGAATTAATAAACATTGAGGAAATAAAAGATTTCTGCACTAAATTAGATTATGAATGTAAATTAGTAGAAAAAAATTTTGTACCTAAAACAGCAGAAGATAGGTTATTAATTTCACCACCACAGAAAAACTTAGAAGTTGAAAATTGGGAGGAAGACAAAAATAGTAATAAAGATAATATTGATATAAATACCATTAAGGAAAATCTTGAAAAGTTGCTTTAGCTATTAATATATCATTAGATTACTAAACAAATGAAACATGACAAAAGCATTATTTGAGACAGAAGTTGGAAATATAAATATTGAATTTTTCTCTGACGACGCGCCTAATACAGTTAAAAACTTCACCAAGTTGATTAGTGATGGTTTTTATGATGGTCTTGCATTTCACAGAGTTATACCGGGATTTATGGCTCAGGGTGGATGTCCAAATACACGTGAAGGAGCATCAGGTATGCCTGGAACTGGAGGTCCTGGATATAATATTAAATGTGAAATAAATTCCAATAAACATCTAAAAGGATCACTTTCTATGGCTCATGCAGGGAAGGATACAGGTGGTAGTCAGTTTTTTATAGTTTATGAACCACAGCCTCATCTTGATGGAGTTCATACTGTTTTTGGTAAGACTGATGATATGGATGTTGTTCTAAAGCTAACTAATGGTTCAAAAATTCTAAAAGCAACTTTAAAATAGTAATTTAGCCATCAAAAACGATACTAAATGTCTCTTTATCTAGATTAAATTTTCTAGTAGATGAATATAAGAATTCATTATTAATAGTAAATTTAGTATTGATCAATTTTATGCTACTTTTTGGATGTAATACTTGTTCAATGTTTCTAGAAACAATAATTCCAATCTTTGTACTTTTTTCATAATTAGATAAAAACTGAATAAACAATTCTATTTTCTTTATTTCTTCATCAGTAATGTTGGAATTGCATCTATTCTGATCATGCAAAATTCGCCAAACTAATTTTGGTCGATTCCAAAAAGCTAATAATCTTGGAGTACTTTCTAGTTTAATATTAATGTTCTTATCATTACAGAATTTAATAACTTTATTTTTTATTGGGACTAGATCTATTGATTTATATTTTCCGTCAAGAAAAATTGATATAAATGGATCTATATTCCTGGATGCAGGATTTTCTTCATCAATCATGTGGCCTAACTTAGTTTTTTTTACACTCAAATATTCAGCGTTATTATCGTTTGGACAAATTACTAGTGGAACTCTCTCAATAACCTCTATTCCATAACCACCTAATCCAGCAATTTTTCTAGGGTTGTTTGTAAGTAATTTTAGTTTTTTTATCCCTAGATCGGTTAATATCTGTGCTCCAACCCCATAATTTCTTAGATCAGCTGGAAAACCTAATTTTTCATTAGCTTCTACAGTGTCTAATCCACCATCCTGTAAACTATAAGCCTTTAATTTATTTATAAGACCAATACCTCTACCTTCTTGTCTCAAATAAACAACAACTCCTTCTTCTTCCTTTTCTATCCTTGATAATGCAGCCTCTAACTGGGGTCTACAATCACAACGTAAAGATCCAAAAGCATCGCCAGTTAAGCACTCTGAATGCATTCTTACTAGTACAGGTTCGTTTAATTTGGATGATTTTTGTTTTACTAATGCAACGTGCTCTGAACCATCAAGTTCATTAACATATCCATAAGCTTTGAAATTTCCAAAAATACTTGGAAGCACCGCATCAGATTTTCTAAATACAAATCTCTCAGTTTGAAAACGATAACTAATTAAATCAGCTATGGATATTAATTTCATTCCCCACTGTTTTGCATACTCTTTAAGTTGTGGAAGTCTTGACATGGAACCATCAGGATTTTGTATTTCGCAAATTACTCCAGCGGGATAGAGACCTGACATTGCCGCAATATCTACTGCCGCTTCGGTATGCCCTGCTCTTTTTAATACTCCACCTTTCTTAGCTCTTAATGGGAAAATATGTCCTGGCCTTCTTAAATCATCAGGTTTTGTATTTGGGTTTATTGCAACTTGAATTGTCTTTGCCCTGTCTTCCGCGGAAATTCCAGTTGTAACATTATTCTCCGGGCCAGCATCAATTGATATCGTAAAAGCTGTTTGATTTTCATCAGTATTTCTATCTACCATCAATGGTAAATCTAAAGAGTCAAGTTTTTCACCCTGCATGGCTAGGCATATAAGACCACGTCCCTCAGTAGCCATAAAATTAATTTGCTGTGGAGTTGCAAACTGAGCCGCACATATTAAATCTCCTTCATTTTCTCTTCTCTCATCATCTACAACAATTATGCATTCACCATTTCTTATAGCTGCCAACGCATCGCTGATAGGATCAAATTCAATTTTAAAAGATTCATTTATATCCAAAATTGTTCCATTATTTGATTTGGGACTTGTTTCTTTCATTATTCCTATTCAATATAGAAAAATAGTGTTTTAGTTACCTTAAATTCAACACTTTATAATCCTATCTCAAAGTCTGCCAATTCAAAGAAATGAATGTTGCAATAGTAGGTGCTACAGGTTACGGCGGTATTCAAGCGGTAAATCTTTTAAAGAAAAATAAAAAATACAAAATTTCATTTTTAGGAGGTAATAAAACATCTGGATCAAAGTGGAATGATAATTTCCCTTTTATTTGTCTAGATAATGATCCTTATATAGAAGAAATTTCAATTGATAATATATCAAAAAATTCAGATTTTGCCTTGCTTTGCTTACCAAATGGCCTATCTTCAACATTGACAAGAAAATTATTAGATAGAGGACTTAAAGTTATTGATTTATCTGCTGATTATAGATATAAGTCTTTAGATGAATGGGAAAAAGTATATTCCAAAGAAGCTGCTATTTATAAAAGGAATGATGATGATTTATGTAAAGAGGCAGTTTACGGACTTCCTGAAATAAATAAAGAAGCCATTTCAAAAGGAAGATTAATTGCCTGTCCAGGATGTTATCCAACATCTGCTCTTATTCCATTAGCTCCTTATCTCACTCAAGGAATTATTGAAAATGAAGGTATAGTTATTGACTCTAAAAGCGGAACATCTGGAGGTGGTCGAGAACCAAACCAAAAGTTATTGTTATCAGAATGTGGAGAAGGTCTATCAGCATATGGATTAATAAACCATAGACATACTTCAGAGATCGAGCAAGTGGCATCTTTAATTTCTGGAAATAAAATTGAACTGCTTTTTACACCTCATTTAGTCCCAATCTCAAGGGGTATGCATTCCACTATATATGGGAGATTAAGAGATCCAGGATTAACTTCTGATGACTGCAGAATTCTTCTGGATAATTACTATAGAAATTTTAAAAATATTAAAGTCTTACCTGTAGATACATTCCCATCAACAAAATGGGTTAAAAATACAAACCAAATTTTACTTTCTGTTAAAGTTGATAATAGAAATGGAAGAATAATTATATTGTCTGTAATTGATAATTTGTTAAAAGGTCAGACTGGGCAAGCAATTCAAAATTTAAATATTATGAGTGGATTTTCAATGGATGAAGGTCTTGATTTAACTAATAATTTTCCATAAAATTACTCCTTATCATAAAACCAGCAAGAGAGATTGAGTGAGGTAAAATTTTATGCTCAAGCATTTGTATTCTTTTAGAAAGTGATTCAATATCATCATCATTTCTAATTGATAATGCAGCTTGCATTATCAATGATCCACTATCTACCTCCTCTTCAACAAAATGTACAGAACAACCAGTTATTTTTGAACCATCTAATATAGAGTCCTTTATCGCAGAACCACCTTTATATGCTGGAAGTAATGATGGGTGAATATTTATTATCTTATTCTTAAATTTATTAATAAAAAATGGAGTAACAATTTTCATCCAGCCTGCCATAACCACAAGTTCAACATCGTAATGAATTAAAGTATTTAAAATTTCTAATTCAAATGCCTCTTTTTGCAGAAAGTCTTTGCCTCTTATAATTTTGTGAGGTATTTTTTTACTTTCAGCTCTCTTTATACAACCTGCATCATCTTTGTTTGTTATAAGAACTTTTATATCTATATCTAATTCTCCTTTTTCAGAGAGATTAATTAATTCCTGAAAGTTTGTTCCTTTCCCAGAAGCAAGTACACCTATTTTTAATTTTGGGGTAAATCGTCTAAATTCAGATATCTCAGGCGAAATTATGTAATTAAATGATATATCCAAAAGTTTTTTATTTTCTCCAATGATAAATTCATATGAAATAAAAAAAACCCTTAATTTTAATTGTTTATATTCAAAAACATATTTATTTGATGATAATAATTTAAACAAATTTAAATGATTCAAATGTATCTACTATTCGTATAGATATAATTGAATAAATAAAAGAAACAAATATATAAAATGAATGGAGATTTAAACTCTTGGGATAAATTTTGTAATTATCTTTGGTTTGATAAAAAATTAAATATTTGGTTAGACATAAGCAAAATTAATTTCACAAATAAAGAGATTAAAAATCTAGAAGAAAAATTTATAGATGTTTTTTCATCAATAAAAGAATTAGAAAATGGTGCAATTTCAAATATTGATGAAAATAGACAAGTCGGACATTATTGGCTTAGAAATCCATCAATATCACCATCTTCAAAAATAGGTGAAGAAATTAGCGTAGATATCGATTCAATCTCTGAATTTGGGAAACAAATTTTAAATGGAGATATTAAGAATAAGAATCAACAGAACTATACTGATGTTCTATGGATAGGAATTGGTGGAAGTGGTTTAGGACCATTACTTATTACAGAGTCACTGCAGAAGTGCGCTAGAGGCTTAAATTTTTCTTATATCGATAATGTTGATCCTTTTTTAATTAGCGAAAAGTTAGAAGAGTTATCTGAAAGATTATCCACAACATTATTTGTAGTAGTAAGCAAATCAGGTGGAACGCCTGAACCTAGAATTGCTATGGAGATTATTAAAAGTCATTGCGAAAACAATTCCCTTGAATGGAATTCTAATGCTATTGCCATAACGATGAAAGATAGTAAATTATTTAAAAAGGCCACTTCTGAAAATTGGTTAAAGATATTTAATTTGCAAGATTGGGTTGGAGGAAGAACAAGTATTACAAGCTCTGTGGGATTACTTCCATTAGCTCTTATTAATGAAAATATATTTGAATTCATTAGAGGTGCATCATTAATGGATGAGGCCACACGTATAAGTGATTTTAAAAATAATCCCGCAGCATTATTGTCATCTGCTTGGTATTTAACTGGGGATGGCGTTGGGAAGAGAGATATGGTCGTATTACCATATAGAGATAGGTTACAGGTATTTAGTAAATATCTTCAGCAATTAGTAATGGAATCATTAGGAAAGAAATTTAATAGGAATGGTGAAGTAGTTAATCAAGGTATTTCCGTTTTTGGTAATAAAGGATCTACAGATCAGCATGCTTATGTTCAGCAACTGAGAGATGGTATTGATAATTTCTTTTGTATTTTTATTGAATTATTAGATTCTCCATCTACTAATATTTTTAATGAAAAAGAGAATCCTAAAGAATATCTTTCTGGTTTTTTGCAAGGAACCAGATCAGCACTCTCTAGTGAAGACAGACAAAGTATCACTATTACTTTAGAAAAGTTAAATTGTTTTTCACTAGGAGCCTTAATCGCTTTATTTGAGAGGGCTGTATCCTTCTACGCTGAATTGGTAAATATAAATGCATATGATCAACCTGGCGTTGAAGCTGGAAAGAAAGCAGCTGCAAATATTATTGAGTATCAACAAAAAGTAAGTGATTTATTAGATGAAGGTGGAGAATATTCTATTAATGACATAACATCATTATTTGATAATTCAGTTAGTGAACCCATATTTTTTATACTTCGTGAAATGTGTTTCGGTAATGATAATTATTTAGTTAAGGGCGATTGGTCAAATCCAAATTCATTAGTTATTCAAAAAATAAATTCTTAAACAACAATATTCATAATTTTTCCTTTAACAATAATTATTTTTCTAATTTCTTTATCTTGAGTCCATTTTAAAATGTTAGGTCTTTTAACAGTCAATTCTTTAATTTGATCTTCACTCATATCATTATTAATATTTACTTTGTCTCTAACTTTTCCATTCACTTGTATTACTAGTTCATATGAATCTTCCTTTAGTGCCTCGGCATTAAATGAAGGCCAGTGTTCTAAATGTACAGATTTTTTAAATCCTATAAGATGCCATATTTCTTCTGCAATATGAGGAGCAAATGGGGCCAACAAAATACAAAATGCTTTTAAAGCATCAATTTTTAAATTATTGTTTACGTCATTAATGGAATTTGATAATGAATTATAAAACTTCATTAGTTCAGAAATCGCAGTATTAAATTGGTTATTTAATATGTCATTTGAAATTTCTTTTATAGCGATATTCATTGACTTAATTAAACTTTTTTCTTTATCTGGATAGGAATTAGATTTACTATTTATATCTTTTGCACAATTTATATAAAGCTTCCAAATCCTGCTTAAAAATCTAAATTGTCCTTCAACATCTGTATCTCCCCATTCCAAATCTTTTTCTGGTGGTGCTTTAAATAATATAAACATTCTTGCTGTATCTGCTCCATATTTTTTAATTACTGATTCAGGGTCTATTCCATTATATTTAGACTTAGACATCTTCTCGAAAAGAACTTCGAGTTTAGAATTGTCAATTGGATCTGTAGGATTTGATAGGTCAGTAATATCGGAAGGAGAAACATATTTACCAGTTTTATTGTTTTTATAGGCTGCCGCCTGAACCATTCCTTGCGTTAATAGTTTTTTGAAAGGTTCATCAATTTCAAATAGTTCATTATCCCTCAAGGCTTTAGTAAAAAATCTTGCATATAACAAGTGCAATATTGCATGCTCTACCCCTCCAACATATTGATCAACAGGCAACCACTTATTGATTTCAATCTTTTCAAATGGCTTAGTAGAACATTTTGAAGATGGATATCTTAAAAAATACCATGATGAACACATGAAAGTGTCCATAGTATCAGTTTCTTTTCTTGCCGCTATTCCACATTTTGGACATGTAGTATTTATCCAATTATTATTATCACCTAAAGCATTAATCTTGTTAGCTGAGATTTCTATATCTTTTGGTAAGGAAACAGGTAATTCCGATTGCTTTAATGGAACAGATCCACATTTTTTGCAATTAACTATGGGTATCGGACATCCCCAATATCTTTGTCTAGATATTAACCAATCTCTTAGACGATATTGAATCTTATTTTCAGC
>CABYNZ010000018.1 GCA_902520485.1 uncultured Prochlorococcus sp. | reverse complement strand
CTTTCTCTTTTTTTGCAAGCAAATTTAATAAAGAGCTTTTGCCAACATTTGTTTTACCTATAAGCGCAATGGATATTCCATTGTGAATATATGAATTTCTTTTTGCATTTTCTATTAGTAATTCTATTTTTTCTTTGACTTTTTTAATATTTTTTAGATATTTGGTGTAATCAAAATCTGTGAAGTCTTCTTCAAAATCAACTCTCGCTTCTATTTCGCAAAGTTGATTTATAAGGTCATTTTTAATATCATCAATTTTTTTCTTTATTTCTCCTTGAACCCCGCTAAAGGCTAACTCTGCTGATCTGGTATTGCTTGCATTAATTAATTGATTAATCGACTCGGCTTGAGTAAGGTCTATTTTCCCATTAAGAAAAGCTCTTTGACTAAATTCTCCTGGGTTTGCAAGTCTAACTCTAGAATTACTAGATAATAATATCTTTAAAACTTTATTTACTATGATAATTCCGCCATGGCAATGAAGTTCAACTACATCCTCTCCTGTGAAGCTATTTGGGGATTTCATCACTAAAATTAAAACCTCATCTATAAATTTATTTTGTTTATTTTCCTGAATAAAACCACGAAAAACTCTATGTGATTCCCATGCATATTTAGATTTAGTTTGAACAATCTTTTTGCAAGAATTTATTGCGTCTTTCCCTGATACTCTTATTATCGCAACTCCTCCCTTCCCAATACTTATAGCTGAAGCAATTGCGGCTATCGTATCTTCTGTAGTAACTATCGAATCCATCTCTCGCTTTGTTATGGATAATAAAGTAAGATTATCAAGAATTTAATTTTGAAATTTTCTTTCTGAATGAGATTTAAAAGAGATATTACCTATAAGAAAATTCTATCATTATTTAGGAGTCAGAATGGAAGTCCTTTCTTTAATGCTAAAGGTTTAGCTATAGGGGTATTTAGTGGTTGCTTTCCATTTTTTGGTTTTCAGACTTTAATGGGAGTATTTTTTGCGAAAATAGCTAATGGAAATATTGTTCTAGCTGCAATTGGTACCTGGATCAGCAACCCTTTTACTTATATTCCACTTTATTATTTTAACTACAAAGTTGGTTCGATTTTTTTAAATAATCCTTCTAATAAAATTCTTGAAAAAAGTTTAGTTATTGATGACTTATGGAAACAAGGTAGAATTTTTTCCTTAAAATTACTCCTAGGTTCATCTTGTGTAGGTATTTTATTAGCTTTGATTTGCGGCAGTATTGTTTTCTTTATCTACAAGATAAAAAGTAAAAGATAGATTGATCTGATTTTAAAATTAACTTTGTCCAACTCTGGCAATATCTAAAACATCTGCCATTGATTTAATTTGTTCAATTGTTTTGTGAAGTTGATTATAACTTTCAAGACCTACACAAAGATTTATAATAGCTGGTTTACCATAAGCAGTTTTAACATTGGCATCACTAACGTTTATACCTTTATCAGATAACCGCATAAGAATATCTTTAAGAACTCCAACTCGATCAATTACTTCTATTCGTAGCTGAATTGGAAACTTATTATCGCCAGTTTTATTATCTTGATTCCAACCGACAGGTAATCTTCTCTCAATTGGAATTGGTATTACATTTTCACAATCTTCCCTATGTATAGTTATCCCATGGTTGCCGAGCGACACAGTTCCGATAATATCCTCTCCTGGGAGTGGGGAACAGCATTTACCAATTCTGTAATCAAGACCTTCTATCCCGGAAATTGGTGATTTAGCTGCTGTATTAGATTGATTAGTGGATAAATTATTATTACTATTAAGAGATTTTGCTATTTCAGAGTCAGAATCATTTTTTACATCTTCTGTCTGTAATTTTATTTCTTCTCTTAGTCTGTTTAATACTTGATGCAAAGTTAAACCACCAAAACCAAGAGATGCAAGAAGGTCTTCAGTAGTTTTTAAATTGCATCGATTTGCAACTTTTTTCATGGCTACACTAGAAAGTAATGCTTCAAAACCGTTTCTACCTACTTCTTTTTCCAGTAAATCTCTACCTCTTTTAATCGTTTCATCACGATGGCTTTTCTTATACCATTGGCGAATTCTATTTTTAGCAGTTGGCGTAACTACAAAGTTCAGCCAATCCAAGCTTGGAGTAGCATTATTACTTGTCAAAATTTCTATGAAGTCACCATTTTGAAGTGCTGTAGATAATGGAGAAAGCTTTTCGTTAATTCTTATTCCATTACAGTGATTTCCAACTTCAGAATGGATTCTGTAGGCGAAATCTATCGCGGTAGATCCTTTCCTTAAACCAACAACATCTCCTTTTGGAGTGATTACAAATACTTCTTCATCAAATAAATCTTCTTTAATTGAAGCTAAATAATCATTATGATCCCTTTCATTACCTTCTTGTTGCCATTCTACTAATTGTCTTAGCCAATTAAATCTCTCGGCATTACTTTTAGCAGGAGAACCACCCTCTTTATATTGCCAATGAGCGGCAATACCATATTCAGCAATTTGATGCATCGAAGTAGTTCTAATTTGAACTTCAATAGGTCGGTGTCTTCCAATCACAGAAGTGTGTAAGGACTGATATCCATTGGGTTTTGGTAATCCTATATAGTCTTTAAATCTACCTGGAATTGGTTTGAAAGTATCATGAACAACTGCTAAAGCTCTATAACAACTATCTGAATTGTCCACGATAATTCTTAGGGCAGCAACATCATAAATCTCGTGAAAATGCTTTTGTTGTCTTTCCATTTTGCTCCAGATGCCATAAAGATGTTTTGGCCTTCCTGTTATTTCAAAATTTTTCAAACCCGCTGAAATCAAGTTTTCCTTCATAAGATTCAAAGTTACTTTTAATCTTTTTTCTCTATCACTTCTTTTAACGGCGATTTGATCTTTAAGATCTAGATATTCTTTAGGCTCTAGGAATTTAAAAGCTAAATCTTCTAATTCCCATTTAAATCTGTTTATTCCTAGTCGATTAGCTAATGGTGCATAAATCTCTCTTGTTTCTCTCGCTATTCTTAGTTTTTTCTCAGCATTTAGCCATTCAATTGTTCTCATGTTATGAAGTCGATCTGCAAGTTTAACTAAGACAACTCTGATATCGCTGGCCATAGCCAAAAACATTTTCCTAAGATTTTCAGCTTGTGCTTCAGTCCTGTTGTTAAAGTGAATGCCGCCTAATTTTGTTACACCCTCTACAAGTATTTTTACTTCTAATCCAAAATTTGTTTCTATTTCAGATAAATCAATCCCAGTATCTTCAACTACATCATGTAAAAGGCCTGCAGCAATAACAGATGAACTAGCACCTATTTCTTTAAGGAGATTTGCAACAGCAACCGGGTGGATAATGTATGGCTCGCCGCTCGCACGGAATTGTCCATCATGAGCTTTATAAGCAAGTTTAAAAGCCTTTACTATAAGGTTTTGATTCTCATCATTTTCTTTATTTGATTTTTCAAAATTATGAATATCTTTAAGAAGCCAATCGGGAATGTTTATTTGATAATTCAAAGATTCACTTTCATATTTTTTATTTTCAGGCAAAATAGTTTTGGAAACTTCAATTTTGTTTTTTTCTTTTGAATTTGCAGCTGCCTCGGACATTTTATATTGCTTTAGATGTATTTTATTTATGTCTAGAAAAATTTGCTATAAATCATGGAAAAAAATAAAGAAAAAATTATTGTAATTAAAAATCTTACTGTTAAATATGGTCTAAAACAGCAACCTATTATCAAAAATTTTAATTTGGAAATAGATAGTGGAGATCATTTGGCCATAATAGGACCTTCTGGATGTGGAAAGACCACTTTTGCAAAAACATTAGTAAATATATTGCCTGCAAAGGCCACTTCTAAAGGTTATCTATCGATTTCTAATTTAGATCCTAGGAAAATAAACAACAAAGATGCACAATTATTTAGAAGAAAGAATTTTGGATTTATTTATCAAGACTCTATAAAAAAACTTAATCCGCTAATGAGAGTTGGGGATCATTTATATGAATTATTTAAAACACATGATCAAACTAAATCATCTTTAGCTATTAAAAAATTAGTAAGAGAAGTTTTTCAAAAAGTCGGAATTGAAGAAAGTAGACTTGATTCTTTCCCACATCAATTTAGCGGCGGAATGAGACAGAGAGTTTCTATAGCAATGGCACTTGCTTTGAGACCTAAATTATTAATAGCTGATGAACCTACAACAAGCTTAGATACCAAAACAAGTTTTGAAATTATGCAAGAAATAATTCATCTATGTAATGAATTTGATACAACTTTAATTTTAATTAGTCATGATATTAATCTTGCAGCAAAGTGGTGTAAAAAAGTTGCAATAATTGAAAAGGGATCGATTGTTGAAAAGGGGAATATATTAGATATTTTTCAATCACCAAAATCAGATATCGGGAAAAAGTTAGTAAATGCTTCAAAAATAGTATTAGAACCAAATACTAAAAATAATGCTCGAGACCAGGTCCTTCTAGAGGTAAATAACCTAAGACATTGGTATAAATTAAATTCTTCAATTTTCATTAATAAATGGAATAAGGCTTTAAATGAAGTTAGTTTCAAGTTATATGAGAATGAGACTCTTGGAATAGTTGGTTCTTCAGGGAGTGGTAAAAGTACATTATGTAGGGCTTTAATTGGACTTCTTAAAGTAAGAGGTGGTGAAATCAAAATTTATGATAAAAATCATGCATCGAAAAAAAATAAATCTTTTAAAAACAACAATAAAGTGCAAATTATTTTTCAAGATCCTTTTTCAAGTTTGAACCCGAAAATGACAATTAAAAGTATTTTGGAAGATATATTTTTTATTCAAAAAATTTCAGATAAAAGAAAAATCGAAAAAGAAATAAAATTAATGTTTAGAAATTTGAATCTTCCCTTAAATAATGATTTTTTTAATTCTTATCCTAGCCAATTATCTGGTGGTCAATTGCAAAGAATTTCATTAGCCAGAGCACTATTGTTGAAACCAAAAATTTTGATTTGTGATGAGAGCGTTAATATGTTGGATGCTTCAGTAAAAATAGAGATTCTTGAATTACTTAGAGTCTTGCAAGAAAAAATGAATTTAACGATTATCTTTATTACTCATGATTTGGGCATTGCTAAAAGATTTTGTGATAGGTTGCTAGTTATGAATCACGGAAAGATAGTTGATGAAGGAGAAAGTTCCACAATATTCACTAAAACTCAAAACACGTATACAAAATCGCTTCTAAATTCCTCTTTGAATCTTATTTAATTTTAAGAACACTTAGTAATTTTTGAAAATCTAATGGTAATTCTGATTCAAATATCATTTCTTTACCATTTATTGGATGTATAAGTCCAAGCTTAATGGCGTGTAAAGCTTGGCCATCTAATTTACATGGTAGTTTTTTACATCTTCCATATAACGGATCACCCACAATTGGATGATTAATGTGAGCGCAATGTACTCTTATTTGATGCGTTCGCCCCGTATCTAGTTTGAAACTCATTAATGAGTAATTGCCAAATCTTTCTTTTAATTTCCAATAGGTACAGGCATACCTCCCTGAAGTTTCTTCAACAACTTTATATTTCAATCTATTTAATTTATCTCTGCCAATGTTTCCCACTATTTGGCCTTCTTCAGAATTAGGTGCTCCATGAATTACTGCAATATATTCGCGTGATGCTATTTTTTCTTTAATTTGTTTCTGGAGATTTACTAATGCCTCTTGGCTTTTTGCAACCACCATACATCCGGAGGTATCTTTATCTAATCTGTGAACAATCCCAGGTCTTAGTTTCCCATTGATTCCAGGTAGATCTTTACAGTGAAAAAGTAATCCATTAACTAAAGTTCCAGATTTGTGTCCAGGGGCTGGATGAACAATTAGTCCTGATTGTTTATTAATTACTATTATATGTTCGTCTTCAAAAAGGATATTTAAATCCATTTTTTCAGGTTTCAAATAAATAAGAGGTTCTGGAGGAGGCATCCATATTTGAATATTGTCGCCATTTTTTAATGGGGTCTTTGCTTTAGCGGTCTTATAGTTTACAAGTACTAAACCTGAATTTATAAAATGTTGAATTCTTGCTCTACTTTGTTCTGGCCTTTTACTTACCAACCATCTATCTAGCCTCATAGGAAGAGGCAGCTCATAAATAATTTCTATAAGCTCACCTTCTCCAATGCCGAAAGAATTTTGATTGTTTAATTCCATAGTGGTACTTCTAAAGCAATTTTACCCAGCATTTGATTTCTATAATCTTCCAATAACTTATGAGACATTCTCCTTTTGTCGCCTGAGGTATGTTTTAAAGCTGCTTCCTCGATCCAAGCAGAAGGACTCTTAAAACCTTTGGTAATATCAACTCCAAATCTATTGGATATTTGTTTAACTGAGATATTCGCATTCTTATCTTTGTTGAGAGTGGATATAATTTTGATAAATTCAATTGCGACACTCTCTATTTCATAAGCAGCTTCACCAATATCGTCACACAGTGCAAGATTAAGTGCTGATTTTTGATCTTCTAAATTTGGAGGTATAACGCCAGGAGCATCTAGCAGATCTATACCACTTTCTAATTTTATCCATCTTAAATTACGAGTCACGCCTGCTTTCCTAGCGCTATCTACAACTCTTTTTTTTGCAATTCTATTAATTAATGCTGACTTTCCTACGTTTGGAAAACCAAGTGTAAGGGCTCTAATTGGCCTAATTCGCATTCCTCTAGAGAGTCTCCTATCGTCGATTGAAGATCTAGAATCTTTGGCTGATTTACAAATTTCTTGAATACCTATTCCTCTTTTAGCATCACACCAAAGAGGATATTGATCTTTAGCATGAAACCATTTATTCCAACTATTGATTGTATTAGGGGAGATCATGTCTGATCTGTTAATAACAAGAATATGTTTTTTATTATTTATCCATTTATTTAAGTGTGGATGTCCTGTTGACAAAGGAATTCGTGCATCTCTAACTTCTATGACTAAATCTACTTTATTGATAACTTCAGATAATTTTTTTTCTGCTTTTGCGATATGGCCTGGGTACCATTGAATTTTGGGTATGTCCACTTCAATAAATCAAATAAAATTTTGTATTCCTTTTAGTTTTTATAAGTTTCAAAAGTATTTACTTCTAAATTTTAGTATAAATTTAATAACTAAAAATTTTTATAATCGTTAATTTTTAAAATTTATTAAGGCATAGGTAACAGTAACTACTTTTTAACCCAATAAGCCCAAATTAACGTTAGGGTCTTGAGATTATAAATATAGCTTGTTTAATGTCAAAATTATCTCTTTCCAGTCTTGATAAGACACATTTAGAAGGAAAAAAAGTTCTTGTAAGAGTAGATTTTAATGTTCCATTAAATGAAGACGGTCAAATAACCGACGATACGCGTATTCGTGCAGCGATCCCAACTATTGAATATCTTATTAATCATTCTGCAAAAGTCATTTTAGCTGCTCATTTTGGTAGACCGAAGGGTCAGGTAAATGAAAAAATGAGATTAACTCCAGTAGCAGCAAGATTAAGTGAATTGTTGGGGCAAAATGTTGCTCTTACTAACAGTTGTATTGGTGATGAAGCAGTTGCACAATCAAATAGCTTATCTAATGGAGATGTTCTTTTACTTGAGAATGTTCGTTTTTTTGGTGAAGAGGAAAAGAACGACCTGGAGTTTGCTGAAAAATTAGCATCACATGCAGATATGTATGTAAATGATGCTTTCGGTGCTGCTCATAGAGCGCATGCTTCAACTCAGGGTGTTACAAATTATTTAAGTCCCTCAGTAGCTGGATTCCTTTTAGAAAAAGAATTGAAATACCTACAAGGAGCAGTAGATTCCCCAAATCGTCCATTGGCAGCAATAGTTGGAGGGTCAAAGGTTAGTAGCAAAATAGGAGTACTTGATTCTTTACTAGATAAGTGTGACAAAATCATGATTGGTGGAGGTATGATTTTCACTTTTTATAAAGCTAGAGGTTTAGATGTCGGAAAGAGCCTTGTAGAAGAAGATAAACTCGAGCTTGCTAAAGATTTAGAAGCAAAAGCAAAAGCAAAAGGAGTAGAGTTATTATTACCCACTGATGTTGTTTTGGCTGATGAATTTTCTCCTGACGCCAATAGTAAAATATCTCAAATTGATGCAATTAGTGGGAATTGGATGGGTCTAGATATTGGTCCAGATTCCATAAAAGTTTTTCAGAATGCTCTTGCAGAATGTAAGACAATTATTTGGAATGGTCCAATGGGAGTTTTTGAATTTGATAAATTTGCAGATGGTACAAATGCAATAGCTACAACTCTTGCGGACTTAAGTGCTTTTTCTGAAGTTTGTACAATAATTGGTGGTGGAGATTCAGTTGCAGCAGTTGAAAAAGCAGGATTAGCTGAGAAAATGTCTCATATATCTACCGGAGGTGGGGCTAGTTTGGAACTTTTAGAAGGTAAAACTTTACCAGGTGTGGCTGCGTTAAACGACGCTTAGGCTATATCTCATCAACAATATCAATGCTCTTTGTGAAAGTAATCATTCCCTCAGGATGAGCTATGATTCCTGACCAAATTTGCATCCCTGGTTTTGAAGGGGCTCTTGTAATTTTAAAAATCCCTCCAGTCGCCAATGGTTCCAATAATATTTCTTGTTCAAAAAATGAATTAACTTGATGAGGTTTAATAGCTCCAGCAATAATCACTTCTTCAAGAGGCTTATTTAGAATTATATCGATATCGTATTTTGAACCAGTAAGAACTCTATCAGGAATTTTAAAACTAATATCTATTTTTTTATTATCGTTTCTTATTGTGGTGAATAAATTTTTGATAATCCCTTCACTTATTTTTCCATTTACGATTGAAAATAAATAATCAAATTTGGATTCGAGTATATATATTTCTCCGTTAACTATTTTTTTCCCAGAAACTTTTATTCGCAAAATATCTTCATCTGGAATATTAGACTTTAATCTTTTGATCTTCCATTTGCTGTTAGGGAAATCATTAATAATCTTTGAAAATTGTTTTGGAATATTTTGGTTTTCATAATTTTTAAAATTTTTTTTAATAAACTCTAAGTCTCGCTTATTTAATGAGGTTTCTAAATTTCTTATAAAATCAACTTTTAAAGTTTGCGTTATTGCTGAATAGGGGAGAATGAGATAAATAAATAAGTAGAGAGGGAATCCTATATTTCTGAATAAGTTTAAATTCAACATATTTATTATTTATTATTTTCATTCTACTAATTTAAGTTTTTATGTCTAAAAAAAATAATTTATTAGTTGCAGCTAGTGGAACAGGAGGCCATATTTTTCCAGCTTTAGCAGTTTCTAAAGAGGTGGAAGATGAGTGGAATATTCATTGGTTGGGTATTCAGCAAAGACTTGATGCGCATTTGATTCCCCAAAAATATAATTTGAAGACTTTGAATTTAAAGACACCAAGAAAAAATATTTTTTTGTTTTATCAATATATAGAAATTTTAATGTCAACTTTCCAAATAATTAGGATCTTAAAAGAAAAAAAAATTAACTTGGTTTTTACTACTGGAGGTTATATATCTGCCCCTACTATTGTTGCTTCAAAACTTCTAAAGATACCTATCATTATTCATGAATCAAATGTAGTTCCAGGAATGGTCACGAAATATTTTGGTTTTTTATGTAACTATGTTTTTTTAGGATTTAAAGAAACAAATTCTTATTTAAAAAATTGTAAAACTATTTTCACTGGAACACCTTTAAGAGAGCAATTCTATAAATTTAATTTTTTGCCAGAATGGGTTCCAAAAGGAAATGGACCTCTTTTGATTGTTATGGGAGGTAGTCAAGGAGCAAAAGCTATAAATCAAATTCTTTATGAATCTCTAGAGTTTTTAATAAAAAAACAATTTCGGATAGTTCATATTGTTGGCGAATCTAATCTAAAACCTTTTCATGTAAAAAACTCCAAAAATTATATTCAAAAGAAATTTACTAATGAAATAGCAGCTTTAATTCAAAACTGTGATCTTGTAATATCGAGATCTGGTGCAGGGACAATCAATGAATTAATGGAGGCTGAAAAACCTTCAATTTTAATTCCATATCCATATTCTAAAAATAATCATCAGGAGAAAAATGCCATGATTCTTGCTGCAAGTGGAGGCTCAGTTTTAATCAATCAGAATAATATGTCTAAAGAAGTTTTTGAAGAAACTCTAGAAAGAATTTTTAAAATAAAATCAAAAAAGGGAAAAAAACATTATGAAATATTAGATCTCATGAAGAAGAATATGGAAAATAATAATAAAATTAAATCTAAAAATGAGATTAAAAAGTATATTGATTATTTTTTAAAGGAATTCTGAATTTCTTCACATAAAAGAGTGTTATTTTTTCTATTCTGTAGACTTATTCTTGCCCACTTTTCGTCAAGAAATCTAAATGAAGTGCATTCTCTAAGCAATATTCCCTTATTTTCTAAGTATTTTATGTTTGGCGACAAAGATGTTTCACTTTCTATTAAAAAAAAGTTGGTTGAAGAGTTATGAATTTTAAGGTTCTCTATTTTTAATAATTTTTCAAATACTCTCTTTTTTTCAATATTTATCCAGCTGTGAATCTGTTTTGTCCACTTTTCATAGAATTTCTTATTACTTAGTAGATCAATCCCGGCTTTAATAGAAAATGAATTTAAAGGCCAAGGATCTCTATTTATTTCCCATTGTTTAAGTTTTTTCGATGAGCCAATAACGTAACCTAATCTGAGCCCTGGAATATTGAAGATTTTGGTCAAGCTTCTCAATACTAATAAATTATCAAATCTTTTGGTTAATGGTATTAAAGATTCTTTGTCTCCATTAGGTGTTATTGATAAAAAAGCTTCATCGCAGATAACTAATTTATATTTTTTCACAATTTCCTCCAATGAATTCTTTTCCCATAATTGGCCTGTAGGGTTATGTGGATTTGTTATCCAAATAACATCACCTTTTGGATGAAGCGGAAATGATTGAGGAAAAATATCACTCCAGTTTTTTGGTAATTCGCAATGTATAAAATTGCTATTCCAACAATTTAAAGATCTTTCATAATCAACAAATGATGGAGAAGGAATACAACTTATTCCGAATTTGGATGCTTCATAACCTGCCCAGGTTATTAATTCAGAAGCTCCATTCCCAGGCAATATATTCTCTGGATTTATCCCATGAAATTTGCCGATTATTTCTTTCAGATCACTCAAGTTTCTTTCTGGGTAATATCTAAAGCCAAGATTCTTAATTTCCGTATTTATTGAATCTATTAGTATTTGAGGGGGATCAAAGGGTACTAATGATGCACTTGCATCAATGATTTCGGATGGTAATAAATTTAATTTTTTCGCGATTGCATATACATTTCCACCGTGCTTCAAGTTTGATCCTTGCATGGCTAACGTTGAGTAATCATGAGGTTCATTATTCATGCTCTAATTTTATTCAACCCATTTTAAATCTGATCCAATTGCATCTTTTATACTAGATAATTGATGGTTATTGAGTTGCTTTATAATTCCCTCAAGTATATCTGGTACTAATTGTGGACCCTTATATATCCATCCTGTATAAAGTTGAATTAATGATGCTCCAGAACAAATTCTTTCCCAAGCTGACTCAGGACTATCTATTCCACCAACCCCAATTAAAATAATCTTTTTATCAATATTATGTATATGTTTTATTATTTGATTTGCTTTTTTTTGGAGAGGCCTCCCACTTAATCCTCCATTCTCTTGAGAGAGTAATAATCCAGTTTGCCTGATCTTTCTATTTTCAAGACCTAATCTATCAATGCTGGTGTTTGTAGCAATTATTCCATCGATGTTTTCCTCGATTATTAATTGGCAAATATCTTCAATATCTTTAAGGCCTAAATCTGGCGCAATTTTTACAAATAATGGTGGACAATTAGGTAAGTTTTTAATTTCTCTAAGAAGTTCTTTTAGAAGAATTGGATCTTGTAATTTTCTTAGTCCTTCAGTATTTGGAGAACTAACGTTTATTGCTGCGTAATCACAATATGGAATTAATAATTTTAGAGAAGTTAAATAATCATCTTTTGCTTGAGATAAACCTGTAATTTTTGACTTCCCGAAATTTATCCCTAAACAAATATTCTCCCTGTTTTTTTTAAACTCAATACCTTGTTCGACAAAGTTTTTAACTAGATTTTCAGCACCATTATTATTGAAACCCATTCTATTTAATGCTGCTTCTTCTTTTGCCAATCTAAATAACCTTGGCTTGGGATTTCCATTCTGAGCAAATTTAGTTACTGTACCAAGCTCAGCAAATCCAAAACCAAAATCTTTCCATATATTTGCGGCATTTCCATTTTTGTCAAAACCCGCAGCTAAACCAATTGGATTACAAAAATTTATTCCACATATGTTCTGAGTTAACCTTTTATCAACTACAGAAAATTCTTCATTTAGATTTTTTAAGATAGAAGATACTATAGGCCAATTATATTTTCTTGAACTGAATGATAGGAGACTAAGAGATAAATTTGTTAAGTATTCTGCATCAATTCCAGAGTCTTTTTTTAATACAGGGGTAATCAAGTTTTTATAAAGATTTTTAAATCCCCCCTTCTTATCATTCATAAAAAATTAGGCTTCTTTTTTTCTATTATCCAATATTTTTTATCTTTAGGAATCAATCTCCAATTACGCCATTCAAAAAGTGAATATTGTTTTATCTTTAAGTGGTTTTCATCACCTAATAAAGTTTCTAGTTCAGGTGAACTTAACAGGTACTTTTTTTCTGCAAATTTTTGAATTAATTCATTGCGGGAAAATAATTCCTGAATTTCTACAGGTGCATTTTTTTCAAAAAAATCAACTGAGGATTCTATTTTTTTTAAATTACTTTCTAAAGATATACCTTTGCTGTAATTAGTTGCAATTTTATCAACCCTATCATTTTGTTTATCCCCGCTATGACCTTTAACATATTCCATTATTAGGCCATTAATTCTTAATTGATCAATTTTTTGCCATAGATCAAGATTTTGAACTGGTTTCCCTGAACTTGTTTTCCATCCATTCTTCTTCCAATTAATAATCCATTTTGTATAACCCTCTATTACATATTTACTATCAGTTCTTAGTTTAAAGTTCTCTTTTAATTTGTAGGTTTTTAATTTCTCAAGAGTTTTTATAGCCGCAGTGAGTTCCATTCTATTATTAGTAGTATTTTGCTCGGAACCACCTATTTCTAACTCGCTGTTATCTTCAAAAATTATTAACCCGCCCCAACCACCTGGGCCTGGATTACCACTGCAGGCTCCATCTGTTGCGGCTTCAATCGCAATACTATCACTATTCATAATTTTTGAAGCCGATATTAAGGTTATCGGCTTGAAAAAATGTACTCTTATTTAAGTGTAACTTTACCGCCAGCTTCTTCAATCTCTTTCTTTAAAGATTCAGCATCTGCCTTGGCAATTCCTTCTTTTACTGTTTTTGGTGCAGATTCAACAAGTGCTTTTGCATCGCCAAGACCTAGACCAGTTGCATTTCTTACAACCTTAAGTACTTTGATTTTTGCAGTTGCATCAAAGCTTTCGAGAACTACATCAAATTCAGTTTTTTCTTCAGCAGCGCCACCATCTGCGTCACCGCCAGCTGCTCCAGGAGCTGCCATAACTACACCTGCAGAAGCTGCAGCAGATACACCAAAAGCCTCTTCAATTTGCTTTACAAGCTCCGATGCTTCTAAAAGTGATAGAGATTTTAATGATTCAAGAATTTCTTCAGTTTTTGCGGACATTTTCTTAAAGTTAATTAGGTTTTGAATTTAGGATTCTGATTTTTCAGAATGTTGTTGAAGTGATCTAGCAAGTCCAGAAGGTACTTCATTAATAGAGATTGCAATTTTTGTTGCAACGCCATTAAGAGCGCCAGCAATTTTTGCCATCAATACTTCTTTAGATGGAAGACTTGCAATTTCTTTTATTTCAGAATCGCTTAGAAGTCTGCCTTCAAATAAAGCTCCTTTGGTTTCGGATTTTTTGGTGTCTTTTTGAAAAGATTGGATAGCTTTTACAGCACCACCAACATCTTCTTTGATTAAGACAAAAGCATTTGTTCCGGTCAGTAAAGATTCAAGATCGTTCCAATTACTATCTCCATCAATAGCTTTACGCATTAATGAATTTTTAGTAACTTTGCAAATGCCATTAGTTGTTTGCAATCTAGATCGCAAATCTGACATCTCTTTGATAGTTAAACCTTTATAGTCAAGAACTACAGCCATTTCCGAGTCGTTTAATAGAGATTTAATCTCAGTAACGATTTGTTGCTTATTCTCTAGTGTTCGGCCCATTGATGTTTTTTGGATCGTAATTTAGGGAGAGCAGGAAATGCGGCAAAGTCCTTTTAAAGAGGCCGCTTTTATTAGATCCAAAAAGAAATAATTTAAGACGAGTCCTCGGTAGGAATTAAAAATTTAGAATAACTAAATTAACCTACTTTCTTTGGCCGTATTATTGCACTTTAAATTATACTACAAAGCGTTAACCTTCAGGTTGGTAATCTTGTACGGCATTTATGTCAACTTGAACTGAAGGCCCCATTGTTGAAGTTACATAAAAAGTTTTCCAATACTTTCCCTTAGCTCCACTTGGTTTATTTTTATCAATTGATTCTTGTAAGGTTTTTAAGTTATCAAATAGAGCCTCTTTTGTGAAACTTGCTTTTCCAAAGCGGACATGAACGATTCCAGCCTTATCTGCTCTAAATTCGAGCTTACCAGCTTTGAATTCTTTTATTGCATTAGCAATGTCATTAGTTACTGTACCAGCTTTAGGATTAGGCATTAAACCTCTAGGTCCTAAAACTCTTCCTAATTTTGCAACCTTTGGCATCATATCTGGAGTTGCAATAAGTAGATCAAACTCCATATTTCCTTTATTGATGCTTTCCACTAGGTCTTCTTCTCCAAATAAATCTGCACCAGCAGCCTTAGCTTTCGATACATTCTCACCACTTGTAATTACTGCAATTTTGATGCTTTGGCCAGTACCATGTGGCAATGCAACAGTAGTCCTTAATTGTTGATCAGTATATTTTGGATCAATACCTAAACGTATATGTGCTTCAATAGTTTCATCAAATTTTGCATTAGCATTTTCCTTGATAATACCAAGAGCTTCAAGTGGTGCGTAAATGCGATCTTCTATCTTTGTTGATAGAGCCGCCATTCTTTTGGATAGTTTTTTCATAATAATGTTGGGTGCAAACGGTTATTAACTAACCTCCCCTAAATAGTGAGAAATTTTGTACTGAACTCAATCAGTGATAGAGACGCCCATATTACGAGCAGTACCCTCAATTACTTTCATTGCTGATTCAACACTAGAACAGTTTAGATCAGGAAGCTTAGTTTTGGCTATTTCTTCTAATTGAGCTTTACTTATATTCCCAACAGAGCCTTTTGCGGATTCACCTGATCCTTTTTCTATACCAGCTGCTTTTGTTATTAAAACGGAAGCAGGAGGCGTTTTTGTGATAAAAGTAAAGCTTCTATCTTCAAAAACAGAAATCTCGACTGGAATTACAAAACCTGTTTTATCTTGTGTCCTTGCGTTGTATTCTTTGCAAAATGCCATGATATTGACACCATGTTGTCCTAAAGCTGGGCCTACAGGAGGAGCAGGATTTGCTTTGCCTGCTTGTAGAGCAAGCTTGATAACTGCAACAATTTTTTTTGCCATTAGATTAGAAAATTTAAGCTGAAGTAGAAAATCATAATTTTACTCGATAAACAAGAACAATTAGAAATTAATTTTGTTTATTGATTTGGGAGAATTCTAATTCTACAGGAGTCTCGCGCCCAAATATTGAAAGTAATGCTTTTAATTTATTTCTTTCTCCGGAAACTTCTATAACTTCTCCCTGGAAATCCTTGAATGGACCGCTAGTTACAATGATTCTATCTTTTTCTTCAATATCTAACTTGATTACAGCTTTTTTCTCTGATGCGCGCATAAAGATTCTATTAACTTCTTGTCTTGATAATGGTCGAGGTTTGATATGACCTCGCGATCTTCCGCTGCCTCTACCGTCTTCAGCACCGACAAAGTTAATTACATTTGGAGTACTTTTAACAGCCATCATTGTATCTTCATCCAAAATCATTCTTACGAGGACATAACCTGGGAAAACTTTTTCTTCAGTAGTTTGTCTGCTTCCATCTTTTTTTAATTTAATTCCTGGAGTTTGGGGAATTTCAATTTCAATGATTCTATTATTAACACCTAAAGTTACTGATCTCTGCTCAAGAGTCGCTTTTACTTTTTTTTCACAGCTTGATGCTACTTGAACTGCATACCATCTTGCGATGCTTGTATTTGCTTTTGAAGAAGCAAGGTTTGTAGTTAATTCATTACTCATTTTTCTGGAAGCTTAATTAAGATCTTTATAAATGGATATTCGGGAGATAATTCAACCAAAAATTTGCGAGGCTGCCCACCCATAGAATCTGCTAACAGAAGCAATGGCTGCAGCAGAAAAAGATACCATAATTATAACTGCTACTGATTCGCTAAAAAGTTGTTGTTTGTTAGGCCACACGACAAGTTTAAGCTCATCGTAGGTAGATCTAAAAAAATTATTCTTTTTTTTAGGCTCTTCAACTTCAGGAGAATCCTTTTTAATAGGTTCTTTATTAGTAGTAGGACTTGTCACAAAATTTGTTTAGAATTAAGCATTATGCTTTAGTTTTTATTTTAGCTTATTGATTTACTCCTCAGCTAGGTTTGAAAACGATCTCATCTTTTTTAGCAGGATTAAGTTTAATTGTTATATTTTTTTTATTTTTGAAGTTATCCTCTAAAAGTTTTGCAGCCAAGGGATTTTCTATTTGTCTTCTAAGTTCCCTGCTAAGTGGCCTAGCACCATATTCAGGTTCGTAAGAATCGTTTGCAATTTTGTCGATAACTTTTTTGTCTATAGCGATATTTATTTTCTGCTCAAGTAGCAGGTTCTTTAAATCTTCTGTTTGTAGAATGATTATTTTTTGAAGTTCATCAATAGATAATGGATCAAACTTTACTACTTCGTCAATTCTATTTAAAAATTCAGGTCTAAAAATTGAAGACAATGCATTACTAATTGAATCATCTAGACTTTGTTGATCTTTTTCTAACTTTCCCTCACTTTTAGAAATCTTTTGCGAATACTCCAGTATAGATTTACCAGCTAGGTTACTTGTCATAATGATTACCGTATTTTTGAAATCTACGGTCCTTCCTTGGGAGTCCGTTAATCTTCCTTCATCTAAGACTTGCAAAAGGATATTAAATACTTCTGCATGTGCTTTTTCTATCTCATCAAGAAGTATTACTGAATAGGGTTTACGTCTTACAGCTTCAGTTAATTGACCTCCCTCTTCATAACCAACATAACCTGGGGGAGCTCCTAAAAGTCTTGCTACGGCATTTTTCTCCATATATTCACTCATGTCTAATCTTAAAAGTGCGTCTTCTTCATCAAATAAAGCTGTTGCAAGAGATTTTGCTAATTCTGTTTTACCAACACCAGTAGGACCCATAAATAAAAAAGATCCAATAGGTCTTTTGGGACTTTTCATGCCAACTCGAGCTCTTCTAATTGCAGCAGAAACAGCTTCTATAGCTTTTTCTTGTCCAATAACTTTTTCACTTAGTTCTTTTTCTAGATTGACTAATTTTTTACGTTCATTTGAAACTACTTTAGAAATTGGAATTCCTGTGATTTTTGATATAACATCTGCAATATCATCAGGTTCAACTTGATATTTAAAAGGGAAATTTCTATTTTTCTTTATTTTATTAAAGTTCTCTTCAACTTTTTGTATGTCATTCACTATTTCACTTAACTCTTCTTCAAGCTTTTCTAAATAATTTAGATCATTTTCAATTTCTCGATTTGATTTATCTTTAATTTGTTTGGTTAGCTTATCTTCTTCTTTCATTAAAATAGATAATTCCTCCATTTCTTCACGTAAATTGTTCCAATTTTCCAAAAGAACGTTCAATTTTGCCTCTGATTGTTGTCTATTATTCAATAGTTTTTCTTGAGCTTCGACATTTTCTCCTTGCAAATTATTCAATTTTTCATCAATAGTATTAAGTTTGTTTTCTTGTTGGAGAATGATTTGGGGCATATTATTAGACTCGATTTTCAACTGTGCAGCTGCTTCATCAATTAAATCTATTGCACTATCAGGGAGACATTTATCGCTGATGTATCTATCGGCCAATTTTGCAGAATAGTTTACAGCCTCTTCAGAAATTTTTATGCCATGATGTAATTCATATTTCTTTTTGATCCCTTGTAATATTTTTACGCTTAATTCTACTGAAGGTTCATTAACAGCTATCTTTTGAAAGCAATTATTTAATGCCTGATCTTTTTCAATAGTTTCACGAAATTTCTCAGGTGTTGTTGTACCGATACATCTAAGTTCTCCTTCAGCTAGTAAAGGTTTTAAGATATTACTGATGTTGGTAGAAGATCTGTCAGAACTTAATATTGAGTGAATTTCATCAATAAAAAGAATCATTCCTTGGTTTGGATTATTTAGTTCCTGCATTATTAAGCTTAGTCTTTCCTCTAGTTGCCCTCTAAATTTGGTCCCAGAAACTAATGCACCTAAGTCAAGTGAAATAATTTTTAAGTCCTTTAAAGTATCAGGAACTTTTTTGTCTACAATTAATTGAGCAAGTAATTTTGCAATTGAGGTTTTACCAACTCCAGGATTGCCAATAAGTATAGGGTTATTTTTGTTCCTTCTGCAGAGTACCCTCATTAAATTATTGAGCTCATTTTCTCTTCCTAAAACAGGATCCAGTAAGCCTTTTTTAGCTGATCCTGTTAAATCTTTTCCATAAATTGAAAGAACAGTTTCATCTTTTCCAACTTGTTTTTTGGTTTCAATTTGAAGTTCACTTTTCGGTAATGGAACAATAGCTTTTTTAAATTTTTCTTCTTTTACAAGAGTCTCTTCAGTCTCGTTGTTTGATTCGAAATTAGATTGATTATTTATTTCAATTACATTCCCATAATTAAAAGAATCTTTTGATTTTTTAATATTTGGGTAAAACTTTAATTCTTCCTCTAATTTTTCCATGGAAAGGTTTCCTTCTTCAAAAACATAATTTCCAATTCTTAAATCTCTTCCAAGAGCAATTAGTAAATGAGGGATTTCTATTAATCTCGATCCCCATTGAGTTTTAATCTGATTCGCGTTATCTAATAAAATTTCTAAATCTTCTCCGATAGTAAAAATATCTGACTCATTTGTTGGTGTCTCTTCTAAAAAATCTTCTGTTATGTCTAAAACTGTATCTTGGTCGATTGATAATTTTTCAATGAAGGCAAAGAATTCACTTGATGAGAACAATGTATGAATTATGTGTTCAATATTAAATTCGCTATGATCCCATTTTTTTGCGGTTTCTTCCCCTAATAAAAGAAGATTCCAACTAATATCGCTAAATAGTTCAGGACTGGAAGTAAGTGTTTCTCTCATAAACTATAAAAACTATAGTTGATTATTAATTAATATTCTAAATAGGAACTGCATTAATAATCATCCAATAATTTTCAAATTGTAAGATGAATTTGAAAATTATTTAGATGAGAGGATTTGAGGGGACTTTAGAATCAAAAAAAACGTTAAATAATATCTAAGCCCTTATAAAATTAAAAAATTATAGTTGGTTAACAAATATATTTCAGATATTAGCCAAATAGTTCAGCTATTAATAGGATTTAAATAGTAATAATTAAATTGTGAAAGAAACTATTGATTTTCTTATTGATACTGTTGAAGCAAGGCAAGTCCTTGATTCAAGAGGTAATCCAACTGTAGAGGCAGAAGTATTTTTGGAATGTGGTGCAAGTGGTAGAGCAATTGTTCCCAGCGGAGCTAGCACTGGTGCTCATGAGGCACATGAATTAAGAGATGGTGGTTCGAAATATATGGGAAAAGGCGTTTTGAATGCTGTTAATAAAATACATGAAACCATATCGCCGGCTTTATGTGGTTTGTCATCTTTAGATCAAACTGCAGTAGATAAATTAATGATTGAAATTGATGGAACTCCTAATAAGTCTAACCTTGGAGCAAATTCAATCCTTGCAGTAAGTCTTGCCACTGCTAGAGCATCAGCAAATGCTTTAGACATTCCCCTATATAGATATCTTGGAGATCCATTATCCAATCTTCTTCCAGTCCCATTGATGAATGTAATAAATGGTGGTGCACATGCACCAAATAGTCTTGATTTTCAGGAATTTATGCTTGTTCCACATGGAGTTAATAATTTCAGTGAATCATTAAGAATGGGTACTGAAATTTTTCACTCATTAAAATCATTACTTGATCAAAAAGGTCTATCTACCGCTGTAGGCGATGAGGGTGGATTTGCCCCGAATTTGTCATCAAGCGAAGAAGCAGGGGACTTATTATTAGAAGCAATTCAAAAAGCAGGATTTAAGCCTGGTGAGCAGGTATCTTTAGCTTTAGATGCTGCTAGTACTGAATTTTATAGTGATGGTATTTATAAATATGAAGGTAAAAGTTTAAATAGTTCTGAAATGATTTCATATCTTTCAAGATTAGTTTCTAATTATCCCATAGTTTCAATAGAGGACGGTTTAGCTGAGGATGATTGGGAGGGTTGGTCAGAATTAAACAAAGAATTAGGGAATAAAGTTCAGCTTGTAGGTGATGATTTATTCGTTACTAATACAGAAAGATTACGGAAAGGGATTATAGAAAAATCTGCCAATTCAATCCTAATAAAGGTAAATCAAATTGGAACATTAACTGAAACTTTGGAAGCTATTGAGTTAGCTAAAATGTCTGGTTTCACAAGTGTTATAAGTCATAGAAGTGGTGAGACTGAAGATACAACTATCGCAGATTTATCTGTCGCCACAAGATCGGGTCAGATCAAGACTGGCTCTTTGAGCAGAAGTGAAAGGATTGCAAAATATAATAGGCTTTTAAAAATTGAGGAGGAACTAGGAAATCAAGCAAGATTCGCTGGAGCTCTAGGTTTAGGTCCAAAAAATATATAGTTTTTTTAGCGCTTAAGTTTCTCTAAACGTGAGCCTTTTCTCATAATTAATTGGCACTTTATCCAATCAATACTTATTGGTAGTGCAAAAAAAAGTGGCAACAATGCAAAATTATTTTGTTTATTGGTTACAAGTAAAGCAGATGCAATTGATAAGCTTCCTATGAGAATTGAATGACCTAAAGTTTTTTGAGCCGTAAACATTTTTTTGAATTGCCTATCAGACTCTCCCATTCTTATTTGCAATTGTAAATCGCCCTGTTCTAATCTTTCTAAACTTTCATCTATTCTTTTGGGAATTCCAACAGCTTTCGATCCTAGTTCACCTACTTGCCTTCCAAATTGGTTAATTAAATCGTTGGGACTTTGATTATTTGAAGTCATAAGTTCTATTAAATAAGGCTTGGTAACTGATACAAGGTTAAACCCTGGATCAAGCATTCTACCAACTCCTTCAAAAGTTGATAAAGCTCTCATCACAAAGATTAAATCTACTGGCAGTTGAAATGGCGTTTCATAAACCAGTTCGTATAAATCTCCAGATAATTTTTCAATAATATTAGGACTAAATGGCGGAGTTAAGGCTTCTTTAAGCATCAATCTGACTAATCTTCTGACTGGTCCTACATCAATATCTTTTGAAATTAGCCCAGCTTGTTGTAATTGACCTACAAGTGATGAGGCGTCTCTAAGAGCAGCAGCCTTAACCATCCCCCCTAATCTTGTTTGAAGGTTATTTGAGATGTTCCCCATCATTCCAAAATCATAAAAAATCAATTTACCTTTACTTGAAACTGCTAGATTCCCTGGATGAGGATCTGCATGAAAAAACCCGTAATTTACTAATTGTTTTAAGTAGCTGATTGCACCTATCTCTGCAATTTTAGATAAATCAATTTCTTGCGATTTTAATTTTTCTAAATCGCTTATTTTTGTCCCTTCTACATAACTTAAACAAAGCACTTTTTCACTGCTCATATCCCAAATTACTTCAGGAACTTCAACATTTTCATCATCAAGAAATTGCTGCCTAAATCTTGCTGCATATTGCGCTTCGCAATTAAAATCAAGTTCTTTCATAAGAACTTTCCTACACTCTTTAGCAATCTCAACCCAGTTTCTACCTCGACTCCAATTCTTATTTTTCTGCAATAATCCTGCTATTTGCTGCATTATGCCCAAATCGATAATAAACAATTCTTTTAAATTGGGTCTTTGAACTTTAAAAACTACTTTCTTACCATCTTTTAAAGTCGCTCTATGAACCTGAGCTAGTGATGCTGATCCAACCGGATCGCATATTATTTGATCTATTTCATTAAACTTAGATCCTAGTTCATTTCTTATAGTCTCTTCAACTTGTGCAAATGAAAAATTAGGTACTTGATCCTGCAATTTAGACAATTCCTGTATCCAGGTATTAGGAATTAAATCAGGTCTCGCTGATAATAATTGTCCAATTTTAATAAATGCTGAACCAAGCTCTATTAATTGATTAGTAAACCACCTAGCTCTTTTAATTTGGACCCTACTTTTTTCATTGTTCTTGGTTTGGAAAATTGTAAATCTAATATTATCTATCCATAAATTTAATAAAAGCGAAATCAGAGTTATCCAAATAAGAAAGGACCTCTTCAATTTTTTTAAACGATAATGAAGAACGTGATAACTCATTTAATTTGATTATTTATAGTTTGATTAAAGAGATCAATTTGCTTATTAATACCTTCAATTTCATTTAAAGCTTTTTTTATTTTGGGATCTTGATAAGTATTTGTAGACTGATTTTCTTCAATATTCTCTGCTTTTTCTAGTCTTGATGCTTCTTCGATTATGGATTCTTTTAAACTATCAAATTCTTTTTTGAGAATTTCAGGAGCATCCTGAGCAATATGTGTTGCTTCTTCAATTTTTTCAACCAATATTTCGTTTAATTTTTCGGTTACTTTCTTAATGGCAGCTTTTAAAAGGTAATCAGAGTTGGTCATGAAAAATATAATGTTTCAACGGCAATTGATTTTTCGATATGATCTAATAATAGATCAATACAGAACGTTTCACGTAACTGATCATTTTGATAATTAATTTTTTATGTTTTTCCTATGTAAGTTTGTTTCTATATTAAGCTTTTTTCTCTTTTTTCTTTTAACTTATATTTATATAAAGGTTCAGGTATTTACTTTAAAAATATCTTCTAACCAAGAACTCATTTAATTAACTACAAAAGGAGTTTTTAAAAATTGGAAATCATTGAGTCAGATGTAGTTATTATCGGAGGAGGCCCGGCCGGATGTACTTGCGCACTTTATACATCTCGTTCAAATTTAAAGACAGTAATTTTAGATAAAAATCCATCTGTTGGCGCCTTAGCAATAACTCATCAAATAGCTAATTACCCAGGGGTTCCTGTTGATATTAGTGGAGAAAAATTACTTACCCTAATGAGAGAACAGGCTATGCAATACGGCACAGATTATAGAAGAGCGCAAGTGTTTGGAATAGACGCTAGTGGAGAATGGAAAATGGTTTACACGCCCGAAGGCACTTTTAAAGCTAAAGCACTTGTACTTGCAAGTGGAGCCATGGGTAGGCCTGCATCATTTAAGGGAGAAGCGGATTTTCTTGGTAAAGGAGTAAGTTATTGTGCTACATGTGATGGGGCTTTTTATAAAAATAGAGAGGTTGCCGTTGTTGGAGTAAACAAGGAGGCAATTGAAGAGGCAACTGTTCTAACTAAATTCGCATCAACCGTGCATTGGATTACATCAAGTGATCCTAAATCAGATAACGAAGAAGCTATGGAATTGATGGATAATTCAAATATAAAACATTGGAGTAGAACAAGATTATTAGAAATATTGGGAGATGATATGGGTGTTAATGGAGTCGTTGTAAAAAATAAGCAAGAGGATAATCCTATCAATTTAAATTTAGATGGAGTGTTTGTCTACATGAGTGGTTCGAAGCCGATTACTGATTTTTTAGGGGATCAAATTGCTTTAAAAGAAGACGGAGGAGTTATTGTGGATGACTTTATGTCTACAAATTCTGATGGAGTATGGGCTATTGGAGATATAAGAAACACACCATTTAAGCAAGCCGTAGTTGCAGCTTCTGATGGATGTATTGCTGCAATGTCAATTGATAGATATTTAAATAGTAGAAAAAATATTAGAGTGGATTGGATTCATTCTTAAAAAAAATATTCCTTCTTTGATCTAAAGGGGTGTTGCTTCAGAAATATAAGCGACTCCTCCGTAATAGCTCAAATCGTCCCTGATGTTATCTCTCATTTTATCTATTAATTCTTGCTCGCAAAAAACAATTACATGAGCATTCGCTCCTAATCCTGTAAATTCCATATCTTCTGTAACAACTCTTTCAGGTCCTCTGCCTGTAGCGTGTTTCATAACTGTATATCCAGGAACATTAGCTTTTTCTAATGTTTTAATGATTGCATCTAGTTCTCTTTCACTAAATATCAAATCTAATCTTTTCATTTTTATAAAGGTGATAGTGGGATAATAGTATTTACTAAACTCATATATATGGGAATGCCGAGAACTATATTGAATGGGAAAGTTAGACCTAGTGTAGTTGAAATATAATAACTAGATTTAGCTTCTGGAACTGTCATCCTCATTGCTGCAGGAACTGCTAAATAAGACGCGCTTGCACATAAAACCACAAATAAAAGTGCGTTGCCAGGTCCTAAAGATAAAAATCTTGCAACGAAAACACCAATAAATGCGTTAAATAAAGGCATAAAAATGGCAAATCCAATCAAGAACGAACCAGCATTTTTCAGTCTCGGCAATCTTTGAGCAGCAACTATTCCCATATCTAACAAGAAGAAGCATTCTGCTCCATAGAATAATTGTCCAGTGAAAGGCTCCATTTTTTCAATTCCTGAGGGATTACTGGAAGCAGTGAGAAATCCTACAATCAAGCTTGAGAGCAATAAATAAACTGATCCATTCAAAAGTGATTCGTGTAATATTGCGCTTAGATGCATTTTTCTTGATTTTGGTCTATTTTTTGGAGCTGCAAATTTCACAAGTAATAATCCAACAATTATTGCAGGAGACTCCATTAAAGCTAAAGCGCCAACCATAAACCCATCAAAAGCTATTTTTTGACTTTCTAAAAAACTTTCTGCAGAGATAAATGTAACAGCACTAATTGAACCGTATGCTGCTGCTATCGCGGCTGAATTAAAGACATCAAACTTAAATCTTAAAATTAAAAATCCAATCAGCGGGATTACTAGTGACATCAGTATTGCAGCACTTAAAGTAGGCAATACTTGATCTGTAAAACCACTTTTCTGTATCTCTATACCTCCTTTAAAACCAATAGCTAGGAGTAGGTATAAGGAGAAGAGTTTAGGTAATGGAGCTGGTATCTCTAAATCAGATTTAAAGAGTACTGATATTGCTCCAATCAAAAAGAAAAGAACTGGCGGGGCTAATACATTTTGCAGTATTGGACTTATTTCCATAAATTATTAGGCTATTTCATTTAGAGCAGTTTCTAAAGCTTCTTTTCTTGTTTCAATAATCCCTTCAACTCCAAACTTAGCTAATCTATCTTTTACTTTTTCATTAGCACCTGCAACAAATGCTTTTCTGGAATTATTTTTTGCTTCTTGCATCATATCTTCTATTGCCAAAGTCGCGGTCACTCCAAGTCTTGGAACATCAGTGATATCTAATATCAAAACTTTGTAGTTTCTTACAAGCATCATTCTCTCAGATATACCTTTAGCTGCTCCAAAACTAAGTGGTCCTTTAAGTCTAAATAGCATTACTTCTCCTGAACATCTATCTAGTAGTGCTTTTTCATCTGCAGGTAATGCATTTTTAGCTTGAGCATCTTTTGATAAAGGATTATCCTCATCCATACCTTCTAGTTGAGTTTCAGTTATTGAATCGATAGTGAGCATATTTGCTATGAATACACCTACTAAAACTGCCCAAATTAAATCCCAAAAAACTGTCATCAAAAGTACGCCATACATTACTACTGAAGTTTTTAAAGATAATTTGTGAGCCCTCCTTAAAAATCCCCAATCAATAATATCTAAACCTACTTTTATAAGGATTCCTGCTAGTAACGCAGTTGGTATTTGCTCAGCTAAAGGTCCCGCACCAACTAAAACTATCAATAATACAACTGAGTGAACCATACCAGAGATAGGAGTTGATCCTCCAGATTTAACATTTATGACTGTTCTCATTGTTGCTCCTGCTCCAGGTAAACCTGAAAACAGACCTGCAACTGCATTTCCTATCCCTTGACCAATAAGTTCTCTATCAGAATTATGTTTTGTTTGAGAGATATTGTCTGCTACTAGAGATGTCAGTAAGGAGTCAATTGCGCCAAGTACTGCTAGGACTAATCCTGCTTTGAAAATAATTGGGAAATATTGATTAAAACTTGGGAAATTTAAAGATGGAACTCCCCTTGGAATTTCTCCAATTCTATCAATTGCTCCATCTCCAAAAATTAATATTGATATTGGAGTAACTATCAATAGTGCCAAGAGAGGAGAAGGTACCCACTGACTTATTTTTCTAGGAGTAAGAAATACTATACCTAGTGTCATTATTGCAACTCCAATAGCAGCACCATTGGGCTGGAAATTTGAAAATACAGTAGTTAAAGATTCGACTACTCCACCTCGAGTGCTAATTCCAAGTAATGGTCCAATCTGAAGCGCAATGATTATTACTCCAATACCAGACATAAATCCTGAAACAACAGAATATGGAACTAAAGTAATGTATTTACCTAGTTTTAGAATCCCGAATAATATTTGCAGTAAGCCACCAATGACTACCGCTGCCATAACTAAAGGTAAAATTTGTCCTGCAGAAAGATCTCTTGGAACCCCTACTGCGGCCAAGCCTGCTACT
>CABYNZ010000017.1 GCA_902520485.1 uncultured Prochlorococcus sp. | reverse complement strand
AACAGCAGGCATTGCTATACCAATTAATGGAACAAAAATTGAGGGTAAAAGACTTGGTAAATCAGATGGCATAGTTCTTTAAACATCTTTAAACACTTTAGTATTTATCAGCGAAATAATGTTAATTTTATTACTGGATGATATAAAAATTATTAACTTTTTACATGTTAAATTTTTTAGCAATTTTACTTATTATTTTTATAGGAATATTACTTATAGTTTTTAAAAAAAGAAGCTTTAAAAAGTTAATAAATCAAAGCAATTTAAATTCTATTAAATTAAAGAAAAATAAAAAAAGTAATAATAAATTTCTATCTAAAAAAAATAGTTATTTATACAATCACGAAGAAAAAAAGTACTCAGTATTTTATAAAAATTCTCAAAGAAATAAAATGATTAGTCTTTTTCAGGGTGATACAGAAAATAAATTAAAAGCATTAAAAATAGCGGAAGAATTAGCTGATAAATCAACATTACCAATTTTACGCAAAGGCTTAAGAGATATTTCTCCTGAAGTCGTTAAAATTTCAGCTTTATTAATAAGACAATTCAAATAAACAATCAATTTTGCTTAGCACTGTTTATTGATCTAATTCTGTAAATTGGACGACTTTGACTTTCATGATATGTCCTAATTAAAAGTTCGCTCAATAATCCAAAGCTAAATAATTGAACACCAGCAATTCCTAATATTAATGCAAACATAAGCAACGGACGATTTCCAATATCCTCACCCATTATTTTTAAAACTATCAAATAAGAACTTATCGCAAGGCTAAAGAAAATACTTATAATTCCAACAAAACCAAATCCATACATCGGTCTTGTTAAAAATTTAGTCATAAACCAAACAGTTAATAAATCCATTAAAACTCTAAAAGTTCTATCAATTCCATATTTACTAGATCCATATTGCCTGCTCCTATGATTTACTTTAATTTCTTTGATTCTTGCACCTTCAATATTTGCTAAAACGGGCAAAAACCTGTGAAGTTCCCCATATAACTTTATATCTTCTATTATTTCTTTCTTAAAAGCTTTTAATGAGCAACCATAGTCATTCAACTTCAAACCTGTTACGTAAGCTATTAATTTATTCGCTATTTTTGAGGGTATCTTTCTATTAATTAATTTATCTTTTCTATCAAACCTCCAACCACAAACCAAGTCATAACCATTATTAATTTCTGAAATTAATAATGGAATATCATTTGGATCATTCTGTAAATCACCATCCAAAGTAATTACAATATCGCCCTTAGAATTATCAAAGCCAGCTGACATTGCTGCAGTTTGACCATAATTTTTGCGAAGGGAAATTACTGATAATTCTTTAATTTTGAGAGTTAGTTGCTTTAAAACTTGATGAGTATTATCTTTAGAACCATCATTTACAACAATCAATTCAAAATTAAATTTATGAGATGACATTACATTTATAACTTCATCCAATAAAAGACCAATACTCTCGCTTTCATTGAAGACAGGGACGATAATAGAAATTAATTGTTTTATATCTGACATTTATATTTAATAATAATTACACAATTTTAACTTAATTTAGAACATTAAAATTAAACAAAAAAAAATCACCACTATTGTGGTGATTTAAATTATTTAAGGGAAATTTAACCAAATTTACCTGAAGTGGATGCGATAACAAATGCCCCAAATGTAAGTATGTTTCCAATGGTGAAATGTGCTAGTCCAACTAATCTAGCTTGAACAATTGAAAGTGCAACTGGCTTATCTCTCCAGCCAACAAGGTTAGCAATTGGAGTACGCTGATGTGCCCAAACTAATGTTTCAATTAACTCTTGCCAGTAACCACGCCATGATATTAGGAACATGAAACCAGTAGCCCAAACTAAGTGACCGAACAGGAACATCCAAGCCCAAGGAGATAGAGAATTTACTCCAAAAGGATTATATCCATTAATAAGTTGAGCAGAATTTAACCAGAGATAATCTCTGAACCAACCCATTAGATAAGTTCCTGATTCGTTAAATTGAGCAACGTTACCCTGCCAAATTGCTAGGTGTTTCCAATGCCAGTAGAAAGTTACCCATGCTAGTAAATTTAATGCCCAGAACATAGCTAAGTACATAGCGTCCCAAGATGAGCTATCACAAGTACCTCCACGTCCAGGTCCATCGCAAGGGAAAGCATAACCTAAATCTTTCTTATCAGGAATTAATTTTGTTCCTCTAGCATCAAGTGCACCTTTGATAAGAATTAATGCAGTTGTATGAAGACCTAAAGCAATAGCATGATGAACTAAGAAATCTGCTGGGCCAATAGGTAAGAAAGCACTTAATGCATCTTGTCTATTGATAAGATCCATCCAGTAATGATTACCTGGTAATGAATTAGCTGCGAGAGTTGCTGAACTTGTAGGATCAGATAATAAAGCGTTAAAACCGTACATCATCTTACCTTGAGCAGCTTGAACGAATTGAGCAAATACTGGCTCTATTAGAATTTGCTTTTCAGGATTACCAAAAGCCACAACAACATCGTTATGAACATAAATTCCAAGAGTATGGAATCCAAGCAACATCGTTACCCAACTAAGGTGACTTATCAAGGCTTCCTTTGTTCCGAGCACTCTTGCTAATACATTATCTTTATTTAATTCTGGATCGTAATCTCTAACAAAGAAAATAGCACCGTGTGCGAAAGCACCAACCATCAAGAACATTGCTATGTACTGATGATGACTATATAAAGCAGATTGTGTAGTGTAGTCCCTTGCAATGAAAGCATAAGAAGGAAGTGCACCCATATGTTGCGCCACTAAAGAAGTTGCTACACCGAGTGATGCTAATGCTAGTCCAAGTTGGAAATGTAATGAGTTATTTACAGTTTCATATATTCCATCGTGGTTAATTCCGAAACTACCTTTATGAGGATCATTAGGGTGTCTTGTATTATGAGCTTCTGTAATTTCTTTGAGGCTATGACCAATACCAAAGGTATTTCTATACATATGACCCGCAATTACGAAAACTGTTCCAATCGCGATATGATGATGCGCAATGTCAGTAAGCCATAATGCTTCACTTTGAGGATGAAGACCACCTAAGAAAGTAAAGATTGCTGTACCAGCTCCCTCAGCTGTTCCAAACACCTGATCTAGAGAATCAGGATTTTGGGCGTATGCTCCCCAGTTTAAAGTAAAGAAAGGAGCTAGTCCTGCAGGGTGTGGAAGTACTGTTAACCAGTTATCCCAACCTACATGCTGACCTCTTGATTCAGGTATAGCAACATGAACCAAATGACCTGTCCAAGCAATACTACTAAAACCAAATAAAACAGCTAAATGATGATTTAATCTTGATTCTGCATTTTTAAACCAAGCTAAAGAAGGTCTGAATTTTGGCTGCAAGTGTAACCAACCTGCAAATAGAGTCCAACAAGCCAAAATACTCATGAATATTGAAGCTTGGAAGAGTTGCTCATTAGTTCTCATTCCAATTGTGTACCACCAATGGTAGAGACCTGAGTAAGCTATGTTTACTGGACCACTAGCTCCAGCTTGTGTCATTGCTTCTGTGATACCAGATCCAAAATGTGGGTCCCAAATAGCATGAGCAATAGGACGAACGTGAGTTGGATCAAGTACAAACTGCTCGAAGTTACCTTGCCAAGCGATATGAAATAAGTTACCAGCTACCCAGAGAGCGATTATTGCTAGATGACCAAAATGTGTTGAGAAAAGCTTCTGATAAAGCTTTTCTTCGGTCATACCATCATGACTTTCAAAGTCGTGAGCGGTAGCTATTCCGTACCATATTCGTCGGGTTGTAGGGTCCTGAGCTAGACCCTGGTTAAATGATGGAAATTTTGTTGCCATTGAATTAAAAAGGTGAAGTTCAGGTAATTAGCCCAGGCCGAAAAGGCGAGCATGGAAGAAGGCCCATGTGGTAGCAATACCACCTACAAGGAAGTGTGTTACACCTACTGCTCTACCCTGAGTGATAGATAAAGCTCTTGGTTGAATGGTTGGAGCAACTTTAAGTTTGTTGTGTGCCCAAACAATTGATTCGAATAATTCTTGCCAATATCCCCTTCCACTAAAGAGGAACATTAAACTAAATGCCCATATGAAGTGAGCTCCCAAGAACATCAAACCGTACATGCTTATTGATTGACCATAACTTGTTAATACTTGAGAAGCTTGCGCCCAAAGAAAATCTCTTAACCAACCATTAATGGTAATGGAACTTTGTGCGAAGTTACCACCAGTCAGTCCCCAAACATCACTCTGCATTTTCCAAGAGAAGTGGAAAATTACTATTGATAAACAGTTATACATCCAGAAAAGGGCTAAGAACACGTGGTCCCATGAAGAAACTTGACATGTACCACCTCTTCCAGGTCCATCACAAGGGAATCTAAATCCTAAAGAAGCTTTATCAGGGATCAACCTTGAACTTCTTGCATAAAGTACTCCTTTGAGAAGTATCAAAACAGTTACATGAATTTGGAAAGCATGAATATGATGAATCATTAAATCAGCTGTCCCTAATGGAATTGGAGCTATAGCAACCTTTCCACCCACTTCTACTAAACTTCCATTAAAAACCTCACTTAAAGCTTTGTGAGGTAAAGCTTCTACAGTACCTGCTAAAAGAGAAGTTCCAACAGCAGATGCTTGAATACTTTGTACCCATTGAGCAAAAATTGGCTGAAGTTGGATTGCAGAATCACTAAACATATCTTGAGGTCTACCCAAAGCCCTCATAGTATCGTTGTGAATGTAGAGTCCAAAGCTATGGAATCCTAACCACATACATACCCAGTTCAAGTGACTGATTAAGGCATCTCTTGCTTTAAGGATTCTGTCTAATACATTATCAATATGTTTTGCTGGATCATAATCTCTAACCATTGCAATTCCTGCATGGGCGCCTGCACCTACTATGAACAATCCACCTATCCACATGTGATGAGTAAATAATCCAAGAACTGTCATGTAGTCAGTAGCTATATATGGATATGGAGGCATCGCATACATATGATGAGATACAAGTATGCTTATTGATCCAAGCATTGCTAGGTTTACTGCAAGCTGAGCATGTCTACTTTCTGCCATGAACTCAAAAAGACCTTGATGACCTTTAGGAGCAGGAAATAATATTGGGTCTCCTTGCTGTGAATCTAATATTTCTTTCATACTATGACCAATACCGTAATTGGTCCTATACATATGACCACCAATGATTGCTATTACACCAAAAGCTAAGTGATGATGTGAAACATCAGTCATCCATAAACTTCCTGTCACAGGGTTAAGTCCACCTTTGAAGGTAAGGAAATCTGAAAATGCTAACCAGTTTAAACTAAAGAAATTACCTGTACCACTTGCTAATCCTGGAAATATCTGACCGATGATTTGAGGATCACAGAGTTGATGCGGCATAGGCATATCTGCAATAGTTGCTATTTCTTTGCCATTGATTACTAAAGGAGAACCTGCATCAATTGCATCTAAAAGAGCTGCAGTAGGCGCTCCGATATGAATACAATGACCAGCCCATGCTAAAGATCCTAATCCTACTAAACCAGCTATATGATGGTTAAGCATAGACTCAATATCTTGGAACCACTCCATTTTTGGAGCTGCTTTGTGATAATGAAAGATTCCGGCATGAAGCATAAGTGCAGCCATTACTACAGCACCTATTGCTAAAGCCATCAATTCACTTTCATTAGTTATTCCCCATGCTCGCCACATGTGGAAAATTCCTGAGCTTATTTGAATTCCGTTGTAGTTAGCTCCAAGATCAGCATTAAGCATTTCTTGGCCAACAATTGCCCAAACTTGTTGAGCACCAGGTTTAACGTGAGTTGGGTCAGCTAACCAACCTGAATAATTAGAAAATCTTGCTCCATGGAAAAATGCTGCACTCATCCATATAAAAATGACTGCAAGATGTCCAAAATGAGCTGAAAAGATTTTTCTTGTTGCTTCTTCAGCATCGCCTGTATGCACATCAAAATCATGTGCGTCAGCATGCAAATTCCAGATCCAAGTTGTAGTTTTTGGACCCTTAGATAATTTACTTGACCAGAAACCTGGCTTATCTAATTTGGCAAAATCAATAGGTCTTGGATCGGCCTTTACAGGATCTTCCAAAACTTTTTTGTTTTTTTCTCCACTTTCTGGTGGGCTGATGGTCATCTAGCACCTCGAAAATAATTGACATTAAAGCCGATTGATCGGATCTCGAACTTATTTATAATGATAATGTTCAAGAAAACGAATCCCTCGGAAACTTTAGATATTCGTTTCAAAAATAATAAGGCAAAGATTCTTTCGTTATGCATTAACGTAACAAATGTTCTAATGATTGTTACTATATGAATATTTTGTTAAATTCTTGTCTATGACTAGATTATAAGTATTTTTACTCAAATTTTACATAAATTTCTTAAATTTTTTTTTATATTTCAAAGAAAATTTTTAAAATCCAGCAACAGGATATAATTTCAACGTAACTGTCAATAGTTTCTGATTTGAAAGGAATTGCTATAGGTCTATCTAATTATTCAAAAGAAATTTTAAAAAGGCTTAAAAAAAAAGAATTTGTCAAAGAAATATATATTGCAGGTTCTTCAAATGAGGATGGCAAGGAAAATGAACTTATTCAAGTACAAAAACCTAAAGAAATCTTACTTAAAAAATGGCCAGAGATAGATTTAATAATTTTTATAGGCTCCATCGCTGCATCAATACGCATAATAAATTCTTTTTTAACGTCAAAAGATCAAGATCCTGGTGTAATAGTTATAGATAACAAATGTTCGAAGATAGTTCCTTTAATTGGTTTGCATCAGTCAAATACGCAAAATATTGCATGTCAAATTGCTAATTTACTTGGTGGAGAAATAATAGAAACTAATAATTCCAATAATCAAAGCTTCTTAAATCTTGATGCATTTGGGAATCAATGGGGTTGGCAAAGATTTGGCAACATAAGGGATTGGTCAAAACTAGTAATTAAACAAGCTAATAACGAAAAAATATTTTGCAAACAATTATCTGGTAATAGCTTATGGAAAAATTCAGAATCAGGGGAGATTATTAATCAAATTAATGAAAAAGAAATTAAAAAACCAGATGCAACTTTTCATGTGAGTATATTCGAAAATCATGAAACTACTTGGCACCCGCCGGTATTATGGATTGGCATTGGATGTGAAAGAAATACAAGCAAAGACTTAATAGCAAATTCTTTAAATAATTTTTTTGAGTCAGGAAATTTATCACAAAAATCAATTGCGGGATTTGCAACTATTGATATTAAAAATAATGAGAAAGGAATTTTAGAACTTGTTAAAGAAAAAAACTTGCCTATAAAGTTTTTTAGTAAAGAAGATCTTTCAAAAATAATTGTTCCAAATCCATCAAATGTTGTGCAAAATGAAATTGGAACCCCTTCCGTAGCAGAAGCCTCTTGCTTGCTCGCAGCAGGAGAAGAATCAAAATTATTACAAGAAAAAAGAATTTTTAAAAATGAATCTGGGGCAGTAACTATCGCTGTAGCTGAATCAAAAAATCAATATAATCCAACCCATGGCGAAATCCATATTATTGGAAGTGGGCCTGGTGATATCTCCTTCCTAACTAATAATGCAAGAACAGCACTTTCAAGATGTACTGTTTGGATTGGATACAAAATGTATTTAGATTTAATAAAACCCATAAAAAGGAATGATCAAGTTTTAATTGAAAGCAAACTTACTGAAGAAAAAGAGAGATGCAGAAAAGCAATTAAACTAGCTGAGGAAGGAATAAAAGTGGCTTTAATTTCTTCGGGTGAATCTGGATTTTATGGAATGGCAGGTTTACTTTTGGAGTTACTTCAAAAAATCAAAAAAGAATATAGACCTTACTTTGAAGTACATCCAGGTATAAGTAGTGTTCAATTAGCTGCTGCGATTAGTGGAGCACCACTAATGAATGACTTTTGTTCAGTAAGCTTAAGCGATAAATTAACTCCATGGTCTTTAATAGAAAAAAGAATTGAAGGAGCTCTTCTGGGTGACTTTGTAATAGCTTTATTTAATCCTCAATCCATTGAAAGAAATTGGCAGCTAAAAAGTGTAATAGATACATGTTTAAAATCTAGGCATAGTGATACTCCAGTTTTAATAGCTAGACAAGTAGGGAGAGACAATCAAACCAAAAAATTTTTTACTTTAAATACCATTCCTCTTAAAGAGATTGATATGTTATCAATCATTATTATTGGCAATTCTCAAACAACCTTAGTTGATGAAATATTTCTCACTCCCAGAGGATATTTACAAAATTAAATTTAGATAATCCATAGATTTATAAATAGAATGTTTTCTTTGCTTTTTTTTTATAAGAGTACTAATCTTTTAAAATAATGATTTAAGAAAATTAATTGAAAAATATTGGTTTAATTTTGTTTGACATTGATGGTGTAATCCGCAGCGTAGAAAATAGTTACAGACTTTCATTAAAAAAAACAGTTTACAAATTTTCCGGATGGGAGCCGAGTTATATAGACATTGATAATGCAAAAAATGAAGGGATCTGGAATAATGACTGGGATTTAAGTTTAGAACTTATAAAAAGATGTATAAAAAAAGAGAACTTAAACCTTAAAATTCCTCTAAGAGAGGAGATAGTAAAATGTTTTGAAGAGTTTTACTTTGGTGGAGATCCAAATAAAGATAGTAAATACTGGTCTGGTTACATTACAAATGAGGAGTTATTAGTTGATAAAAAGTTTTTTGATTTAATTCAAGGTAATGGAATAATCTGGGGTTTTGTTAGTGGTGCAGAGTCTGCTTCTGCAAAATTTGTCTTAGAAAAAAGACTTGGACTAAAATCACCACCATTAATATCTATGGGAGATGCCCCTGAAAAGCCTAATCCTAAAGGTTTTATTAACTTATCAAAAAAGCTTATTGGAGATAAACTTGGCAAATCAAATATTCCCATTGCATATGTTGGAGATACTATTGCAGATATAAATACAGTTATAAACGCTAGAAAGGAAATACCATCTCAGAAATTCATAAGTATCGGAATAGCTCCCCCTCATTTATATTTAAATTCTCGATTAAAAGAACGTAATTCTTACGAAACAAATCTTAGAGATGCAGGAGCTGACTTGATTTTAAATTCTATTTATGACCTCAAAAATATTAATCTTGACTTGTTTTAAAACAAATATTTTAAAAATTTTCTAAATAAATCACGGAGAGGGAGGGATTCGAACCCTCGACAAAAGTTACCTCCTGTAACTCCTTAGCAGGGAGCCGCTTTCAACCACTCAGCCACCTCTCCAGTTCTTATACATTATCAATTTTTATGCAAACATTCAAAATTTTTTATTTAATCGAAATGTCTAATCTAATTGAACTTTCGGTAATCTATTTTTAAAAGAACAAAGAATTTCCCAAGGGATAGTATCAGATTTTATTGCCCATTCAAGAGGAGAAATTGTTTTGTCTCCATCAGATCCTAGTAATACCATGGTACTACCAACTTTAATTTCATTAGAATCTGTTATGTCTACCATCATTTGGTCCATAGTTATAGATCCAACTTGAGGATAAAATTTATTATTATGAATAACGTTAATCTTGCCTGAAAGATTTCTTGGTACACCATCTGCATAACCAATACTTAATACAGCTAACTTAGTTTTTCTATGACTTACAAATTTTCCTCCATAACTTACACTTACATCTTTATCAATAGTTCTTGTAAAAGCTACTTTGACCTTCAAAGATAAAGCTGGTTTAAGTGATAAATTTTTATCTATTTTTTCTAAAGGACTGTATCCATACATAGAAAGCCCAACACGCACCATGTGAAAATGAAAATCTTTGTTAATAAGCATTCCCGCAGAATTAGCAAAATGAATCTTAATTTCATTATTTCGATCAAGATTAATTTGCTTTAATAATTCATTAAACTTAAGTCTTTGTAATTGTGTAATACTTTTAGGATCTAATGCGTTAGCTTCATCTGCAGAAGATAAATGACTATATATTCCTTCTATTAAAATGTTCTCAAAAGATTTTATTTTTTCAAATTGCTGAACAAATTTATTAGATTCAAATCCTAATCTTGACATTCCGGTATCAACTTTAAGGTGTAAAGGAAATTTCAATCCAAAGTGCTTACCAATGTTATTGCAAATTAAACATTCTCTTAAACTACTGATAGTTGGCATAAGATCATTTTTAAAACATATATTGAGATCTCTTTTCGTATAAAGATTTCCGAGGATAAGTATTGGTTTTTTAACGCCAGAAGAACGTAGCTTAATGCCTTCATTTAATGTAGCAACACCTAATTCCGAAGCTCCGCCTTTAATAGCATATTCAGATACTACTTTTGCATCATGTCCATATCCATCAGCTTTAACGACTGCCATGAATTGACAATTTTTACTTAATTTTGATCTTAACTGTCTAACGTTAGTTTCTATTGCTTTACCTTTAACTTCAATCCATGCTCTTTGTTTTAGATCTACATCTTTTTCAAAATTTGGAAATTTGTCAAAATTAAATACCTGATTTGTTTGCCTATTTTGCATTAACTTTGCACAAATATATGCGCTTATTGAAATATACAGTTAGCATGACATGTAAATTGAATTTTGGCATGGGCCAGACTCTAGTTTTAAATGCATCTTATGAACCTTTAAACATCACTTCCTGGCGAAGAGCAGTAATTTTGATGATTAAAGGTAAAGCAGAAAGCTTAGAGGAAGATAATTCATATTCAATTCATAGCGGGAAAAAGTTACCGACAGTTATAAGACTTCGTTACTACGTCAAAGTTCCTTTTAGAGAAGTTTCTTTAACAAGAAAAAATATTCTTCTTAGAGATAATAATTCTTGCCAATACTGTAATTATAGGGGTAGTGACCTATCAATAGATCATGTTTTACCTAGAAGCAGAGGTGGAACAGATAACTGGGAAAATGTTACTACAGCATGTCTCAGATGTAATGTACAAAAAGGTAATCAAACCCCCGAAGAGGCGAATATGCCCTTAAAACGTAAGCCTTATCGTCCATTAAGTAATCTAAATTTTGAAGCTACAAGACAAATTGACTCTGGCAAGCATAAAGAATGGAGTAAATACGTAATAGGTTTTGCAATCTAATAAAAAAATCTTAATTTACTTCTTTATTAAAATCTTCCATCATTCTTTTTTGTTCTTGCGCTATGCATGCATTAATGACTTCTTCTAATTGACCAGCGAGAATTGGCTCAAGAGAAAAATTAGAACCCAATCTATGATCAGTAGTCCTGTTATCTTTAAAATTATAAGTTCTGATTTTTTCACTTCTATCGCCTGTTCCAACCTGGGAAAGCCTCTGCGATCTCTCTTTTGCATTGGCTTCTTTTAATTGAATTTCATACAATTTAGCTCTCAAAATTTCCATTGCTCGTTCGCGATTTTGCAATTGTGATCTCTCTTGAGTACAAAAAACTCTTATTCCTGTAGGCTTGTGGAGAAGATCAATAGCTGTCTCTACCTTATTAACATTTTGTCCCCCTGCACCTCCTGATCTTGCTGTTCCAACCTCTAGATCTGTTGGATCAATTTTAACCTCAACAGGATCAGCCTCAGGCATAACCGCAACTGTAGCAGTAGATGTGTGAACTCTACCTTGAGATTCAGTAGCTGGAACTCTTTGGACTCTATGTACACCAGCCTCAAATTTAAGTTGACTATATACAGAATCTCCCTTAACGGAGATAACTAACTCCTTAAATCCACCCATATCTGACTCGGAAGCACTAACAGGTTTTACAGACCATCCAATTTTTTGTCCATATCTTTCATACATTCTTGCTAAATCACCCGCCCAGATACAAGCCTCGTTTCCTCCAGCACCAGCTCTAATTTCCAACATTACACTTCTTTCATCTCTTGGGTCTTTTGGCAATAAGGCGATTGTGATTTTTTGAATCAGTTCACTCTTAGATTCCTCTAGAGCTATTAACTCCTCATTTATCAAAGATTCCATTTCTTTATCATTTCTATTCTCTTTTAGTAGATTTTTTGAATCTTCTATTTCTTGATCAGTATCAAGCAACTTGTTAAAATCAATCACCAAAGGTTCCAATTTTGATCTTTCTCTGGCTATTGATTCTAATTTTTTTGGATCATTAGCTATATCAGGATCTGCAAGTTGCACTTCCAAATTCTCAAAACTTTCTGAAGCAGTTTTCAACCTTGCAATTAATGTTAAGTATTCCAATTGAAATTATGCTTAATTTTGGAAATTCTATTTTTTAGAATCTTTTTCTTCTTTTTGATCTTTTGATGTGGCTGAATTAGCTGAACCCATTCCATATTTCTTCATAAACCTATCAACCCTACCTTCTGTATCAAGAATCTTTTGAGTTCCAGTGAAGAAGGGATGATTACCACTCCAAACATCAACATGTAATTCAGGCTGCGTGGAGCCAGTGGTCATTACAACTTCTCCATTACAAATAACTTTTGCATCTGGATACCATTTTGGGTGTATTTCTGATTTTGGCATAATTTAGATTCCTTTAACGTTTAGAGAATTGAGGTGCTTTTCTTGCTTTTTTAAGACCATATTTTCTTCTTTCCTTAGCTCTAGGATCTCTACTGAGATGACCTTCCGTTTTTAGAGGTTTCCTATTGTCAGGAGATAATTCGCAAAGTGCTCGAGCTGTCCCTTGCTTTATAGCATCTGCTTGACCAGTCAATCCACCACCAAAAACATTTACCAATATATCGTAAGAACTTTCTAGGCCTAATGTTTGCAAAGGTGCTTTTATTGAATTTAAGTGCAGAGGATTAAAGTTTAAGTAATCATCTCCAGCACGACCATTAATTTTTATTAGTCCATTTCCTGGAATCAAGCGAACTCTAGCTACTGAAGTTTTTCTTCTTCCAGTTCCCCAATAAACAGCTTTGTTTTTTATTTGACTATTCATTTTGATAAATTAACTTTTTAATAATACAGGATTCTGAGCAGCATGAGGATGATCAGCACCTTTATAAACTTTTAGTTTTTTAAATTGCTGTCTTCCTAAAGAGTTATGAGGAAGCATGCCCTTAACAGCTTGCTCGATTATTCTTTCAGGAATTCTTTCTTGTAAGGACTCAAATTTTTCAATTTTCATTCCTCCTGGTCTTCCAGAATGTCTCCTGTACAATTTTTGTGATGCTTTTTTACCTGTTACCTCAACTTTCTCGGCATTTACTACAATTACAAAATCTCCAGTATCTAGATGTGGTGTAAATGTTGGTTTATTCTTACCTCTCAATACAGTTGCAATTTCTGTAGCAAGTCTACCAAGCGTCTTATCTTTTGCGTCAACTAAAAACCAATTTCTTTCAATTGTTTCTAAAGATGGAGTAATTGTTTTATTCATTTACCAAATTTCTGCAAATAAAATTTAAATTAATACTAAATTCTACCTTATTGAAGGAATATTAAACAACAGTTTTGAATGATTTACACAAAAAATTCGCTTAATTAAACCTTACTTAAGAAAAACCCTTAATTAAAAATACAGGGAAAAAATCATTGTTATTAATCTTTTTAAAAACATTTTCTTCATAAACAGCATTTACAAAACATAACCCCTTAGCTGGAGCAGATTCTTTAACTTCATTTTTCTTTTTGTTTACCCATCTATCTGTAAAAATTTCTGGCGATATTTTGTTTTCTCCAACTAAAACTAGTTGACCAATAATTAATCGGACCATTCCATATAGAAAACCAGTAGCTTTAATATCAACAAAAATCAAATCTTCTACTCTTTTAATATCAACATTTTTTATTTTTGTAATTGAGTTTTTTCTATTACTACCACTTTTCTGAAAAGCAAAAAAATCATGTTCTCCTATCATTTTCCTGGATGCATTTAACATTAAAACTTCATCTAATACTTTTTGATATCTATGCCATGACCAGTTATTGATGAACAAGTTTGGGAATTTACTGTTATTAATGACATATCGATAATGTCTATACATCGCTGAATAGCATGCATGCCAACTATCTTTTACCTCAACTGATTCCAAGATCCTAATTGATGAGGGTAAAAGACCATTTAAGACATCAGAATAACTATTTCCTGGAACAACACAATCAACATCAAAGTGTACTACTTGACCTGATGCATGAACCCCAGCATCAGTCCTCCCTGCTGCAAAAGTCTTTACTGTATGATTTGTAATCTTTAAGAGAGCTCTTTCTAAAATTTCTTGAACAGTAGTTGCATTTTTTTGTTTTTGCCAACCTGAATAATGAGATCCATCATATTGGACTAGTAAAGCTACCCTTTTCAAAAGTTATTTTTTAGTAAACCCCTTTAATTAACTGACTTAAACAAGCTCGATTATTGCCATCTGAGCGTTATCACCTTTTCTAGATACAGTTCTAACAATGCGTGTATAACCACCATTTCTATCTCCATATCTTTCCTTAGCTTTTTCAAATAATGAATGAACTAATTTTTTATCATAAATATATCCAATAGCCCTTCTCCTGGAAGCCAAACTTCCCTCTTTGGCGAGTGAAATCATTCTTTCAGCTTCATTTCTTAAAGCTTTTGCCCTAGCTTTTGTTGTCGTTACTCTACCTTCTCTAATTAATTGTGTAGTTAAACCTCTTAGAAGTGCTTTCCTCTGATCAGCGGGTTTACTTAATAATGGAATTCTAAGTTGGTGTCTCATAATCTTAAAAATTGTTAAACAGATGTTCTGCTTTGTGGAATAGAAATGCCTATGCGCTCAAGAGCTTCAATCACCTCATCTGCAGATTTAGAGCCAAAGTTCTTAATTTCTAGAAGATCTTCATAGCTGAAGCCCATTAAATCCGAAACTGAGTTAACTTGCGCCCGCTTCAAACAATTATATGCTCTTACGGACAAGTTTAGTTCCTCGAGAGGAATTTGAGCTTCAGGAGATGGTTCAGGTTCCTCTGGAATTTCCTCAACCATTGTCACAGTAGCAAGGGGTTGAAAGAGTTCTATTAATTGATTTGCAGCTTCAGCAATAGCATCGTCAGGACTTGTTGAACCATCTGTTACTATTTCCATTTTTAATCTTTCTCTCCCTGTTCCGCCTTCTGCTACTGCGGTTTCATCAATAGTAAAATTCACTCTTTTCACGGGCATAAACACAGCATCTATTTGAAGCAAATCAATAGCAGTTGTCTCTTCACTCTTTCGGTCGACGGGTCTATATCCAACACCTCGTTCAACATGGATTTCCAACTCTAAGTTATGACCCTCCTGGATAGTTGCGATCGGTTTTTCTCCGTCAACAATTTCAACTTGAGAGGAGAATTGGATGTCATTAGCCTTAACTTCCATTGGACCACTCGCTACTAACCTGCCGATTTCTAGCTCTGGATTAGAGCTATTAATTGATAATTGTTTGCAATTGAGAAGAATATCTAAAACGTCTTCTCTAACTCCAGGAATAGTGGCATATTCATGATTAATTCCTGCTATTCTTACTGCAGTAACTGCACTCCCTTCAAGTCCTCCCATAAGGACTCTCCTAAGAGAATTACCCAAAGTTGTAGCTTGCCCTCGTTCTAGAGGGCCAATTAAGAATGTTCCTGTTTGGGAGCGATCATCTGATATTTGATGGTCGATTCTGTCAATCTGGTATTGCAACACGGAAAATAATGAGGTTAAGAGTTTTTTTTTTGGGGGGGGGGGGTTGAGAATGGTTAAGACCTAGACGCGTCTCCGTTTAGGTCTTCTACATCCATTATGAGGTAATGGAGTTACATCTCTTATTAGAGTTATTTCTAATCCGGCCACTTGTAAAGCTCTTATGGCCGTTTCCCTACCTGCGCCAGGCCCTCTAACTAGTACTTCTATTTGTCTCATACCTTGATCAAGTGCTCTTCTAGCAGCAGCTTCAGCAGCTGTTTGAGCAGCAAATGGCGTACCCTTCCGCGCGCCTTTAAATCCACTTGCGCCTGCAGAAGACCAAGAAATTACATGACCAGAGGTGTCAGTAATTGAGACGATAGTATTATTAAATGTGCTTTGGATATGTACCACACCATTAGGTACATTACGCTTAGATTTCTTTGAACCTGTTTTTTTTACTGTAGCTGCCATGATGTTTTAATTTAATACTTCAATTTGTGGATAGATTTAGTTAATTATTTTTTTCTTCCAGCAACTGTTTTCCTAGAACCCCGTCTTGTTCTTGCATTGGTTCTAGTTCGTTGACCTCTTACTGGAAGACTCATTCTATGTCTTCTACCTCTTACACACCCAATATCTTGTAGACGTTTTAAAGCCATTCCCTCTTTTCTTCTCAAATCCCCTTCTAAAGTGAATTCTTCTGTGGCACCTCTAAGCTTTTGAACATCAGAATCTGAAAGGTCTTTGACACGAGTATCTGGGTTTACACCCGTATTAGCAAGAATTAGCTTTGATCTCGTTAAACCAATTCCATATACATATGTTAATGCAATTTCAACTCGCTTTTCGCGAGGTATGTCAATTCCTGCAATCCTGGCCACGTGTTTTGAATAAGTAAAAGTTTGAATTTAAGGGTTGAAATTTAACCCTGACGCTGTTTATTACGAGGTCTTTTCTTGTTGATAACATAGATTTTACCTCTTCTCCTCACGATCTGATCGTCAGGACTAATTTTTTTGACTGAAGATCTGACCTTCATAGGGGTTTAACAAATAAAACGTTAATACTATATTCTACATCATCATCAAGCCATTTTTTGTTTGATATCAGAGGAAATGGTTTTTAAATCTCTATCAGCATCAATATATTCTAACAATGAGAGATCTTTAAAATATTGAATCAATGGTTCTGTTGTTTTTTTATAAATAACAACTCTTGTTCTAATTGTTTCCTCTGTATCATCTTTTCTCCCTCTTAAAAGCAAACGCTTAATTAGCACTTCTTCTGGAATATCTAGATAAAAAACCACTTCTAAAGGTTGATTTATTTCAGTTAAGACTTCATTCAATGAATTTGCTTGAGATAAATTTCTTGGGTAACCATCTAGAATCCAACCTTTATTATCCTTAACTAAATTATGTCTTACTATCTTTAATACGAGTTCATCACTAACAAGTTCCCCTCTATTCATAATATCTTTTACCTGGATACCAAGATTAGTATTCATTTCGATTTCTTTTCTTAATAATTCACCAGTAGAAAGGTGTAAATAAGAATTACTTTGACTTAGCAATTCCGCTTGAGTCCCTTTCCCTGCTCCAGGAGCTCCTAAAAATAGTATGTGTTTCTTCATTAATTGTTAATTATTCCCTCGTACCTTTGTGAAATAACATAAGTTTGAATTTGCTTAGAAGTATCTATAGCAACACCGACAAGAATAAGTAATGAAGTTGCTCCTAGACCTTGAAAGGTCTGAACATTTGTAGCTCTCTCTACTGCAGCAGGGATTATAGCGACTGAACCCAGAAATAATCCTCCCAATAAAGTTAACCTATTTTGTATACCTGATAGGTAGTTTGCTGTATTAGTTCCTGGTCTAACTCCCGGTATCGCTACTCCTCCTTTCTTTAAATTTGAAGCTACATCAACTGGGTTGATAGTAAGAGATGCATAAAAATAAGAGAATCCCAAAATCAAAGAGAAGAATGTAAGAGCATATGGCCATGGATTAGAAGATCCTGGATTTAAACTACTGGCTAACTGAATTAAGACTGGATTACCCGTAACATTTGCAATAGTTATAGGTAAAAAGATCAAAGCAGATGCAAATATGATAGGCATGACTCCTCCTGCATTTAATTTTAAAGGTAAATAACTTTGCCTTGTAGGAAGTAGTGTTGAACTTCCTATCTGCCTTTTTGCACTAACAATAGGAATTCGTCTTGCTCCCTCTTGGACAAAAATGATCCCAACAATTGTCAGTAAAAATACTCCAAGTAAAACTGCTATACCTAAAACATCTCCTCTATCGCCAGTTTGAGCTTTTTCAATGGTTGAACTTAGAGCCTTAGGTAAAGTAGAAACAATATTCAAAAATATTACCAATGAAGCTCCTTGACCTATCCCTTTCTCCGTAATAATTTCGCTAAACCACATTACTAACATTGAGCCAGTAACTAAGGCAATGGAGGTTTGCAGGACAAATGTAGTTTCACTTATTCCCTGAATAGCATATTGTTTGAGAATTAAGGAAAAAATTATACTTTGCAAAAAACCCCATCCTAATGAAACATATCTAGTTATTTGAGCAATTTTTCTTCTTCCCGCTTCTCCTTCATTTTTTTGTAAATCTTCAAGCACAGGCAATGAAGCTGTGAGAAGCTGAATAATAATTGATGCGTTGATAAAGGGAAGTATGCCTAATGCGAATATTCCTAAAGTTGAAATTCCTCCTCCAGTAAAAATATCTAAAAAACCTATTAATTGCCCCCCCTGATCTATAAAACTTTTAAAAGCAACCCTATCAATACCAGGCATAGGGATATATATACCAAGTCTTACTAAAAGGAGGAGACCTAGAGTAGTTAAAACTCTACTCCTTAGCTCTTTATTTAAAAATAATTGTGAAAGTATTTCAGAAGCGCTAGGATTTCTTCTTTTGTTGACAAACATTTTAAAGCTTACCTAAATTTTTAGTATATTTATTTATTATTTATAAGCTCGCAGGATCCACCAGCGTCCTCAATTTTTTGTTTTGCAACTTTTGTAAATGAATGAGCTTGGACTTTTAACTTTACATTAAGTTTTCCGTTACCAAGGATTTTTAAAGGAAATTTGGGCTTGAAGATTAATCCTTTCTTAACTAGTGAGTCTAGGTTGACAGTATCGTTATCTTTAAAACCATTTAATTTTTCTAAATTAATTATGGAAAAGTTCTTTTGATTAATTATTTCAAAGTGCTTTAATTTTGGAACTCTTCTATATAAAGGCATTTGACCTCCTTCAAAACCTGGACGTGTAGGTCTTCCAGAACGTGACTTTTGTCCTCTCATTCCAAAACCACATGATGCACCCTGACCTGCTGCAATTCCTCTACCCTTTCTTAACTTTTTCTTTCTCGAGCCAGAGTTTGATTTAAGTGTATTTAATGTTGAAGTCATAATTTTAAGAATAGAGCTGTTCAAGTGAGATGCCTCTCTCCCTTGAGGCAGATTTGTGTGTTCTTAATTGAGAAAGAGCTACCATAGCAGCTCTAGCATTATTCAAAGGTGTTTTGCTACCCAATCTTTTTGCTAAAACATTTTTTATGCCGGCTAATTCTAAAACTGTTCTTATTGAACCACCAGCAATTACACCTGTACCTGGGGCAGCTGGTCTAATTAGAACATTAGCAGCACCATCTCGACCTAAAGATAAAGTCGGTATTGAACTATTTGGGGTTAAAGGAACCCTAACAAGATTCTTTTTACCATCTGAAACTCCCTTTCTCACCGCACCAATAACATCCCCTGCTTTACCAACTCCAACTCCAACTTGACCTTTTTCGTTACCTACTACAACAATTGCTCTAAAACTCATTTTTTTTCCACCCTTAACAGTCTTAGAAACGCGTCGAATTTGAACAACTCTTTCTTGCCAATCAGAATCTCTCTCTAGATTTTTTGAATCACCTCTTCTATTTCTTTTTCGATCATTACGATTATTCTTTTTTTGTTCTACGGGCGTAGCTCCAGGAACATTATCGTTCTTGGATTGAATTTCTTGTTTTGTTGGAGTGTTAGTCATAGTAAAAAATTAAGAGTTAGAATTCTAGGCCAGCTTCACGAGCAGCATCTGCAAGTGCCTTTACTCTACCGTGATATAAATTACCTCCACGGTCAAAAATTACTTGCTTAATACCTTTTTTTATCGCTCTCTTTGCTAATAATTTTCCAACAATGGAAGAAGAATTACAATCAGAAGGTAATTTCTCAGATTTTTCTCTTAGTTCTTTATCAACAGTTGAAGCTGAGCAAATAGTTGTTTGAGCGCTATCATCTATAACCTGAGCATAAATATGGTTATTAGAGCGAAAAACAGACAATCTTGGACGAGTTGCATCTCCAATTAAGAATCTCCTTAATCTTCTGTGTCTTTTTTGGGTTTGTAATTTCCTGGAAAGTTTGGTCATTTTTTTAATTGGAATTATTTTTTGCCAGATTTACCAGCTTTTCTGAGAATTCTCTCATCATGATATTTAATTCCTTTACCTTTATATGGTTCTGGAGGTCTAATTGATCTGATTTTTGCTGCTTCATTACCAACAATTTCTTTATCAATTCCAGATACAGTAACGTTTGTATTACTCTCAACCTTGTATGTTATACCATCAGGGGGGATCATTTCTATAGGATGACTATATCCTGCACTAACAACTAGATTTTTACCTTTTACTTGTGCTCTCGATCCAACGCCTACAATTTCAAGTTTTTTTGAAAAACCTTGACTAACCCCTTCAACCATATTTGCAATTAAAGCTCTACATAAACCATGTCTTTGCCTTGAGAATATTTTGGTAGTAGTGGGACTTACGACAACAGTATTATCTTTTTTATCAAAACTAACTCCTTCTGGCATCTGACGTTTTAACTCACCCTTAGGACCTTTGACTGTAACTGTTAATCCATCAAAATCAACAGATACTTTATCTGGAATTAGTACTGGTGTTTTTCCAATTCTTGACATAATTAATCCTCCTTAATAAACATAGCAAAGTACTTCACCACCTATACCTTGCTTCCTAGCATCACGATCACTCATGACACCTTTAGAAGTTGATATAATAGCAACTCCAAGACCTCCTAGTACTTTTGGTAAAGCTCTAGTATTTTTATAAATTCTCAAACCAGGTTTACTTACTCTTTGCATGGATCGAATAGTAGGGAATTTATTCTTGCCACTATATTTCAGACCAAGTATTATTTGTGACTTATAGCCTTCACCTTCTTCATTAATGTCAGAAATGAAACCCTCTTTTTGAAGCACTTTTGCAATACTTAGGGACATTTTTGAACTTGGGATTGATGTGGTTGTATGCTTTTTTTGACTCGCATTTCTAATTCGAGTAAGCATATCTGAAATAGGATCGTGATTTGACATAGTTTTAATTTAATTCTTACTAAAAGGCATTCCTAACTCCTGCAAAAGAGCTTTACCTTCTTGATCTGATTTTGCACTAGTGACAATAGTTATATCCATACCTCTTATTGAATCTATTTTATCAAAAGAGATTTCAGGAAAAATCAACTGCTCTTTCACTCCAACGGTGTAATTTCCTCTCCCATCAAAACTTTTTGGATTAACTCCTCTAAAGTCTCTTATTCTTGGTAAAGCTAGATTTATGAATCTCTCCAAAAAAGAATACATCCTGTCTCCTCTCAAAGTAACAGTACAACCAATTGGCATGCCTTCACGAATTTTAAAACCCGCGATTGCTTTTTTAGCCCTAGTTACTAAAGCCTTTTGTCCTGTTATTGTTGCCATTTCGTTTAAAGAGGCTTCTAGAGCTTTCGAATTTGAAGCTGCCTCACCAAGACCTCTGTTAACGTTGACTTTGACAACTTTAGGTACTTGATGAATATTTTTAAGACCAAGGTCCTTTAAAAGTTTTGGTCTAATTGATTCTTTGTAGCGATTTTTTAAAGTCATAATTTTTTTTTAATTCTGGTCTTTGTCAGAATTGATAAATTAGAAAAAGTTTAAATCTGGTTTCTGATGAAAAATTAATCAATTACTTCACCACTTTTCTTCAATCTTCTTTTCTTAACACCCTCTTTATCAATGAAGTATTCAATCTTACTTGTAAGATTTTTATCCTTTGAAAAGAACATTACATTTGATGCATGTAAAGATGCTTCTTCTGTAAGTATTCTTCCAGTTTCTCCTTCCTGAGTTGGTTTAACATGTTTCGTCCTAAGGTTAATTCCCTTAACTACAACTCTATTTTCAAGAGGGATAGTTTTTAAAACCTCACCAGTTTTCCCTTTGTCTTTGCCATTAATTACTTTTACCAAATCTCCAGTTTTGATTCTCATTTTTATTCTATGGATATTTTTCTTTTGTTTTAATGAATCCAACATTTAAATCACCTCCGGAGCAAGAGAAACAATCTTTGTGTAGTTTTTATCCCGCAGTTCTCTAGCTACAGGACCAAACACTCTAGTACCTTTTGGATTTTTATCTTCATTAATCAAAACAGCAGCATTATCATCAAATCTGATTGAATTACCAGTATTTCTTCTTAATGTTGCTTTTGTTCGAACGATGACGGCTTTCACAACCTCAGATTTCTTAACTCCCATATTAGGGAGGGCATCTTTAACAGTTGCTACAATTACATCCCCAACATGCGCGTATCTTCTATTAGAACCTAAAACCCTAATACATTGGAGTCTTTTAGCTCCGCTGTTATCAGCAACTGTTAAATAAGTTTCTTGTTGAATCATTTTTTAACCTCCTCTGACTGACTTGTTTTATTGAGAATCTCTTCTATTGCCCACCTTTTATGAGCGCTAAGAGGTCTAGTTTCTCTAATTTTAACTCGATCACCTAAAACACATGTATTTTCAGGGTCATGAGCCTTGTATCGTGTAGTTCTACTTACAATTTTTTTATAAGTGGGGTGTGGATATCTATTTATAACAGCAACAACAACTGTTTTATCCATTTTGTCGCTGACAACAGTACCAATTCTTTCTTTAAGTGCCATAACTAATAATTAATCAGAAGTAGTTTTAGAAGCAGATTGACTTTTACTAAGAGTTAGTAATTGTGCAACTTGTTTCTTGATGATTTTAAATTTATGAGTTTCATTAAGCTGTCTCGTAGCTTGCTTGAATCTCAAATCAAAAAGATCTTTTCTTAATTGGTCAATCTTTTCAGTAATTTGAGCAGAATTTAATTTTTTAAATTCTTTAAGAGACTCTGAGTTTTTCATTGTTTAACCTCCTCTTGAGATTTTTTACTATTTTTTGTATTGACTTGGGAGGAGTCTTCTAGGTTTTTGTCAATAGAGATAAATTTTGTTTTTACAGGAAGTTTGTATTGAGCCAGCCGCATAGCTTCTTTTGCAGTTTCTTCAGTGATATCCTCGCCACCCATTTCAAAAAGTATTCTTCCAGGTTTTACAACTGCTACCCAAAACTCTGGGTTACCTTTACCAGAACCCATTCTAGTTTCGGCAGGTCTCATGGTTACAGGTTTATCAGGAAATATTCTTATCCAGATTTGACCACCACGTTTGATATACCTCGTCATAGCTCGTCTACTCGCTTCAATCTGACGTGCGGTTACCCATCCACAGTCTTGAGCTTGGAGAGCAAATTGACCGAATGCAATAGTATTACCCTTTGAGGCTACCCCCCTCATTCTACCTCTATGTTGTTTACGGAATTTAGTGCGTTTTGGACTAAGCATTTTTTACCTCCTATGAATTCTCATTTGAACGATCCTCAAATTGCTGAGGTCTTCTATTAACTTTCCTCTTTGGGCTCGCACCCACCGGGGTAGTTTGTTCTTCTTTAGGAAGAACTTCACCTTTGAAAACCCAAACCTTAATACCTAGAACGCCATAAGTTGTATTAGCTTCACGTGTTGCATAATCAATTTCAGCTCTCAAAGTATGTAAAGGTACTCTACCTTCTCTAGTCCATTCGGTTCTAGCAATTTCAGCTCCATTTAACCTACCCCCTACTTGAATTTTAAGACCTAAGACTCCTGCCCTTTGAGCCCTTTGTAAGGCCATCCTAATAGTTCTTCTAAAGGCGACTCTTTTTTCTAATTGTTGCGCTATATATTCAGCTAGTAAAAAAGCATCTGCGTCTACGCGTTCAACTTCAACAACATTTATTCTGACTTGCCTTGTCCTGTCCCCTATAGTTTTTTGAATTCCAGATCTTAATTCTTCAATACCACTTCCTTGTCTTCCAACTATAACTCCTGGTCTTGCTGTTTTTAATTCAAGTTCCAGTTGATCTGCTTTTCTAGCTATTAAAACATCGCTAATTCCTGCTGCTCCATATTTTTTTTGTATGAAAGTACGAATTTTAAAATCTTCTTGGAGAAGAATTGGATATGTTTTAGAATTAGCAAACCACTTAGAACGATGCTCTTGTGTAATTCCTAATCTTAATCCAGAAGGATGTATTTTATGTCCCATTAGTTTTGTACCTCCGCGTTAATTTGAGTAGGAGAAGATTCAACAGAAATACTAATATGGCAAGTCTGTTTTTTAATTGAGAAAGCCCTTCCTTGAGCTCTGGGCCTATACCTTTTCATTACAGGACCACTATTAGCCCATGCAGAGGAAATCACTAGGGTAGATGGATCCATCCCAAAATTATGTTCTGCATTGGCAACTGCAGATCTTAGAACTTTAGTTATGGGGTCTGTAGATCTGTAAGGCATAAATTCCAACATAATCAATGCATCTCTATAGGACCTACCCCTTATTTGATCCAAAACTCTTCTCACTTTAGAGGCTGATCCGCGAATATAATTTCCATGGGCGATGGCTGTTTTTGTTGTTTCAGGTGTTTTTGTCATGATTTTGCTCCTTTCTTATCTCTTATATGTCCTCGGTAAGTGCGTGTAGGAGCAAATTCCCCGAGTTTATGGCCAATCATTTGTTCAGTAATAAAAACTGGAATGTGAGTTTTGCCATTATGTACGGCGATTGTGTGGCCAATCATTACGGGTAAAATCGTAGAGGATCTCGACCAAGTTTTGATAACAGACTTATCATTATCAGTATTTTGTTTTTCTACCTTCTTGAGCAGACTATCTGCGATAAAAGGTCCTTTTTTAAGTGAACGTCCCATGATTATGTAAAAGAATTTGAAATAATAAATGAAGTAATCAAGAGTCTCTTCCTCCTCTACTCCTCTTAGAAACTCTACGACGTCTTCGAACAACTAATTTATTACTTGGTTTGTTCTTTTTACGTGTCTTTAGTCCAAGAGCTGGCTTACCCCATGGAGTTACTGGGCCTGCTCTACCAATTGGTGCTTTTCCCTCTCCTCCTCCATGTGGATGATCACATGGGTTCATTACACTACCTCTTACTTGAGGCCTTCTTCCAAGCCATCTTCTTCTTCCTGCTTTACCTAAGCTAGTATTTCTTATTTCAGAATTACCTACTTCACCAAGAGTTGCGTAGCATTCTTTTCTTACAAGTCTTACCTCAGTAGATGGGAGTTTTAAAGCAACATAATCTCCCTCTTTTGCCATAACTTGAGCACTAGCTCCTGCGGATCTAACCATTTGAGCACCCCTACCTGCGTATAACTCAACACAATGAACACTAGATCCTAATGGCATAACAGAAAGCGGCATTGCATTTCCATCTTCAATTGGAACACTTTCTCCAGAAATGACATTTTGTCCGACTTTTACTCCTGCTGGAGCGATAATATATCTTTTCTCTCCATCTTCGTAAAATAAAAGTGCCAACCTTGCATTTCTATGAGGATCGTAGTGTATAGCTGCAACTTTAGCATTGATATTTCTTTTATCTCTTCTAAAGTCGACCAATCTATATTGCCTTTTGTGACCACCTCCACGATGACGACAAGTGATAACTCCACGATTATTCCTGCCTTTAACTCTATGTTTTGAAACTATTAGTGATCTTTCAGGTTTTGCACTTGTGATTTCATTAAAGTCAGTAACTACTCTCTGCCTAGTGCCAGGTGTATAAGGTTTAAATTTACGTATTGCCATGATTAAAACTCCTTAAGATTCTGGAAATAGTTGGATTTTGTCTCCTTCAGCAAGACGTACAATTGCCTTCTTGACCTGAGAACGTTTACCGGAAAATTTCCCGACTCTTCTTGTTCTCCTAGGAGGATTCATAGTGTTAACTCCTATGACTTTAACACTGAACAAGGCTTCAATAGCTGCCTTTATTTGTGGTTTAGCAGCTCTATGATCTACTTCGAAAGTATATTGGTTAAGATCTAGTGCATTTGTAGCTTTTTCAGTAATAATTGGCTTACGTATTACATCGGCTAAACGAGAATCGAATAATTTAATCATGATGCATAAACCTCCTGAATTTTATCTATCGCTGATTGACCTATTACCAATTTATTGGCATTGAGAATATCAAATACATTTAATTGATCGGCGGCGATTAATTTTACTTTCTCAATATTATTAATGGATTTTTTTATAATATCGGAAGGGCTATCAAGAATAACCAAAACTTTTTCAGTTTTTTGTATACCTAATCGAGCAAGGCCATTGATGATATCACTTGTTTTAGGCTGCTTTAAAGTAGATCCAAAATCTTCAACAGCCTTCATATCAGATACTCTGGACATAAGAGCTGTTCTAAGAGCTAATCTACGTTCCTTACGATTCATATCAAGATTGTAAGAACGTGGCTTCGGTCCAAAAATAATTCCGCCACCAGGTCTTAAGGGTGTCCTTATTGAACCTTGACGAGCTCTACCTGTACCTTTTTGTTTGTATGGCTTTCTACCGCCCCCGCGCACTTCAGATCTTGTCAAAGTTGATGCTGTCCCTTGTCTTTTATTTGCCAGCTGTCTAAGAACTGCTCTATGGATTAAGTCTGCCGAAGAAGTTTCTTTAGCAACTGCTAAATCAAGAGTAACTTTGCCTGATTTTTTACCATCCCACTTTAAAGTTTCAAGTGTTGTCATGATTTTTCACCTCCTTTTTTGCCTACAACATTATTTGGCTTAATGTTGACAATTGAGCCGGGCTTACCTGGAACAGAACCCTTTACTACAAGCAAATTCTTCTGATCATCAATTTTTAGAACTAACAATCCTTTGGTAGTTATCTGTTTTCCTCCATATCTTCCTGCCATTCTTTTCCCTGGATAAATTCTACCCGGAGTTGTTCCTGCTCCTGTAGATCCTGGTGCTCTATGATTTTTTGAACCATGACTCATAGGACCTCTGCTAAAACCGTGTCTTTTCTGGTAACCTGCAAAACCTCTACCCATAGATTTGCCACTGATATCAACTTTTTGACCAACCTCAAAGTTTTTTACAGTTATTTGTCTTCCGATTTCATAAGATGAAGTTTCTTCAACCCTATATTCTTTCAAATGCTTTAAAAGTTCTTCACCTGATTTCAATAAGTGTCCCTTTTCAGGTTTACTTATATGTTTCTCTTTAGACAAGCCATAACCTATCTGAACGGCGGTATAACCATCCAAAGCAGTTGTTTTCAATTGAGTGACGCGGCACGGACCAGCCTCTATAAGAGTAACTGGTATCGAATTACCTTTATCATCGAAAAGTTGGGACATGCCCAATTTCTTTCCTAAAATTCCGATAGACATAAGACTAAATTAGGCTAGCTCGTAATAATTTTTCAATTATCTAAACCTTTCAGTTATTAAGGTGAAGTTAATAAAAAAACAATTAGTAAGGTCGAGACTTATCTCAAATAATAGATAGTTTCTCTCGGGATAAACCCACCTGAGTTTTTTAACGAAACGCTAAAAAATGTGAAATTTTCAGAGGCTCGGCTAGCTTGCGAGCTTAAAAATTCACTGAATTACAATTGTACATCATCAAGTACCATAAAATAAAATAAAATAGAAATAAAGGAAATTTTTATGCCATTACTTCTCACAGGAAAAAAGTTTCATAACGATTTAAAAACTAACAAATGTCTCGCAATATTTGCTCCTCTTGAAGGTGGTTATGAAACTCGTCTTTTGAGGAGAATGAGGGCCAAAGGCTTTAAAACTTTTATAACTTCAGCAAGAGGGCTTGGAGATCCAGAAGTTTTCTTGCTCAAATTGCATGGCGTTAGACCACCTCACCTTGGTCATCAAAGCGTAGGAAGAAATGGAGCACTCGGTGAAGTTCAACAAGTAATCCCACAAGCTTCTGAGTTATTTAATGAAAATGATAAAAATAAATTACTTTGGTTATTAGAAGGTCAAGTATTATCTCAATCTGAATTGGAGAGCTTAATAGAGATTTGCACTAAAGATAATAAACTAACAATAGTTGTTGAAATGGGGGGTTCAAGAAAACTTGAATGGAAACCATTAAGTAATTATATTTTGGATGAATTTGAAAGTTAAATTATTTGATTAAAACCAAGAATAAAAAAGATAAATGGATTAAGTTAATTTGTGGTGCCAGTAATGAAGATATTGTTGCCATAGAAGATTTATGTGCAATTTATACTGCTGCTGGTGTCGACTACATAGATGTTGCAGCAGAAGAATCTATAGTTTATGCAGCAAAAAAAGGAATCGATTGGGCAAAAAAAGTCTTTAAAAACTCCCCAGGATTAATGATAAGTATTAGTGATGGTAATGATATCCACTTTCGAAAAGCAAAATTTGATCCTTTAAAATGTCCCCCTAGTTGTCCAAGACCATGCGAAAAAGTATGCCCCACCTTTGCAATTGATAATTTCGGAATTAAAGAGAGTAAATGTTATGGATGTGGAAGATGTTTAAATAGTTGTCCTCTAAATCTAATTAGTGAATATGAATATAATTTGTCAAAAAATGATTTAGCATCAACACTTCAAAAAATAAGGCCTAATGCAGTAGAAATTCATACAGAAATCAATCGCCTAAATTCTTTTACAAAAGTTGTAAGTATCCTTAAAAGTTCTGGAATGAAATTAGACAAGATATCTATTAGTTGTGGATTAAATCAATCTTTCAAAAAAGCCCAAGAGCCCGAAGATCTTTTGAAAGCTCTTTGGGAAAGATATGAAATTCTTAATGAGCTAGATATTCCCCTTATTTGGCAACTAGATGGAAGGCCAATGTCTGGAGATCTTGCTCCTACAACAAGTAGAGATGCTGTTAAGTTGTTTGAAAAAATCGGTTCAGATCTTCCACCAGGATTAATTCAATTAGCAGGAGGAACAAATGAAAAAACTCATGAATTATTGAATTCAAACAATCTCCCAGATGGAATAGCATTTGGAAGTGCTGCAAGAAAAATTATGCAGCCCCTTATTGAATTTGCTCACGAAAATAACAAAAAACTCTATGAGTATCCTGAAATAATGGGTTTGGCGATCAAAAAAGCTCAGAAATTTCTAGAGCCATGGAAATCGAGCTCATTCAAATAATATTTTTATTTTTCAAAACTAGCGCCTTGTTTATAAAAAATTTGTATTTTTTGGATAGAAAAAAATCTTCTCATGTATTAAAATGGTAATTCAATGGGCCGTCGCCAAGTGGTAAGGCATCGGGTTTTGGTCTCGACATTCCTAGGTTCGAATCCTAGCGGCCCAGTTCGAATATTCAATTGGTGTCTTCTCAAAAAATTTTTCTATTTGATTTTGATGGAGTAATAGTTGATGGAATGCAAGAATATTGGCATAGTTCCTTGCTGGCCTGTGAAAGATATTTAAATTCACCCAACATCACTATTGATCAAAAACTTTATCAAGGAGTACCAAATTCTTTCAAAGAAATTAGGCCTTGGGTTAAATATGGTTGGGAAATGATTCTAATTGTTCACGAAATTATAAAAACAGAAAATCCATTAAAAAGTGATAATAGAGATGATTTCATTAATAATTATCATCAAAATTGCCAGAGGATATTAAATGAAAATTCCTGGACAGCAGAAGATATACAAAAAATGTTAGATAAGTCTCGCAAGTACCAAATTGATAAAGATTTTAAATCGTGGGTAAATTTACATAAACCTTTTTTTGAAATTATAAATTTTATGAAAGAATTAAGCAAAAGAGGAATTAAAACTGGAGTTATAACAACTAAAGGTAAAATATTTGCAGAAAAAATTCTTAAACAATTAAATATTTTTCCAGAATTTATTTTTG
>CABYNZ010000016.1 GCA_902520485.1 uncultured Prochlorococcus sp. | reverse complement strand
CTCTAAAAATTATCATTTTCATGAGATTATAGTATTTATAATATTTGAAACCTAAGACTGAATTATGCAGGCTGTTAACTTTTTCTTCGTAAATGCTCTATTATTTGCTTCTTTAATTGCGGTAGTTGGAGTACCTGTTTTATATGTGACTCAACCTTCTACTGAAGAAGGACAGCGGGAAAGTAGGAGAAAAATTTATTCTATTGCTGCTGTTTGGGTTGTTTTGGTTTTTGTTACAGGGATAGTTTCTTCATTAGTTTGAACTTAATACCTTTTCGTGAGAGTCTATTAACATATCTAAGTAAAATTTAATGGCTATTTTTGAGGGTTCTTTTACTAATGCCTCTACTTTAAAAGTTGGGATTGTAATAGCAAGATTTAATGATTTAATTACAAATAAAATTCTATCTGGTTGTCTTGATTGTTTAAAAAGACATGGTTTAGATACTTCAGAATTAAGCAATCAAGTTGACATAGCTTGGGTTCCAGGTTCATTCGAATTGCCAATCGCAGCTAAAACCCTCATGAAAAAAAAGAGTTATGACGTCGTAATTGCTCTTGGGGCTGTGATCCGTGGTGAAACTTCCCATTATGATGTAGTTATATCTGAGGCGAGCAAAGGTATTTCGCAAGTTTCCAATGAAAATAATGTTCCAATTATTTTTGGAGTTCTAACTACTGATACTATGCAGCAGGCTTTAGAAAGAGCAGGGATCAAAAATAATCTTGGTTGGAATTATGCTTTACAAGCAATTGAAATGGGATCATTAATTAAAAATTTAAATTAATTGAAAAATTTTAATTATTTTTATCATTGATCCCTTCTTTGAGATAAAATAAAAAAGTTATGCGGATGTAGCTCAGTGGTAGAGCATCTCCTTGCCAAGGAGAATGTCGAGAGTTCGAATCTCTTCATCCGCTTTTAATATTTGTATCTTTTAAAATATTCTTAATAAAAATTTCGTAATGACAAAAGTAATTTCTATTGAGGATTTAAAGGGATTATTTACTAAACCTTATGGTACTGATGCACCAACAAAACAAAAATGGGCTGAATTTTATAACGAGAATGTTATTTTTACAGACCCAACTCAGGAAACAGAGGGCTTAGATTCTTATGTTAAAGCTCAAGAAAAGCTAGTTAAAAGATGTGATGATGTTTTTTTAGAAACTCATGCAATTTCTATAACTGGGGATTGTGGATTTGTTGAATGGACAATGGGTTTAAAAATTATGGGTAAAGAATTTATTTATCCTGGAACTACTCGTTTATTATTTGGTGAAAATGGATTAATAAAAGAGCACAGAGATTACTTTGATTTTTGCGGACCAACTTTTGGACCAGTTCCTATTTTAGGACCTTTTATAAGATGGCTTTATAGTAAATTTGTATCTTGATTTTGTTTCTCTAGAAAAATGTGCTTTATATTTCACGAATCAATAAATTTTGAGAAGTAACTTCTTTAAAATCAAATTGAGAATAAAACAATTTTTTATTTGTTGTCATTAAATATAATTTTTTTGTATTTTTAATTTTTTTAGAAGATAAAAGATTTTTTACAATTAATGTGCCAAAACCTTTCCCTTGATGATTTTGATCTATAACAATATCCCAAAGTACTCCGCGGTAAATCCCATCGGTTAAAGCTCTACCAAAACCAACTATTTCCTTACCAACCCAAAGACTTATTACGACATCACTGTTAGAGAGACATTTTTTTAGATCATTAATTGTTCTATTTTTTGCCCAGAAAGCATTGGCATCTAGAAATTTTTGTAGCTTAATTAATCCATTTGTTGGTTTGAGATTAGGACCTAATCCAAAAAACCTTAACCCTAAAGCTCCTTTGGCATGTTTGATTAGAGATATTTCTTGCATTTATTAAAAAGATTTTTGAAAATAGATGTCAACTAGGTTATTTTTGTGACTTCAATCTAATTACATTAATCCATCCTTTCTATAATAATAAAGAGATAATAGTTTTCTTCATTCTGTTGTAACGCACTAATTTATAATGTTTGTAATAAGATGAATTTTTTAAGGACTTTGACTTATGCTAAAACTTTTGTTGGGAGATCCGAATACACGAAAGTTAAAGCGCTATCAACCAATAGTGGAAGAGATAAATTTTTTAGAAGAAGAAATTTCTCAATTGACAGATGATGAGCTGAGAAAAGAAACTCAAAAACTTAAATCAAATATTTCAGCAGAATTAGATTTTAAAAAGCAAAAAGAACTCCTAGAAGAATTTCTTCCTAAAGCCTTTGCAATCGTAAGAGAGGCAAGTAAACGTGTTCTTGATATGAGACATTTTGATGTTCAGTTAATAGGCGGGATGGTTTTAAATGAGTGTCAAATTGCAGAGATGAAGACTGGAGAAGGAAAAACTCTTGTCGCAACTTTACCTTGCTATTTAAATGCTCTTACGGGTAAAGGTGTTCATGTTGTTACTGTAAATGATTATTTAGCTAGAAGGGATGCAGAGTGGATGGGACAAGTTCATCGTTTTTTAGGTTTATCCGTTGGTTTGATTCAGCAAGATATGAATCCAGTTGAGAGAAAGAAAAATTATTATTGTGATATAACTTATGCCACAAATTCAGAATTAGGATTTGATTATTTAAGAGATAATATGGCTACTGATATTAGTGAGGTAGTTCAAAGAAAATTTAATTACTGCGTAATTGATGAGGTTGACTCAATATTAATTGATGAAGCAAGAACGCCTTTAATCATTTCTGGCCAAGTTGAAAGACCACAAGAAAAATATCAAAAAGCTGCAGAATTATCTCTGGCATTAGTCAAAGCAAAAGAATTAAGTAAAGATGGTATTGATCCAGAAGGGGATTATGAAGTTGATGAAAAACAGAGAAGTTGCATATTAACTGATCAGGGTTTTGCAAAATGTGAAGAGTATTTGGGAGTGAATGATTTATATAATCCTCAAGATCCTTGGGCGCACTATATAACTAACGCGTTAAAAGCCAAAGAATTATTTATTAAAGATGTAAATTATATTATTAAGAACGATGAGGCTGTAATAGTGGACGAATTTACTGGTAGGGTAATGCCAGGAAGGCGTTGGAGCGATGGACAACACCAGGCGATAGAAGCAAAAGAGAGTCTTAAAATTCAACCTGAGACTCAAACATTAGCATCCATAACTTATCAAAATTTTTTCCTTTTATATCCAGGTCTAGCAGGAATGACGGGAACTGCAAAAACTGAAGAGGTTGAATTTGAAAAAACTTATAAATTAGAATCAACAGTTATACCTACAAACCAAATAAGAAAGAGACAAGATTGGTCTGATCAAGTATTTAAGACAGAGATTGGTAAATGGAAAGCCGTTGCTAAAGAAACTGCACAAATTCATAGAGAAGGTAGACCTGTTTTAGTTGGTACAACAAGTGTAGAAAAAAGCGAATTACTAAGTTCACTTTTATCTGCCGAAAAAATTCCACATAATTTGTTAAATGCTAAGCCAGAGAACGTTGAACGTGAGGCAGAAATTGTTGCTCAGGCAGGAAGAGCAGGTGCTGTTACTATTGCGACTAATATGGCTGGAAGGGGGACAGATATAATTCTTGGCGGTAATAGTGACTATATGGCAAGACTTAAATTAAAAGAAATTTTAATTCCTTTGTTAGTCAAGCCTGATAATGAGCATAAGCCACCAATACCTAAGCAAAGAAATTCAAAATCTAAGGGTGGTTTTTCTAAAAAAGCAGGTTCAAATTTGAAAAAGAACATTTCAAATTCTTCAATAAGTCTTTTCCCTTGCAAACTAGATGAAGTAATTGAAAAGAAACTCTCTCTTTTATCTGATGAACTTGTTAAAAATTGGGGAGATAAACAACTTTCAGTCTTGGAACTTGATGACAGGATAGCTACAGCTGCAGAAAAAGCACCAACTGATGATAACTTGATAAAGCTTTTGAGAGAATCTTTGTCTGATGTAAAAAAAGAATATGAAAAAGTTTTGATTCATGAAGAAGAAAAAGTAAGAGAAGCTGGCGGTTTACATGTGATTGGTACTGAGAGACATGAATCAAGAAGAGTGGATAATCAACTTAGAGGAAGAGCAGGAAGGCAAGGTGATCTTGGAAGCACGAGATTCTTTTTGTCTTTAGATGATAATTTATTAAGGATTTTTGGAGGTGATAGAGTAGCAAATTTAATGAATGCTTTTAGGGTAGATGAAGATATGCCTATTGAGTCAGGAATGCTTACAAGGTCTCTAGAAAGTGCTCAAAAAAAAGTTGAAACTTACTATTACGATATTAGAAAACAAGTTTTTGAATATGACGAGGTAATGAATAATCAAAGAAAAGCAGTTTATGGTGAAAGACTAAGAGTGTTGAAAGGCATTGATTTAAAGAAACAAGTAATAGGATATGGAGAAAGGACAATGATTGAAATTGTAGATGCTTATATTAATCCTGATCTTCCTCCTGAAGAATGGAATATTGATCAATTAATTTCTAAAGTTAAAGAATTTATATATTTATTAGATGATCTTAAATCTGATGATATTAATTTACTGTCAATAGAAGAATTAAAAAACTATCTTCAAGAGCAGTTGCGAATAGCTTATGATTTAAAGGAGTCACAAATAGAAAAGATTCGTCCAGGATTAATGCGAGAAGCCGAAAGATTTTTCATTTTGCAGCAAATCGATAATTTATGGCGAGAACATCTTCAATCCATGGATTCATTGAGGGAATCAGTCGGATTGAGGGGTTATGGTCAAAAAGATCCATTGATCGAATATAAAAATGAAGGATATGATATGTTCCTCGAAATGATGACTAATATGAGAAGAAATGTTATTTATTCAATGTTTATGTTTCAACCTAAAACTGACGTTAATGAAAAAAATTAATATTTAATTATCTCCAAGAAATTCTAAAATTTCTTTGTCTTTGAGATTTTGAGAATCACCGAGTTTAGAAATATCAATAGATTCTGACCTGGCTATACATTGTAGAGTTTTTTGTAATTTAAGAATTTCATTTTCAAGAGAGTCTATCCTATCCATTAAATTTTTTATTACATTAGCTTCTGCATCTGGTAAGGCAGAATGAGCTAAAGGATTTACTTTGACACCACTTTGATGCACTACCCTGCCAGGGACTCCAACCACTGTACTGTTTCCTTCCACATTACGAACAACTACTGAGCCAGCACCAATACGGGTATTAGATCCTACCGTGATGGATCCAAGAACTTTTGCGCCTGCTCCTACTACAACATTTTCCATTAAGGTGGGGTGTCTTTTGCCGTGGCTTTTACCAGTACCTCCTAATGTCACTCCCTGATAAAGCAAACAGTTATTTCCTATCTCAGCAGTTTCACCAATTACAACGCCCATTCCATGGTCTATGAAAACCCTTTTACCAATTTTTGCCCCAGGATGGATTTCAATACCTGTTGCAAGCCTATTAAGATGACTAAGTAAGCGGGGAATCAAAGGAATCTTTAATTGCCATAATTTATGAGTAAACCTATGAATAACTATTGATTGAAACCCTGGGTAGCAAAGAAATATCTCTAATATGCCTCTAGCTGCAGGATCTCTCTCTTTGATAATTTCTATATCTGATTTAAAAGTTCTTAGCATCTTGGTCTAATTAACGACTCCTATTTCTTTTTTTAATTGATTTATTGTTTCGATACTTAAATAATTTTTAGCGCATATTACTTGAGGTAATCTCATAAGCTGAGAACGATTTTTTAACAGTGTATTTTCTACAACTGATAAACTTGGCCCATCACATACTATATGGTTTGAAGCCTTTAAAAGTGATAGTAATCTACTGTTATTATCCGAGATTGTGGTCATAAGCATTAATTCATTACCGCGCATGCTATGTATGATAACTTCTGCCGCCCTTAATAAACCAGGACTTATACTAACAATGCCTACACAACTTCCAGCATTTAATTCTTTGAGGATTTTTAATTCCTTTTGAAAGTCGCTCAAGTCAACAGCAATAGCGCGAACTCCATGTTGTTTGGCAATTTTTTCTAAAGGTTGTAAAAAATATCTGCTTGTGACAATTGTTCCATTATTTGAATTACTTAAAACCTTTTCTAACTCTTCCATAGGAACAACTTCTACTGGTACATTAACTGTTGTAGAAAGGTCTTCTGCTATTAACATAGATGCGCCTATATCTTCTCTAGGTGTACTGACTATGATTCTTGATCCGCATTTAATACGCCAATCAATTTCATTAGTAAATATTTCTCTAGTTTCTTGTAAAGTACATCCAAGATTTATCAAGTTATCAATTGCCTTCTTTGCTTCTTGATCTGGTGGTTTACTTATTTTATCTTTTGAGTAAAATGATTTTTTTAATTCTCTTTTATTAAGATTATCTCTTACATAGATACCTGATCCAGCTATTGCTTCCACTACTCCATCTATTTCCAGTTGTCTGTAAACTTTGCTTATGGTATTACGATGGAGTCCAGTCTGCATCGCAAGTTGCCTTGTACTTGGCAGTCTGTGACCTGGGGGATAGTGTCTTGCAGCTATTGCAAAACAAATTTGATTATATAGTTGAGTCGATGCAGGAATATCACTTTCTTGTTGTATATGAAATCTCACTTTAGAAAAATCCTGACTAATTTACTTTAATCCACAGTGACACTTTAACATCCGTCATATTTTTTTGATAACAATTTTCATCCATCATCTTTTTTAATAAGAGGAGTTTTTCGAGGGCTTAAAAACATAATCATGTTTCTCCCTTCTCTTTTTGGTTTTTGTTGAACTTCTGATTGCTCTTCTAAATCATTAGCCATTTTTAAAAGAAGTGTTTCAGCTAAGTTTGAGTGTTGAATTTCTCTACCCCTAAAAATCACAGTGCATTTTACTTTATCTCCCGATTTTAAAAATTTAGTAGCTTGACCTATTCGAACATCATAATCATGCTTATCAATTTTGTACCTCATTTTTACTTCTTTAACTTCTGTTTGATGAGATTTTTTCCTTGCTTCTTTAGCTTTTTTTTCTTGTTCAAATTTATATTTTCCATAGTCCATAATTCTGCAAACAGGAGGATTAGCTTTTTCGCTTACCAGCACAAGATCAAGTTCTCTCTGAGATGCTATTTCTAATGCTTTTAATCTATCTATAACACCCAATTGTTTTCCATCTGAATCAACCACTCTTAATTGAGGGTATTTTATTCTTTCATTAATATTTGGGAGCTCTCTAACTGGAGCGCGGCGGTCAAAGCGTGGGCGTGGGGGCATTCAGTGTAATTTAATTAATTGATTAGATGATGAACAAAATTTTTTTATAAATTATCCTAAAAAGGACTCTATTTTAATTATTGCATCTTTTAGCAGGTTTTTGTTATTAAGCCAAAGAGGATTATTTTTATTACGAAACCAAGTTTTTTGTCTTTTGGCAAATTGGATAGTCTTTTGAGCAGTTAACTCAATCGCCTCGTCAATCGTCGAATCGTTATTTAAAACATCCCTTGATTCACGATAACCAATGGTTTCTAATATTGGTAAATCAGCTCCATACTTAGATATAAGGTAGTTTGTCTCATCGATAATTCCAGATAAAAACATATTTTTTGTTCTTTGTAAAATTCTTTCTTTTAAATTATCCCTATCTAATCCAAGCTCTAGAATTTTCCATGTAGGTGGATTTTGAAATTTTTGAGTAGACAAGGGTTTACCTGTTACGTAGAAAACTTCTAAAGCTCTTATTGTTCTAATGTGATCAGCAAAATTGATTTTTTTTGTTGAAATTGGATCACAATTTTTTAGCAGCTCCCAACATTTTTCTTGACCAAGTTCTTCTAATTGTTTTCTCAAATCATTTTGAGGAGGGACATCTGGGACAAAAAAACCTTTTGTGATTGAGTTCATGTACAAACCACTTCCCCCAACAAGAAAAGGTAAATTGTCTTGCTTTATTTCTTTTTTTATTGATTTTTGAGCAATTGCCTGAAATTGTTTTACATTAATTGGACGAACTGGTTCCTCAATATCTATCAAAAAATGCCTAATTTGTTTTTGTTGTTTTTCGGATGGCTTGGCTGTTCCAATATTCATAGATTTGTAAATTTGCCTTGAATCGATATTGTGTATACGAGTTTTAAAATATTCTGCAATTTCAATAGCTAATTCTGTTTTGCCACTAGCAGTGGGCCCAATTAAAACTATTACATGAGGTGGATGAGAAGACATACGAATTTCTGAAGAAAAAAATATTAGCTATATAATTAAAGTGATTAAATTTTTCATTGACTTCGAGCCTTTATCTTATAGCGGTGTTAAGTTAAATGAAAGAACTTTTGAAAATAAAATTTTAAAAGTTTAGTATTTTTTTTATATTAAATGAGTGAGGACAAAAGATCTAATAAAATCTCTAATGATTATGGTGCCGAACAAATTCAGGTTTTAGAAGGTTTAGAACCAGTTCGTAAACGTCCTGGAATGTATATAGGTTCAACGGGCCCTAGGGGATTGCATCATCTGGTATATGAGGTAGTTGATAACTCGGTTGATGAAGCACTTGCAGGACACTGTGATCATATAGAAATAGTTCTTAGAGCAGATGGATCTGCTTTAATTTCTGATAATGGAAGAGGTATCCCTACAGATATTCATCCAAGGACAGGGAAAAGTGCTTTAGAAACTGTACTGACTGTCCTTCATGCAGGAGGTAAATTCGGAAGTGGTGGTTACAAAGTTTCAGGTGGTTTGCATGGGGTAGGAATATCTGTAGTTAATGCTCTAAGCGAATGGGTTAATGTGACTGTATATAGGGATGGCAGCGAGTTTAATCAAAGATTTGAAAAAGGGTTATCAAAGGGTGAATTGCAAACTAAAAAACAGTCTGGAAAACCCTTTAAAAAAGGAACGACTATTTGTTTCAAACCGGACAAAACGATTTTTTCTGGAGGAATTGAATTCGAATATGCTCTTCTTTCCTCTAGGTTAAGAGAACTAGCTTATCTTAATGGTGGAGTAAAAATTGTCTTTAGAGATGAAAGAAATCAATTATTAGATGGTTCTTTCAAAGAAGAAATTTACTTATATGAAGGAGGCATTAAAGAATATGTTCAATACATGAATGCTGAAAAGGAGTCTATTCATCCTGAAATAATTTATGTTGACTCACAGAAAGAAAATGTTTATGTAGAAGCCGCTTTGCAATGGTGTTCAGATGTATATTCAGATAATATTTTAGGTTTTGCTAACAATATCAGAACTATTGATGGTGGAACTCATATTGAAGGATTAAAAACAGTTCTGACGAGAACTTTTAATAATCTTGCAAAAAAAAGAGGTAAAAGAAAAGATATTGAAAAAAATTTAGCTGGCGAAAATATTAGAGAGGGCTTGACTGTTGTTTTATCGGTAAAAGTTCCAGATCCAGAATTTGAAGGACAAACAAAAACAAAATTAGGGAATACTGAAGTAAGAGGAATTGTAGATTCTCTCATTGGGGAGGCTCTTACAAAATATATGGAATTCAATCCTGGAATTTTGGACTTGATTCTTGAAAAAGCAATTCAATCATTTAATGCAGCTGAAGCTGCGAGAAGGGCTAGAGAATTAGTAAGAAGAAAAAGTGTTCTAGAAAGTTCCACCTTACCAGGTAAATTAGCAGATTGTAGTTCTAGAGATCCTTCAGAATCAGAAATTTATATAGTTGAAGGAGACTCGGCTGGAGGTTCCGCAAAACAAGGAAGAGATAGAAATTTTCAGGCTATTTTGCCTCTAAGGGGTAAAATTCTTAATATTGAAAAAACTGACGATACTAAAATTTATAAAAATACAGAAATACAGTCATTAATAACAGCTTTAGGATTAGGAATAAAGGGAGAGGAGTTTGATGAGAGCTCTTTGAGATATCATAGAGTTGTAATTATGACGGATGCTGATGTTGATGGTGCTCATATAAGAACTTTACTATTGACATTTTTTTATAGATACCAAAGAGAACTTGTTGAGAAAGGCTTTATTTATATTGCTTGTCCTCCTTTATATAAAGTGGAAAGAGGTAAGAATCATAATTACTGTTATAACGAGAATCAATTAAAGGATACAATTGAAAGTTTTGGAGAAAACGCAAATTATAATATTCAAAGATTTAAGGGATTAGGTGAGATGATGCCAAAACAATTGTGGGATACAACTATGAATCCTCAAACCAGGATGATGAAAAGGGTTGAAATCGAAGATGCACTTGAGGCTGACAGAATATTCAATATATTAATGGGAGATAAAGTTGCACCAAGAAGAGAATTTATTGAAACTCATAGTAGCAAATTAGATATGGCAACTTTAGATATATGATTAATAATCTTCTCAAGAATTTTTGCTTAATTACTTTTGCCTTAATTGCTCCAATTACATTACCTGCTGGGGGGATTCAAAAAAGTTTAAATCAAAATCAGTTTTCTGATGATACAAATGAAATTATAGTGAGTTTCAATACTTCTCTTTATTCTTACCCTGAAACAAATGCTAAGAAATTATTGACTCTTGATGTAGGTACAACTTTATCAGCACTACGTAGTTGGAAAGTCAGCAAAAGTGAGATTTGGGTTAGGGTTGAATTAGCTTCTAATAAATTTTTAGATGATCCAAATAAGATATTAAAAGGATGGATTAAAATGTAAATTTTGGATTTTGGATCTTTAATTATACTTTTAATTGGTAGTACTTTTGGATTAATACTGAGAATATTCATACACAATAATTTTAAAAAAAGTATAGGAGTTGATATTAGAAATATTTCAATAGTAAATTTTTTATCATCTTTTTTTTTGGGAATTTTAGTAGCATTAAATTTTACTAATAAAGAAATATTAGTATTATTTTATAGCGGTTTTTTAGGATGTTTTAGTACATTTTCTGCCTTTATATATCAACTCTTTAAACTATTAAAAAAGAGAAAATTCATGAGATTATTTTTGCACTATATCGAAGTGATAGTTTTTTCTTTCGTTTTCTTTTATTTGGGATATTTTGTTATTCAATTTTTTTAAAGTGCAAATAAATAATTTTATTTACATAGTTTTAGCTGCTTACTTAGCTACTTTTTTAAGATTAATGATAAATAATAACTTTTTTATTTCAGTAATAGGATCATTTTTAGTAGGGTTTTTCATAAATAAAAGATTAAGTTATTCAATTAAAAAAATTTTATTTAGTGGTTTTTTTTCATGCTTTACATCCTTTAGTGGATTTATATTTTTTTTGTATAAAATTTTGAATCAAGGGGATTGGATAAAATTTATAATTTTTTTAAATTTAATCACTATTGCAAATTTATTCGCAATGTTTTTCGGTTTTTGGATAAGTAGAAAAATTACTTAGATTTCATATAATGGTGTTGTTACTTTGATAGAGGATTATATTTATGCAAGAAAATAATCTTGAAACAGTTACATCCTTATCTTCAGATTTAAGTACACGAGTAAATATTACTATTCAACTTGAGGAATTGCTGATTGCGGGAAATTATGATGAAGCCAAGTTATTATTAGAGCCTTCCCAACCTGTTGATATTGCAGATGCTATTGGAAGCCTTCCACTAATTTTGCAGGCATTAGCATTCCGGTTATTAAAAAAAAATGAAGCAATTGAAGTCTATGAATATTTAGACCCAGTAGTTCAGCAAACTTTATTAGAAAGACTTCGCTCGGGAGAAGTTTTAGAAATCGTTGAAAAAATGTCTCCTGATGATAGGGTTCAACTCTTTGATGAATTACCTGCAAAAGTTGTAAGAAAATTTTTGTCTGCCCTTAGTCCTGGTGAGAGGAAAGTAACGGCTGAATTACTTGGATACGAGCCTGAAACTGCTGGAAGATTAATGACAACAGAATTTATAGATCTTAAAGAGATGCAAACAGCAGCTGAGGCTCTTTCTTTAGTCAGAAAAAGAGCCCCATTCACTGAAACCATTTATAGCTTATATGTTACAGATAAAGAAAGACATCTAACTGGCATTCTATCTTTAAGAGATCTTGTAACTGCAGATCCTTCTAAGCCAATTGGCGACGTTATGACCAGAGATGTAGTTAATATCTCTACTAATACCAATCAAGAAGAGGTTGCTAGAGCAATACAAAGATATGATTTTTTAGCTCTCCCAGTCGTTGATAAAGAAAAACGACTGGTTGGTATAGTAACCGTCGACGATCTAATTGATGTTATAGAACAAGAAGCAACGAGAGATATTTATGCGGCGGGGGCAGTACAACCTGGAGATGAGGATGATTATTTCCAAAGTAGTTTGCTAACAATAGCTCGAAGAAGAATTTTATGGTTATTAATTTTGGTTTTGGCAAATGGTTTAACGACAAAAGTTATAGCTATGAATGATCAAATATTAAAAGAAATCGTTTTATTAGCTGCATTTATTCCACTACTTATAGGTACTGGGGGAAATGTTGGCGCTCAAAGTTCAACAGTTGTCATTAGGGGGTTAAGCACTCAAAAATTAAAGTCTCTCGGTGCAATCAAGGCAGTATTTAAGGAGGCAATTACAGGCGCTCTTTTAGGTGTTTTTATGATGCTTGTAGTATTTCCCTTCGCTTGGTGGCAAGGAGAAGGACCTTTAATCGCTTCTGCTGTGGGAATAAGTTTAATATCCATTACAACTTTAGCTGCTACTGCAGGCGCAATCCTCCCTTTGTTGTTTGACAGAATGAAATTAGATCCAGCTTTAATGTCTTCCCCTTTCATTACAACTGTAACTGATATTGCCGGTGTATTTATTTATCTCAGTACAGCAAAATGGTTATTAAGCTCTTCATTAGTTTAAATTTACTAGGTATTTATTCTCATTTTTGTAAAATTGTGGATTTTTTTGTTTAACTTTACATTTCTTAATGGTATTGTTTACAAAACATCATTTAATTTTCATGTCTCCTGAAACAATAAGCGAAAATAAATTAGCGTCAATTGCGAGTATAAAAGCTAGTAATGATGTTGATCTTGTTCGCTCATATTTAAGAGATATAGGAAGAGTTCCATTACTATCGCATGAGCAAGAGATTACTCTAGGTAGACAAGTTCAAGAGTACATGGAAGTTGAAAGAACAGAATTAGAAATTATTGAATTAACAGGAGATAAGCCTAGTATTGATGAATTATCGACCAAATTAAATTTATCTACCTCCATAATAAAAAAAAGATTGAGAGCTGGACAAAGAGCTAAAGAAAGAATGGTCGCTGCGAATTTAAGATTGGTAGTAAGCGTTGCAAAAAAATATACAAAAAGAAATATGGAACTTTTAGATTTAATTCAGGAGGGGACTATTGGATTGGTCAGAGGAGTTGAAAAATTTGATCCAGCTAGGGGTTATAAGTTTTCAACATATGCATATTGGTGGATTAGGCAAGGTATTACAAGAGCAATAGCTGAAAAGAGTAGGGCAATAAGGCTGCCAATTCATATAACTGAAATGTTGAATAAGTTAAAAAAAGGTCAAAGAGAGCTTAGCCAAGAAATGTCTAGAACTCCAACTGTAAGTGAACTTGCAAAATACGTAGAGCTTCCCGAAGATGACGTTAAAGATTTGATGTGCAAAGCTGGGCAGCCAGTTAGTCTTGAAACCAAAGTTGGTGATGGTGAAGATACAGTTTTGTTAGATTTACTTGCAGGAGGGGAGGATTTGCCAGATGAACAAATAGAGATGGATTGTATGAGAGGGGATTTGCATTCTCTTTTACATCAATTGCCTGATCTGCAATGTAGAGTTTTAAGAATGAGATATGGAATGGATGGTGATGAGCCAATGTCTCTTACAGGTATAGGAAGGGTACTAGGGATAAGTAGAGATAGAGTAAGAAACCTAGAAAGAGATGGATTAAGAGGTTTGAGAAGACTAAGTGATAATGTAGAAGCTTATTTTGTTTCTTGAATAAATTCATTTATTAACTTATTTGTTTTTTCAGGTTCTTCATCATGAGGACAGTGACCAGCCCCATTAATAACATCTAATCTTTTAATATTCCTGAATTGCTTCTGCCACTTCCTTGCTTCATTTAAAGATTCCCAAGGGTCTTTCTCACCCCAAATCAATTGGATTGGAGCCAAAACTTTATTGAAAAGGTCAGTAGCAAGATAGTCATCAAATAAGTTAATAAAACCACGAAATGCTTCTTTAGAATTTTCCCTTTGAGAGGGTTGATATAGTATTTCAATCAATTCATTATCGATATTTTTTCCAGAAGGGTAAGCTTGTTCAAGTATTTTCTTTATAACTTTTGGATTAGCAGCTCTTGTAAAAAGTGTATTACTTATTACTCTTTGTCTGACTATCGTTTTAAGGACGGGTCTCAGTAGATTCATTAAGATATCGCTTTTTTTTAAACGTTTATCATCCATAGTTCTTTGTGCACAATCAATCAAAATGACGCCTTTGCAATTATCTTTGAGGATTTCAGCCGCTTTCAATGAAATAACACCACCAATTGAATTTCCTACCAAGTAAACAGGAGATTTTATTACCTCTGCACAAAATGTTGATATTTGATTACTCCATAAGTCAAATGAATATTTAATTGAGTTTTTTTTATCAGGTTCGTAATCTAATAAAGCACAAGGCTGACTGCTCTCTCCGAATCCTAGTAAGTCTATTGAATAGCAGTTAGAAAATTTACCCAGAAAATCTTGATTATGTCTCCAGTGGTTTTTTGATGCGCCAAATCCATGAATTAATAAAATTTTAATATCTTTTTCAGTAGTAGATTCTTTTGATAAAGACCAAGAAATTTCCCAATTTTTCCACTTCCAAGTTTCAGATTGATTTAAAGACACAGTGAGTATATTTTTAATTAAACTTTAATTCAAAAAAAAATTATTTGTTTTTAATAAATTATTCTTAGTTAAGAAAAAGCGTTGATTTTATGAAAAAGAAAAAGGTCATATGCATTGGAGAGGCCTTAATAGACAGAATCAGAAATAAGTCAAATCAGGGATTTACAGATTTTTTGGGTGGTGCGCCGGCGAATGTTTCTTGTGCATTAAGAAAATTAAAAATAGATTCAATATTTATAGGAACTTTGGGTAGTGATGATCATGGAAAAAAATTTATTATGCAATTTAATGAATTGGACGTTAATTTAGATTTCTTGCAATTAGATAATGATTCATCTACTCGCGTGGTTAATGTAGAAAGAGATCAATTTGGAGATCGTTTTTTTTCAGGATTTGAAGAAAGTTCTAACTTATACTTTGCTGACGAAGCTTTAAGTATGAAATTAATCGAAAAAGAAATTTTAAATTTGGAAAAATGTTTTCTAGAAACAAAATATTTGGTTACGGGAACGATTTTATTATCATCTCCAATATCATCAGAGACTATTTTTTTTCTTCTTGAACAGGCTAAAAAATTTGAAGTCAAAATAGTTATTGATTTGAATTGGAGAGAGGTTTTTTGGGATCATTCAAGTTTTTCATCAGAAATGAGTAAAGCCGCGAGAATTAATTTAATCAAGAAATTTTTAAATCATTCAAATGTTTTAAAACTTGCTAAGGAAGAAGCAACTTTGTTTTTTGAGGATAAAAATCCCTTGCAAATATCTCAACAATTGTCTAATAGACCAGATGTAATAATAACTGATGGAAAAAATCCTGTTGTATGGTATATCAATGGATTCCAGGGAATTACCAAAACTCCTAATTCAAAAAAAATTGTTGATACAACTGGGGCAGGCGATGCTTTTCTGGCTGGATTAATTTCAAAATTAATTTCTTCAGGCTATCCTAAAAATGAAATAGAGATAGAAGATTGTATTAAGTTCGCAGGTGTTTGTGGATTACTAACTTGTCTTGGTGAAGGCGCCATCGAGCAACAGCCATATTATGAGAAAGTTAGTAAATTTTTGGGATCTCTTATTTTGTAGTGTCTTCCATAATTTTTTGCGTAACTAATTTCTATTTTCCAGAAATTATCAATAACTGGTTCTATTAATTCTGGCCACTCAATAACTAAAATAGCTTGTCTTTGTATTGCCTCTTCTTCTTCTGAAAAAAAAACTTCTTTTGCGGAAGAAACATTGTCTAACCTGTATAAATCAAGGTGAATTAGTGGAATTTTTCCGGAGTTATAGTGATGCGATAAAGCAAATGTAGGGCTAGTAATGTCTTCAGAGATTGATAAGCCTTTAGCAATTCCTTGAACAAATGAAGTTTTTCCAGCCCCAATTGGACCTTGTAATAAAACAGTTGATTGGGGATTTAATTTTTGTGAGAGTTTTTTTCCTAAATTTACAGTCTCTTTTAAATTCCCAACAAACACAAAAATTACACAAAAATCACTTATAGTTTAATAGTAAATGTATTTACTAGAAATGTTTGTCGCAAATTCAGTCAAGATCTCTACACCAAATTACGTAATTGCAGATATCGCTTTATCAGATTTTGGTCGTAAAGAAATTAAAATCGCAGAAACGGAAATGCCTGGATTAATGGCTCTTAGAGATAAATATCAATCAGAAAAGCCACTTCAAGGTGCAAAAATAGCCGGAAGTCTTCATATGACTATACAGACAGCAGTATTAATAGAAACTCTTGTCGATCTTGGTGCAGAAGTAAAATGGGCTTCATGCAATATATTTTCAACTCAAGATCATGCGGCTGCAGCTATCGCAGATAAAGGAATTTCTGTATACGCAAAAAAAGGTGAGACTCTTGACGAATATTGGCAATATACCCACTACATTCTTGATTGGGGTTCAGATTCTCCAAACATGATTCTTGATGATGGGGGAGATGCAACTGGGTTATTGATTCTCGGTAGTAAAGCAGAAAAAGACTTATCTGTTTTAGATAGTCCCGGTAATGAAGAAGAAATTGCTTTATTCAATTCTATTAAATCTAAGTTGGAAGAAGATAGCGAGTTCTATTCTAGAATTAAGAGTAATATCATTGGTGTTACTGAAGAAACTACAACGGGGGTTGCAAGACTTTATCAACTTCAAAAGCAAAATGCTTTACCTTTCCCTGCTATAAACGTTAATGATTCAGTAACCAAGAGCAAATTTGATAATTTATATGGCTGTCGAGAATCTTTAGTTGACAGCATAAAGCGTGCCACTGATGTGATGATTGCTGGGAAGGTAGCTTTAGTAATGGGTTTTGGAGATGTAGGTAAAGGTTCAGCCCAGTCTCTAAGAGGACTTGGCGCAATTGTAAAAGTTGCTGAAGTTGATCCAATTTGTGCTCTTCAAGCGGCAATGGAAGGTTTTAGCGTCGTTACACTAGACGATGTTGTTGAAGATATAGATATATTTGTTACAGCAACTGGGAACTATCAGGTAATAACAAACGAAAATCTTGTCAAGATGAAAGATGAGGCCATAGTCTGTAATATCGGCCACTTCGATAATGAAATTGATGTGGCTTCATTGAAAGATTATCCATGGGAAAATATTAAGCCGCAGGTTGATCACATAACTTTACCGAGTGGCAACAAAATAATTCTTTTAGCAGAAGGAAGATTAGTGAACTTAGGTTGTGCCACTGGTCATCCAAGTTTTGTTATGAGTAATTCTTTTACTAATCAAGTACTAGCTCAAATTGAACTTTTCAATAAGTCAGAAAAATATGCTAAAGAAGTTTATGTTTTACCAAAACATTTAGATGAAATGGTAGCTAGATTACATCTCGATAAAATTGGTGCAAAATTAACAAAATTAACCAAGGAACAAGCTGACTATATTAATGTCTCTGTAGAAGGACCTTACAAACCAGAGCTTTATAGATATTAAGTGTGAGTTTAATTTTTGTAAATTTCCTTACATCAATCCCAGATTATATTAGTTTGGCTGTTGAAAAGAATTCAATAATTGCATACCTCACTATCTGTTTGGCTATGTTTTTAGAAAACATAATACCCCCAATTCCTTCAGAAATCATTATGCCATTGGGGGGTTTTTTCGTATATCAACAAAAATTAAATTTTTATATTTTAGTTTTTTGGGGATTACTTGGGACTACTTTAGGATCATTGCCTTGGTATTATTTAGGTAGATTAGTAAATGAAAAAAGACTCTCAAATTTCCTAGATAAAAAGGGAAAATATCTGGGTATTTCTTCAAATGATTTAAGTAAAAGTAAAAGGTGGTTTGATAAATACGGGGTTTCTTTAATTTTTTGGGGCCGATTAGTACCTGGCATAAGAACTTTAATTTCAGTTCCTGCAGGCATAGAACTTATGCCATTAAGAAAATTTTTGATTTGGACTACATTTGGGAGCTTGATATGGGTAACACTTTTAACTTATGCAGGTTATTTATTTGGTGAAAATTATCTAATCATTGAAACTTACTTAGATCAAATCAAATATTTTGTAAAGCCAATTTTAATTTTAATTCTCTTATATTTTTTTATCAGAATACTTATTAGATTTTTAAGAAAACGAGTTTAAAAAGGGATATCACTAGAGTTATTATTATTAGAATATTGGTTATTATCGGACTCTTTTCGAGAGCCTAGTAAGTTTAATCTATCTACCCTTACAACTGGTTTATATCTTTCTTCCCCAGTATTTTTATCTTTCCAACTATCAATTTTAAAGCTTCCTGTAATTCCAATTAGAGAACCCTTTTTAACGTAATCTGCGGCTATTTGTGCTTGCTTGCCCCATATCTCTAAATTAAACCAGTCGGGTTCTTCATCTCTGCCTCTTCTGTTAACTGCAATCGTGAAATTTGCTACGATACTTCCAGATTCAAAATATCTGACATCTGGTTCTCTTCCTGCTCTGCCAACTAGGTTAATAGTGTTAATTTCCATAAATTTTTTTTTTAATACTACTCATATTTTCAGTTTTTGCTCAAAGTTTTACGTGCTATTCATAACTAAATGAAAGAATTCTGGGAGCTTACTAAAAAATAGATATATTATTTATAAAAGTATTTTTATTGTGATTTTTAACAGATTTAAATTTTCTAGAGATATTGGCATAGATTTGGGAACGGCCAATACTCTCATACACGTATCAGGAAAGGGCGTTGTTTTACAAGAGCCTTCTGTAGTAGCTATGGATTTAGAAGAAGGAATTCCATTAGCTGTTGGTAGAGAAGCAAAGTTAATGCTTGGAAGGACTCCTGGCAATATAAGAGCCGTAAGACCACTAAGGGATGGGGTTATCGCAGATTTCGATGCTGCAGAACAAATGATAAAAACATTTATTCAAAAATGTAACGAAGGTAAGGGTATAGTAGCCCCAAGAATAGTGATTGGCATCCCAAGTGGAGTTACTAGCGTTGAGCGTAGAGCAGTCAGAGAAGCTGGATTAGCAGGAGCTAGAGAAGTTTACTTAATTGATGAACCCGTTGCAGCTGCAATAGGAGCATCATTACCAGTAACTGAACCAATTGGAACTATGATCGTAGATATTGGTGGAGGTACCACTGAGGTTGCAGTATTAAGTTTAGGTGGAACTGTATTGAGTGAATCTGTTCGAATTGCTGGTGATGAAATAAATGAATCAATTGCCCTATATCTTAAAAAAGTTCATAATTTAGTTGTTGGAGAAAGAACTGCAGAAGATATTAAAATTAAAATTGGATCTGCATTTCCAGATGATGATTTTGATAAAACTACTTTAGAGGTTAGAGGTTTACATCTTTTATCTGGTCTACCTAGATCAGTCACTTTGACATCAGGAGAAATCAGGGAAGCTATGGCTGAAACACTTAGCAAAATAGTGGAAGCTGTAAAAAGAACTTTAGAGCGAACCCCTCCTGAACTTGCTGCAGACATTGTTGATAGGGGGATTATGCTTGCAGGAGGTGGAGCTTTAGTGAGAGGCATTAATGATTTATTAAGTGATGAAACAGGAATTTTTACTCACATAGCAGAAAATCCACTGCTTTGCGTAGTAAATGGTTGTGGAGAGGTATTGGATGATTTTAAAAAACTGAAAAGAGTTGTTGACACTCCAGAATTCCTAAGAAATGCTGTAAGAGATTAATATTATGTTAGGTATCCGACGAATATCTACTAATCGTTGGTGGCATAAAAAGAAAAATTGGATATTCCTTGCGACTTTTTTATTTTTAGCTTTTGTAAGGATATCAAAAGGATCTTTTTTTAAGGATTTTTATTATTTTATTTCAAAGCCTTTTTGGCCTGGTCAATTTCAAAAAGAAATTGTTCTTAAGAGTATCGACCAAGAATATTTAATAAAGTTAAATCTTCTTAAAAAAGACAATCTAAGATTGCGGCGAATCTTATCTCTTCAAGAATCATCTAATAAAGAAAATATTTCAGCTGCTGTAATTTCGAGAAAAACAGGCAGTTGGTGGAGACAAATTATTTTAAACAAAGGTTCAAAGGATGGAGTAGAAATTGGTAATATTGTGATTGGTCCAGGTGGATTATTAGGCAGAGTAAAGGAAACTTCTTTATTCACTTCCTCGGTAATTTTAGTAACTTCTCCAGAAAGTAAGTTAGGCGTTTGGGTGGATAGAATCCAAATTAACGGATTACTGGTGGGTTCAGGAGATGATTATCCTAGCCTAATACTTTATTCAAAAAATGCTGATATTAAAGTTGGAGATTTTGTATCATCATCTCCTGCTAGTACTTTATTACCTCCAAATATCCCTATTGGTATTGTCCAATCTATAGATGAGAAATTGAAATCAAAAAAAACGGCAAAAATTTTACTTTTGGCGAAACCTCATGTAATTGATTGGGTGCAAATTTTGAAAGTAAAAATTTAATGAATAAATTTTTTTCAAAATTATCCATAATAAGCTTTATTCTTATCCCAATTATTTTTTTATGGCATCCTAATTGGCTTGGATTTTTAGGCGTTCAGCCATATTGGCCGTTATTTTGGTTATTGCCTTGGTCAATGATTAATGGATCAATCAATGGATTAATATTTGGTTTGTTTTTAGGTCTAATTTTAGATTCTCTAACTTTAGATGATAGTTTTACTCAAATACCAGGCTTAATTTTTTGCGGGTTTTTGTTTGGGAGAATTAAATTACATAGTGATATTTTGTTGGGACATTTTCGGTACGGTTTAATTTGTTCTTTTGCAAGTTTTTTATGCGGGATACTTTATTTTTTACAAATTTTGTTTAGAAATTTTTCAGATGGTAATATTTTAATCATGATTCCAAGTGTCAAAAATATCTTAGCTGAAGTATTTTTGACAGGTTTGTTTGCTCCTTTTATTTGCTCCCAACTTTTAAGAATATTTAAATTTTCAAGAAGATATTTGTAGTAATAAATTTCGCCAAGAAGTAGAAAGTGTTTAAAAAAATTTATATCTTCAAATTAATTGAAATTTTTGTAAACCTAAGGAATATCTCTTTGAGGGTTCGTAATGTTATATTTTTAATTGTTAGAATAAATGTTCAATGCAATAGTTCTTTGCTTTGAAATATCGAGAAATCTTTTTTAAACTATGTCAAAAGCAAGAATTTTAGTTGTTGATGATGAACCAGCAGTTTTGAAGGTATTGGTTACTAGGCTTCAACTAGCAGGATATCAGGTATATTCAGCCACTAACGGCGAAGAAGCTCTTGAGTCTTTTCATAGGGATTCCCCAGATTTGATAGTTCTTGATGTTATGCTTCCAAAAATGGATGGTTTTGCTGTTTGTAGAAGAATTAGAGCTGAGTCAGTAGTACCAATAATATTTTTAACCGCTCTAGAGGCTATTTCAGAGAGAGTTGCTGGTTTGGATTTAGGAGCTGATGATTACTTATCTAAACCATTTAGCCCAAAAGAGTTAGAGGCCAGAATAGCTACAATTTTGAGAAGAATGGGACCAACTGTATCGGTTACTGAAACCAAAGAAGTTCCTTCAGGCAAAGGAGTTATGAAATTTGGAAGTTTAGTTGTTGATACTAATCGCAGACAAGTTTCTAGAGCTGGAGATAGAATTAGTCTAACTTATACTGAATTTAGTCTCCTAGAGTTATTATTTGACGAACCTGGTAAGGTTGTTCCTCGAGCAGAAATTTTGGAACAGCTGTGGGGCTATCCTCCTCGTAGAGCGGCAGATTTAAGAGTTGTAGATGTATATGTTGCAAGACTAAGAGGTAAATTGGAACCAGATCCAAGAAATCCAGAATTAATATTAACCGTAAGAGGGATTGGTTACGCATCTCAGAGAGTTGGCGAAACAGCAACATCTTTGGCAAGTTGAGCAATAGTCTGATAATTTGATTAAATAAAACAAATATATTTAAATAAATTTTGTCTGAAATAAAAGAAGCGCGCTTACAAAAAGCTAGTTCACTCGTGAATAAAGGATTTGCTTCTTACGCACAGAGCTTTAAGGTATCACATACTATCAGCTTTCTTATTCAAAAATTTGATCATCTAGAAAATGGTCAAGAGGAAGACTTCAGTGTTTCTATTGCTGGTAGAGTTCTGGCAAAAAGGGTAATGGGCAAAATTGCCTTTTTCACAATAAGCGATCAAGAAGGTCAGATTCAGCTTTATCTAGATAAAAGGATTATTAATTTCAATTTAGAAAATCAAAAATTACTTTCTTTTGAAGATCTCAAGGAAATAGTAGATATTGGTGATTGGATAGGAGTCTATGGAACTATTAAAAAAACTAATAAAGGTGAGCTTTCAATTAAAGTAGAAAAATGGGAAATGTTATCCAAATCATTACAACCTCTCCCAGATAAATGGCATGGATTGACTGATATTGAAAAAAGATATAGACAACGTTATTTAGATTTAATAGTAAATCCTCACTCTAAAAATGTATTTAAAACCAGAGCGAAATGTATAAGTTTTATAAGAAAATGGCTAGATAATAGAAATTTTTTAGAGATAGAGACTCCAATTCTGCAATCTGAAGCTGGTGGTGCTGAAGCAAGACCATTTATAACTCATCACAATACATTAGATATTCCGTTGTATTTAAGAATAGCTACAGAATTACATTTAAAGAGAATGGTTGTTGGAGGTTTTGAGAAAGTCTATGAATTGGGAAGAATCTTCCGTAATGAGGGGATAAGTACAAGGCATAATCCAGAATTCACCTCAGTGGAAATTTATGAAGCTTATTCTGATTATGTAGATATGATGGATTTAACTGAAGAATTAATTAAAGATATCGTAGCTGATGCATGTGGATCTTTAATTATAAATTATCAAAATAAAGAAATTGATTTTTCTAAGCCTTGGTTAAGAATATCCATGAAAGCTATTGTCAAAAAATATACAGGGATTGATTTTGATTCTTTCAGTGGAGACTTTCTAGCAGCAAAACAAGCCGTTAAAAATATCAATGTTGATTGTTCTAATAAAGTAAATACTATGGGAAGACTTTTAAATGAGGTCTTCGAGCAAAAAGTAGAATCAAAACTTATAGAACCCACTTTTGTTATTGATTATCCTGTTGAAATTTCTCCTTTAGCTAGGCCTCATCATGATAATAAAGAAATAGTTCAGAGATTTGAATTATTCATTGTTGGTCGAGAACTGGCAAATGCGTTTAGTGAGTTGATAGATCCAGTAGATCAAAGAGAAAGAATGCAATTACAGCAATCTCTTAGAGATGAAGGAGATCTTGAGGCTCACTGTATAGATGAAGATTTTTTAAATGCTTTAGAGATTGGCATGCCGCCTACGGGAGGATTAGGTATAGGCATTGATAGGCTAATTATGTTAATTACTAATAGCGCATCGATTAGAGATGTAATCCCTTTCCCATTGTTAAAACCAGAAATAACTTCCAAAAAAAGTTAAAAATTACCCTCGAATGAAGTAAAATAGATAAATTAATCCAATACGAAATTTTTAAATGAGTGGTGAACGTGTTGGTTTCCGTTTCAAACACGCGGATGCAGTAGTAAAAAGAAATCCTCAAGGCCGATCAAGAAGAGGATGGGTTATTGAACCAGTAGAGCAAACTACGAGTAGAGGTACAAAAATGCCTGCATACAAAATTCGCTGGAGAGATAGTGAGAGGCCAGAAACTGTATTGCAGCATATGCTAATTGCAGATCCAGATCCTTCCCCACCTCCAACTTCAGTAAGTTTAGATTGATACTTTAAATAATTCTGACTAATCTTTTATCTTTTTAGTGCAGAGTTGATTTCTTTTTTTATGCTTTTTTGTTTTTCATCTTGTCGTTTGTCATGTAATTTTTTCCCTTTACCAACTCCAATAGTTAGTTTTATCCATGAGCCTTTTAAATAAAGAGATAATGGAACAATAGTCATTCCTTTTTTTTCAGTATTAGATTTCATTTTTATTATTTCTTTTTTATGTAGTAGCAACTTTCTATTTCTTAGTGGATCATGACTAAAGAAAGATCCCACATTTTTATGTGGTGAAATGTGAACATTTAATAATAAGATCTCACCATCTCTGAATGAACAGTATCCGTCTCTTAAATTTGCTTTTCCGTTTCTAATAGACTTTACTTCAGTCCCTAAAAGCTCAATTCCAGCTTCGATTGTTTCAGATATTGCATATTGAAATTTTGCATATCTATTATCAGCTAGAAGTTTAAAATTATTTGCTTTATTAGTATTTTTTTTAACTTTGTTTGAATTTTTTGCCATTTTAGTTTTAAAAAATCTTTCTACTCAGAACAATTGCAATTAACCTTTCATTATGGCAATAATTTCTTCCAATATAGGCGATAATGACTTTTCTTTTCGTAAAAAAGAACTTAGGCTAGTTGATTCAAAAAACATTCCAGAAGAAAAGAGAAATAATAATATGAACTTAGCCCGGCCTCTTAATTTAAAAGAATTTATTGGCCAAGAACAACTTAAATCTTCTTTAAGAATAGCTATAGATGCTTCAATTATTAGAAAAGAACCTTTGGAGCATACTCTTTTATATGGACAGCCTGGTCTAGGTAAGACTACTCTTGCTTTTTTGATAGCCCATGAATTGAATACAAAATGTAGGATTGCAACTGCACCAGCAATTGAAAGACCAAGAGATATTGTAGGTTTACTTCTTGGATTAAAAGAAGGTGAAGTTTTATTTATCGATGAGATACATCGCTTAAATAGGTTAACTGAAGAGTTGTTATATTCTGCAATGGAGGATTTTAGACTTGACTTAACTATGGGAGCTAATAGAGGAGCCCGTTGCAGAACAATTAATCTTCCTAGGTTTACTCTGATTGGCGCGACAACTAAATTAGCCTCAATAAGTGCACCTCTAAGAGACAGATTTGGGATATCTCAGAAAATTGAATTCTATACATGTGATGAATTAAAACAAATTATTGTTAATTTCTCCCGATTAATAAACCTCAATTTAGAAGATGAAGCATCTTATGATTTAGCAAAGATATCTCGAGGGACTCCAAGAATTGCTTTAAGATTATTAAGACGAGTTAGAGATTATGCTCAAGTTGTTATGAAAACTAATACTATCTCAGTGAATTTAATAAAAAAAGCTTTAAATTCTTACCAAATAGACGAAAAAGGATTGGATTCTTTAGATAGACATTATTTATCTTTTCTTAACCAAAATAATAATATTCCAACTGGCCTTGATTCAATTGCATCTGGGTTGGGAGATGATTCTTCAATGTTAGAATTTGTTGTTGAGCCATATCTTATTAAAATTGGTTTTCTCACGAGAACTCCTCGAGGAAGATTGCTTACTGCTTTAGGAAAAAAGTACATTGATTCAAAAGATGATAACTTTTAAAAAAGTTAAGGTTTGTTTTTTATTAATTTTTATTTTTATCAATATTTTTTATATTGCACCATGCTATTCATTATCTTCGAGAGAGGATTTGTTTAAAAATGCGTTAGATCTTAGTTCAGGCGGAAAATTTAATCTCGCTTTACAAGAATGGAATCAATATCTAGATTCTTATCCTGATGATGCTGCAGGTTTTAGCAATAGAGGAAATGTAAGACTTGTTGTAGGAGATGTTAAGGGATCAATAGATGACCAAAATAAGGCAATAAGTTTGAATCCTAGTGAAATAGATCCTTACATTAACAGGGGGATTGCTGAGGAAGCATTGGGTTTATGGTCGCAAGCGAAAAAGGATTATATGTTCGTTATTTCCCTAGATAGCAAAAATTTCTCTGCACTATATAATTTAGCTAACGTCGAAGGATCTACATACCATTGGGATAAAGCAAGAGATTTATTCTCAAAAGCTGCTTTATATAATCCAGGATTTGCCATGGCTAGGTCAAGTTTGGCGTTAGCAGATTTCCAGTTGGGAAATATTGATGAAGCTGAAAAAGAATTAATAAAGTTAATTAGACGTTATCCAACTTTTGCAGATGCTAGGGCAGCTTTAACAGCTTTGAATTGGTTTAATGGTGAAGCTGGTAAAGCAGAGAGTAATTGGATAGCGGTAACTGAATTAGATCCTAGATATAGTGATGAAGAATGGTTAAAAAAAATAAGAAGATGGCCTCCTCAACCAATTAAAGATTTAATGAATTTTATCGATTTAAAATAAGTAATGCATAGAGATCATTTACACAAAAAAATTGATTCGTTTAATGATGAACTCATTAACTTAAGAAGACATATCCATGAACATCCGGAATTAAGTGGACTTGAAAATCAAACAGCGATTTTGATCAGTGGTTTTTTAAAAGATATTGGTTGGAATGTTAGAGAATCTATAGGCAGGACTGGAGTTGTAGCTGATTTTGGCCCCCTAGATAAAGGTATTATAGGTTTAAGAGTGGATATGGATGCTTTGCCAATATTTGAGGAAACTAAATTAAGTTTTTCTTCAAAAGTAGATGGTGTTATGCATGCCTGTGGGCACGATTTGCATATCTCGATTGGATTGGGTGTCGCAAAAATTATTAAGGATTTAAAACTAAATTTTGGGACTCGGATAATTTTTCAGCCTGCTGAAGAAATTGCCAGTGGAGCTAGATGGATGATTAAGGATGGTGCAACTAATGGTTTAACCCATATTTTTGGAGTTCATGTCTATCCCGATTTATCCGTAGGGACTATTGGCATTAAAGAGGGAAGTTTAACTGCAGCTGCTGGAGAACTTAATGTTGATATTAAAGGAAAATCAGGCCATGGTGCTCGACCTCATGAAGGAGTTGATGCTATTTGGGCGGCCTCAAAAGTTATCTCGGGAATTCAAGAATCAATAACACGGAAGTTAGACCCTCTAGATCCAGTAGTAATAACTTTTGGAAAAATAAATGGTGGCAATGCATTCAATGTTCTCGCAGAAAAGGTTAATTTAATTGGTACTGTTAGATGCACTAATCGTAAAGTATTTACGAATATTGGTAATTGGCTCAATGAAAATATCACTTCTTTAGCTAATAGTTGCGGAGCTGAAGCAAAAGTAATATTTAGAGAAATCACTCCGGCAGTTAATAATAATCCTGAAATTAATAGAGTTCTTAGAGATTCGGGAATTAAGGTTTTGGGTCAAGAAAATGTAATCGAATTACAAAAACCATCATTAGGAGCTGAGGATTTCGCTGAATTCTTAAATGAAATTCCTGGAGCTATGTTTAGGCTTGGGGTTTCTAGTTCCAATGGATGTGCTCCTCTTCATAGTTCTAAATTTGATCCGGATGAAAGAGCTATTGCTGTTGGAATTAAAGTGATAACAGAATCCATAGTAAAATTAAACAATGAAAAAATTAATACTATTGGCAAATGAAAATTAATAAAAGAGTTATTTTATCTTTTGTAGCTCCTTTCATGATTTTTATATCTGCCATCGGATTAATATTTAGGGATAATTCCAAGAAGATTTTTTATTTACCTATTGGCCTAATGGGGATTGTAATTATTTTGGAGAGGGGTATGAGCAGACAATTGGATAGAAAAAATATTTTAAAAAAGATAAAGTCTTATCAAAAAAATAAATAAAACAATTTTATTTATTTTCACGCAATATGAGATGACTTATTTTTAGAAAAGAGCTATTAATAAATTAAATACTAGGGGTGCTAAGAAATTTAACTTAGCTGAGATCATACCCTTTGAACCTGAATCATTAATTTCGATGCAGGGAAGTTGAGATTTGATCAAACTTTAGTAATAACACTTTTAAAAATTAAGAAATTATGAGAAGTTCTTGGATTAAGCCTCGCCTAGGTAAAGACAATGTAACTCAGATGAACTTTGCGAGAAATGGATATATCACTGAAGAAATGGATTTTGTTGCCAAAAAAGAGAATCTTCCTTCTTCTTTAATAATGGAAGAAGTAGCAAGAGGAAGATTAATTATTCCAGCTAATATTAATCATTTGAATCTTGAGCCAATGTCTATAGGTATTGCTTCTAGATGCAAAGTTAATGCCAATATTGGTGCTTCCCCTAATGCAAGTGATATCAATGAAGAAGTAGAAAAGCTCAAACTTGCTGTTAAGTATGGTGCTGATACGGTTATGGATCTTTCTACGGGAGGAGTCAATTTAGATGAAGTCCGACAAGCAATTATTCAAGAATCTCCTGTTCCCATAGGAACTGTTCCTGTTTATCAAGCTTTAGAAAGTGTTCATGGTTCAATAGATAGACTAACAGAAGATGATTTTCTTCATATTATTGAAAAACATTGTCAGCAGGGAGTAGATTATCAAACTATTCATGCTGGTCTATTAATAGAGCATTTGCCAAAAGTTAAAGGAAGAATTACTGGAATTGTCAGTAGAGGGGGAGGTATTTTAGCCCAATGGATGTTACATCATTTTAAACAAAATCCTCTCTATACAAGGTTTGATGATATCTGTGAGATTTTCAAAAAATATGATTGTACTTTTTCTTTAGGAGATTCACTAAGGCCTGGATGTTTGCATGATGCTTCTGATGATGCTCAGCTAGCTGAATTGAAGACCTTAGGCGAGCTTACTAGAAGAGCATGGGAACATAATGTTCAAGTAATGGTTGAAGGTCCTGGTCATGTACCTATGGATCAAATTGAGTTTAATGTAAGAAAGCAAATGGAAGAATGTTCAGAAGCCCCATTTTATGTGCTTGGTCCATTAGTGACAGATATATCCCCTGGCTATGACCATATATCAAGTGCTATTGGGGCGGCGATGGCAGGATGGTATGGGACTTCTATGTTATGTTATGTAACGCCAAAAGAACATCTAGGTCTACCAAATGCAGAAGATGTGAGAGAAGGCTTAATTGCTTATAAAATAGCTGCTCACGCTGCTGATATAGCAAGACATAGAGCTGGAGCTCGTGATCGAGATGATGAACTTAGTCATGCAAGGTATAACTTTGATTGGAATAAACAATTCGAACTTTCATTAGATCCGGAAAGGGCAAAGCAGTACCATGATGAAACACTGCCTGAAGAAATCTTTAAAAAGGCAGAGTTTTGTTCAATGTGTGGCCCTAAACATTGTCCAATGAATTCAAAGATTTCTGATGAATCTCTTGATCAGTTAAAAGATAAGCTTGAAGAATGCAATACTTCAGTGTAATTATCAATTAGTAATTATAGAATTTCTTTCGTTTTATTAACTACGTTTTCGACTGTAAATCCAAAATTTTTCATACATTCTCCACCTGGTGCTGATGCACCAAATCTATCCATAGTAATACAAATTCCATCAAAACCTGTATATTTATGCCAACCAAATGAATGGGCAGCTTCTACTACAACTCTTTTTTTCACACTACTAGGTAAAACACTTTCTTTATAAGATTCTTCTTGCTCTTCAAAAAGTTCTACACAAGGCATAGAAACAACTCTAATTTTTTTACCTAAGCTTGAAATTTCCTTACTTGCTTCAATGCAAAGATTCAGTTCGCTTCCAGTACCAATAAATATTAGATCTGGTGTTCCTTCACAATCGGAAACCACATATCCCCCTAGAGCAACTTTGTCGATCGAAGTATTTTCTTGATTTGGCATACCTTGTCTACTTAAACAAAGGGCAGAAGGTCTTTTTCGATTTTGAATAGCAAGCTTATAAGCTCCGCTCGTCTCGTTGCCATCTCCAGGTCTGAAAACTAGCATGTTAGGCATGGCGCGTAGAGAAGGGATAGTTTCAATGGGTTGATGTGTTGGACCATCTTCTCCTACACCAATTGAATCGTGAGTTAAGACATAGATTACTCCTAATTCGCTAAGTGCTGAAAGTCTCATTGAGCCCCTCATATAATCGGCGAAAACAAGGAAGGTTCCACCATAAGGGATAAGACCACTATTGTGATAGGCAATACCATTAAGTACAGCTGCCATTGCATGCTCTCGTACGCCAAAATGTAAATATCTTTTTTCAGGGCTATGCGGCTGGAATGATCCACTTTCTCCTTTTATGTCTGTGTAATTAGAGTGAGTTAAATCTGCAGATCCGCCAATTAATTCAGGTAGGTTGGGACCTAGAGCACCCAAACATATTTGTGAATGCTTTCTGGTGGCTAAACCCTTATCATCAGGGGAATAAGAGGGGAGATCTGAGTCCCAATTCTCAGGTAATTGACCCTCTAGCATTCTTTTTAACTCGGCTCCTTCAGAGGGATATTTTTTTTGATATTCTTCAAATTTAGAATCCCATTCTTTCTCTAAATTTTCACCTTTGTTTATTGATTTTCTAAAATGCGCATATACTTCATCGGGTATTTCAAATGGAGGATATTCCCAATTTAGAAACTCTCTAGTTAATGCAGCTTCTTCTTCTCCAACAGCTGCTCCATGAATTCCAGCAGTATCTGATTTATTTGGAGAACCATAACCTATGGTTGTAGAAATTTTTATAATTGAAGGCTTGTCTGTAATTAATTTTGCTTTTTCGATAGCTTCAGTGATTCCTTTAACATCATGATTCCCATCTTCAACATGTTGTACATGCCATCCATAAGCTTCGTATCTTTTTAAGACATCTTCGGTGAAAGAAACGTCGGTTCTCCCGTCAATTGTAATTTGATTATCATCATAGAGTGCAATTAATTTTCCAAGTTTAAGATGACCGGCTAATGAGCAGGCCTCAGATGCGATCCCTTCTTGATTACAGCCGTCGCCCATTATTACGTAAGTATAATGATCAACGATATTGCAGTCAGGCTTATTAAATTTAGCTGCTAAGTGAGTTTCAGCTATTGCTAAACCAACTGCATTTGAAATTCCTGCACCAAGAGGCCCAGCGGTAACTTCAACACCTTCAGTTTCGAATGTTTCTGGATGTCCAGGAGTTTTTGATCCCCATTGCCTAAATTCTTTAATATCTTCTATAGAAACTGATTTGTATCCTGTTAAGTGAAGTAAGGAATATAACAGCATACAGCCATGACCAGCTGATAATACAAAACGGTCTCTGTTGAACCATTTTGGGTTATTCGGGTTGTGGTTAAGTATGTTTTGCCATAATGCATAACCCATAGGAGCACATCCCATTGGCAATCCAGGATGTCCACTATTGGATTTATTTACTGCATCTACAGCAAGCATTCTTATACTATTTACACAAAGTGATTCTAATGAGACAGATGCAGCGACCATTGTTTTAAAATAAGTTAAGTTGGAAATACAGAATTGGTTGTCTTCAATTCATTTTGCTAAAAGCAAGGCAAACATTGTGACCACCAAAGCCGAAAGAATTTGAAAGAGCTACTCCTACTTGAGCATCTCTTGCATTATTTGGTACATAATCAAGATCACATTCCGGATCTGGATTGACGTAGTTAATTGTAGGAGGGATAAAATTATGTGTCAAAGAAAGTATACAAGCTACAGCTTCTATACCTCCTGAGCCTCCTA
>CABYNZ010000015.1 GCA_902520485.1 uncultured Prochlorococcus sp. | reverse complement strand
GATCAAGTTCGATTCGATTTAGCAATTAATGCTTTAGGCCCTGATTTGAAAATAATTACTCCTGCAAGAGAGTGGAATATGAGTAGGGAAGAGGCAATAGTGTATGGAGAAAAATTTGGTATTCCAGCACCAGTATCAAAAAAATCACCATATTCAATAGACGTTAACTTACTTGGTAGGAGTATTGAAGCAGGGATCTTAGAAGACCCAATGCAAGAAGCACCTGAAGATATATTTGCGATGACATCATCAATTGATAATTCACCTGATTCCCCTCAAGATGTAGAAATTGTTTTTAAAAATGGGTTTCCAGTTGGAATTAACGATGAATTTTTAACTCCAGTAGATATTATTCAAAAAGCAAATGATCTTTCAGGGGCGCATGGTTTTGGAAGAATAGATATGATTGAAGACAGAGTAGTAGGAATTAAAAGTAGAGAGATTTATGAAACCCCTGGCCTTTTACTCTTAATCAAAGCTCACAAAGAATTAGAAAGCATTACATTAAATCCGGATGTTGTTGACTTTAAAGGAATAGTGGAAAAAAAATGGGGTCAATTAGTTTATCAAGGTTTTTGGTTTGGACCTCTTAAAGATAGTTTAGAAGCATTTATTTCATCTACTCAAACTTCAGTTAATGGAAGAGTAAAGATTAGACTTCATAAGGGGAACGCAATAGTCATTGGGAGAATGTCGGAAAATAATTCACTTTACAGGGAGGATTTGGCAACTTATAGCAAAGATGATGTTTTTAAACATTCTTTAGCTGAGGGTTTTATTTATATGTGGGGGATGTCTAATAAAATATGGGCTGAGTTAAATTCAAAAACAAAAGATTAATATTTAAGATTCTGCATTTTCTTTGGTTTCAGTATCCTCTTTTCCAGGAGTTGATGTGTCTGCATTTACTACAGGTTGTTTTTCCTTAGATTCAGCTTTTGTTTCTGGATTTTTTTTATCATCTGTTTGAATCGAATTCTTAGAAGGTCTTGGAGTTGGCAAAGGCCCTTCTTGTTTAACGGTCATATATCTTATAACATCTTCACCAAGTCTCATTGCTTTTTCAATTTTAAAAATATGTTGTCCATCACCTTGGTGACTTAGTTGAACGTAAATACCTTCTCTATGCTTTGCTATTTGATAGGCTAATCTTCTTTTCCCCCTCATTTGACTATCGAGGATGACACCTCCAAATTCTTCTAAAAGTTTATTGTATTTGTCAATGTGATTAGTTACTTGATCTTCCGCTATATCAGGGCGGAGGATGTACATGGTTTCGTAATAAGATTGTTGATCGTTCATAGTTTCAGACAAGGTCTTTGGCTCATAAATTAATGTGATGAGCGTCTGTTCATCTTTAACGATACATCATGAAGTGCAGTTCTCTGAAAATTAGCATCATGTATTTTAAAGATAATTTTTGAGTGCGTCATTCATAATATGAAAAGGCACTTCCAAGCCATTTGTCCAAAATGATAATGATTTCAATCCCTGAGCAACAAGCATTTGCAAACCATCGATAGTCATGCACCCTTTGTTTGCGCTGTATTTCAATAGATGAGTTGGAGCAGGATTGTAGATTAAATCATAAACAATTGTTTTTGAATTAAGAGATCTCCAGAAAGTCTCCCCATATGGCAAAGCGTTGATTTCATAGTTAGTTGTTTTCATTCCTACTGGTGTTGTATTTACAACTAAATCTGCTTCTTCAATCAAATTTTGAGCCTGACTATCATCATTCAATAAACCCTGAAGTTCAATTTGATCCTCAAAATTTTTTATTAAATCTTCTAGTGATGATTTGTTTCTCGATACTACTGTTATTCTCGAAAGATTTAAATTTATTAATCCTTGAATAACAGATCTTGCTGCACCTCCAGAGCCAAGAACAATCGATTCTTTTTTTGTTAAGTTTAATTTTTTTAACGGATAAATAAATCCTTCTACGTCTGTATTAGTCGCGCTCCATTCTTTTTCAGAGTTTAATTTTAGAGTATTAATTGCTTTAAGTTTACTTGCAATAGGTGAAATTTCACTACAGAGATTAAATACTTTTTCTTTATGGGGAATTGTAATGTTTAAACCTTTGCAATTAATTTTTTTCAAAGAATTCAGAACTAATTCTAGATCTTCATCTTTGCAAGGTATAGCAATATAAATCAAATCTAGGCCTAAATATTTCAGGGCAGCATTTTGCATGATCGGTGACAAAGAATGGCTTACTGGATTGCCTATTAATGCAATAAAAGATGTCTTACTTGAAATCATGATTAGAAATTCTTTCTTAAAAAATAACAACCTGTTCGGGAACCACACCCCGTCATTGAGTAACAATAATGACGCTAATGACCGATTATGGAGAATAACAATTATAAAAAATTACCCATGGGTAAGGTTGTAGGAATCGATTTAGGAACAACTAATAGTTGTGTCGCGGTAATGGAAGGTGGTAAACCTACTGTAATAGCAAATGCTGAGGGTTTCAGAACTACTCCATCAGTTGTTGCATATACAAAAAATCAAGATCAACTTGTCGGACAAATTGCAAAAAGACAAGCTGTTATGAATCCTGAAAATACCTTTTATTCAGCAAAACGTTTTGTTGGTAGAAGAGTTGATGAAGTTAATGAAGAATCTAAAGAAGTTAGTTATTCTGTCGAAAAATCTGGTTCTAGTGTTAAATTAAAATGTCCTATCTTGGATAAGCAGTTTTCTCCTGAAGAGGTAAGTTCTCAAGTACTAAGAAAGCTAGCTGATGATGCGGGTAAATACCTTGGTGATAAAGTTACACAGGCTGTAATTACAGTTCCAGCCTATTTTAATGACTCACAAAGACAGGCCACTAAAGATGCTGGAAAGATTGCAGGTTTAGAAGTTCTTAGAATTGTTAATGAGCCTACAGCTGCAGCTTTAGCATATGGTTTGGATAAAGAAAATGAAAAAATTCTTGTTTTTGATTTAGGAGGAGGAACATTTGACGTTTCAGTTATTGAAGCTGGTGATGGAGTAACTGAAGTTCTATCTACATCGGGAGATACTCATCTAGGAGGTGATGATTTTGATAGATGTATAGTTGATCATTTAGCTAATACTTTTAAATCAAATGAGGGAATTGACCTTAGACAAGATAAGCAAGCTTTACAAAGACTGACCGAAGCTGCTGAAAAAGCTAAAATTGAGCTCTCAAATGCTACCCAAAGTGAAATAAATTTACCTTTTATCACAGCTACTCCTGAAGGTCCAAAACATTTGGATTTGAATCTTACTCGAGCAAAGTTTGAGGAATTAGCTGCTTCTCTAATAGATAGGTGCAAGACTCCAGTTGAAAGAGCTATAAGTGATGCAAAAATTTCCACTAGTGAGATTGATGAGGTTGTAATGGTTGGAGGTTCATCTAGAATTCCTGCCGTTTTAGATTTAGTAAAAAAGATAATAGGAAAAGAACCAAATCAAACTGTTAATCCTGATGAGGTAGTAGCTGTTGGAGCTGCGATTCAGGGAGGGGTTTTAGCAGGAGAGGTTAAAGATATCTTGTTGCTTGACGTTACTCCACTTTCTCTAGGTGTTGAGACTTTAGGGGGAGTAATGACAAAAATGATTAATAGAAATACCACAGTGCCTACCAAAAAATCTGAAACGTATTCAACTGCTGTTGACGGTCAGACAAATGTAGAAATACATGTTTTACAGGGTGAAAGAGAAATGGCTTCTGACAACAAAAGCTTAGGAACATTTAGATTGGATGGCATACCCTCTGCACCAAGGGGTGTGCCGCAAATTGAAGTTACATTTGATATCGATGCAAATGGAATTCTTAGTGTTACTGCAAAAGATAAAGGTAGTGGTAAAGAGCAAAGTATTTCTATTACAGGTGCTTCTACACTGTCTGATAATGAAGTAGAAAAAATGGTAAAGGATGCTGAATCAAATGCATCTGCAGATAAAGAAAAAAGAGAAAAAATTGATTTAAAAAATCAAGCTGAAACACTCGTATATCAGACAGAAAAGCAACTTGGTGAGTTAGGAGACAAAATTGATGCTGCAGCAAAGTCTAAAGTTGAAGAAAAAAGTAATGCTTTAAAAGAAGCAACTTCAAAAGAAGATTATGATTCAATGAAAAAACTTCTTGAAGAGCTTCAGCAAGAACTTTATGCAGTAGGTTCATCTGTTTATCAGCAACCAGGTAATCAGCCACCATCACCTGGTGCTCCAGGCGGTCCTGATCAGAGCGATTCAAACGAAAAAGGTGGAGATGATGTAATTGATGCCGACTTTACTGAAACAAAAGATTAGTAGATGTAATTTTTAATTTCATTAGCAACCCATTTAGAACAAGCTGGAGCTAGTAAAATTCCATTTTTATAAAAACCTGTACATATAATTACTCCATCTTCAAGATTTTTCATTATTGGTGAAGGCTCACCATCTGGTCTTGACCTTATTCCATACCATTTTTTAGAAATTTTTCCTCTCAACAACCAATTTGGTTTTTTATCGAGAAAATTTGTTAGTTTTTCGTATGTATTTTCTTCTGGCTTAGTACTATATTCGTCAGTTGATCCAATAATTAGCTTATTGTTTGATTTTGGAATTATATTTTTACCATTAATATTGAATTGTTTTGGTAGCGATAATAAATCAACTTCTGCATCATTTATCTCAATTTCTATGGCTTGACCTAAAACAGGTTTTAATTTTATGTTGTGTGACAGGCTATCTATTAAATCAATCGCTTTTAGTGAATTACACAAAATCACCATGTCAGATTTAATGTTTTCATTATTCCTTGTTGTAGAAATCCATTGATTGTTTGATTTTCTTATTTTTATTATTTTTTCTCGCAAATAATTTACTTTTTTATGTTTTAGATATTTATCTAATGTTTGAAGTAAAGAAAAAGGATTTATTCTTCCATCTTTGAACGAGATCATTCCTTTAATATTATTTGCTTGGAAGGCTTTATTTATATTCTTGATAAACATTGAGTCTTTTTCTAAAATTCGTAAGTTTTGATCATTATTTTCATAAACAAATTTCTCTAATTTTTTAAACTTTTCTTCATCAGTAGTTGCTTGTATTAATGGTGTTTCGATATTTAATTCATAATTAAATTTTTGTAGGAATGTAATCCATTGTGGCCATAATTCAATGCTTTGTTTTCTGAGATCCCAGCTTCTACCTCTTCTTTTTTGATACATATTACCCATTAGTAAGCCTAAAGCTGCATTGCTACTATTTTGGTGTTGAGCTGGATCTATTATCGTTACTTGGAAACCTAATTCTGATAATTCTAAGGCGTTAAATTTTCCTATAATCCCTGATCCAACAATAACTATGTGTGCTTTTTGAAAATTTTCTTTTAAGCTTTTCATTGATATATTAGATATAATTGCTTAATTGACTTAATAGTTAAAGATTTTTTGAAACATCCTTCAATTATATTCAAAATTGTTTGTCCCGATCGTCCTGGCCTTGTAAGTTTACTTACAAGTTGGATTTCAAATTACGGTGGCAACATAAAACATTCCGACCATCATACAGATCAAGATGCGGGCTTGTTTCTTAGTCGAATTGAATGGAATAGTAATAATACATCTTTTAAAAAGGATGAAATTTATAAAGAATTCAAAAAAATTGCAGATGAAGTAAATGGAAAATTTAATGTAAATTATTCTGATGAAATTCCAAATGTTGCTATTTTCGTGAGTAGACAAAATCATTGTTTGATTGATTTACTTTGGCGAGTAAGAAATGGTGAACTCAAAATGAAAGTGCCTTTAATAATTTCAAATCATTCTGATCTTGAAAATATTGCTAATGACTTTAATGCAAAATTTGTCCATATTGATACCTTTAAAACTGATAAATCTATTGTTGAAGATCAATTTTTAAATTTGCTAAAAGAATATGAAATTGATCTTGTTGTATTAGCTAAATATATGCAAATTTTGAGTGACTCTTTTTTAAAAAAGTTTTCTTCAATAATAAATATTCATCATTCTTTCTTACCTGCATTTAAGGGCGGGCAACCATATCATCGAGCTTGGAAGAGAGGTGTTAAATTAATCGGTGCTACTGCTCACTATGTTACTGAAGATCTTGATGAAGGCCCGATAATAGAGCAATGTACAGTTAATGTGAGCCATAGGGATGAAGTTGATGATTTGATTAGAAAAGGAAGAGATATTGAAAGAATAGCTTTAGCGAGAGCAGTTAGATTACATCTAAATCATCAAGTATTTGTCTATAACAGCAAAACTGCTGTTTTTGATTGAAGATAGTTTCTTAGTCTTCTAATTCTATTTGTATTTGTCTTTCATAAATTGATTCTTCATTAAAAGCTCTTGCTATCAAGAAACTGGCAATGCAGCTGATTAATACAGGTTTCATTATCAATAAATTTTTTGTTAAAGCAAAAGCTAAAAACATTGCTGTTATTGGCGTTCGCGAACATCCTGCTACGAAAGCTCCCATTCCAGCAAAAATGTATGTACTTGGTGCATGTCCTGTAGCAATTTCTACCCAGCTCCCCATTATTAGTCCGATTGACCCTCCTAAAGTAAGCATTGGATAGAACAATCCTCCAGGAGCTCCGGATGCTGCAGCTAAACCTGTCGTGATAAATAGTACTAAAACTGCCAATAAAGCAATTCTTATACTTGTATTTTGTTCAGCTATTATTTTCTGTAATTCATCTAAATTATGAAATGTACTGGGTAAAAAAGAGTAGATACTTCCTAAAATAAGACCACAGATACTCATTTTTAAAACAAATTTATTTTTATACCACTTTTTCCCAAGATTTTGCATTAACAAAATATATCTGCTGTACAGTTCTGCAAATATCCCAATAATTATTCCTAGTAAAACTAAGTAAATAAAATCTACAGGTAAGAAAAAAACTGATGGGTCATATTCTTTTTGAATCAAAAATCCGAGGTTAAAATCAAAGCCTCCTGCTTTAGGATCCAAACCCAAGGCTTGAATAATATCAGCAGATGAATCTGCAATAAAAGTTGTAATTACTACTAATAATAAAATTACTGGTTTAGCAGAATTTAATAACTCCTCTATTGCATAGATAAACCCCCCTAATGGAGCGCTAAATACTGCAGCTATTCCAGCACCACCACCTGCTGCTACTATTACTCTTCTGAAAGCAGTAGGGGCTTTGAGCCACTTGGCCATTTGCCAAGCTACTGATCCTCCCATTTGAACTGATGGACCTTCTGGACCCAAAGGGAATCCACTACCAATCGCAATAATTCCTGATATGAGCTTTACTAATCCTACTTTTAAATTCATTGGAACTTTTTTATGTCTTAAGAAACCCATGATTTGACTTACACCTGAACCTTTTGCGGCAGGTGCTATATTTTTGATCAAATATCCTGCAATAGCTCCTCCTAGAGCTCCAAAAATAGGTAAGACCGCAATAGATGGGAATTGGTCTAATAATGCTAATCTCCAATTATTAATAAAATAGATTCCAGTTTTAAAAGATATGCTTGTAATTGAAGCCCCTAGACCTGTTAATAAGAGCGAAAATGCAACGACTAGAGATCTTTGTTTTAATAATTTTTTGATGCTACGCGAAGAATTATTACTTGTTTTTTGAATATTATCTTTTATAAAGTTTGGCATTGTTCATGATTACTATGTCAAGCTGAAATCGTGTATTTCATCAAATTGAAGATAGCGATAAAGTTCATCTGAATATGGATTAATTTTATTTTTAGTAATATCCTGATATTCTTCTATTTCAGGTATTTTTCCAAGTAGTGCACAAACAGCTGCCAATTCTGCACTCCCTAAAAATACTTGCGCATTCTTGCCAAGTCTATTGTCAAAATTTCTTGTACTGGTAGAAAATACTACAGAACCTTCATCAACTCTAGCTTGATTTCCCATACATAAAGAACAGCCTGGCAACTCTAATCTTGCACCACAATCTTCGAAAATTTTATAGTAGCCTTCAGCTTTTAGAGTTTCTTCATCCATCTTTGTTGGTGGACAAATCCATAATTTAGCTTTTAAATTTTGTACTCCTTCAAGAACTTTTGCAGCTGCCCTGTAATGACCAATATTTGTCATGCAAGAACCTATAAAAACCTCGTCAATATTTGTATTTGCAACATCAGTGATTTCTTTTACATTATCTGGATCATTAGGGCAAGCAACTATAGGTTGTGTTACTTTTGCTAAATCAATTTCAATGATTTCTTCATACTGAGCGTTTGAATCTGGTTGAATTAATGATGGTTTTTTTAACCAATTTTTCATATCATTTATTCTTCTTGAAATCGATTTTGAATCTTCATAATTGCTCTCGATCATTTTTTCTAGCAGGCAAATATTGCTTTTTAAATATTCTTGAACAGTTTCTTGGGATAAAAGTATTGTGCTACCAGCGCATGAGCGTTCTGCAGTAGCATCAGTAAGTTCAAAAGCTTGTTCAAGTTTTAGGTTTGGTAATCCCTCAATTTCCATAATTTTCCCGTTGAATATATTTTTCTTATTTTCTTTTTCAACAGTTAAGAGTCCTTTTTTAATTGCGAAGAGAGGGATTGCATTAACTAAATCTCTAAGAGTAATTCCTGGTAATAATTCTCCCTTAAATTTAACCAGCACAGATTCTGGCATATTTAATGGCATTGATCCTATTGCAGCGGCAAATGCAACAATGCCTGAGCCGCCAGGAAATGAAATGCCAAGAGGAAATCTTGTATGACTATCTCCACCTGTGCCAACAGTATCAGGGAGAAGCATTCTGTTAAGCCAGCTATGAATAATACCGTCTCCAGGTTTAAGAGCTACTCCACCTCTTTGAGATATAAAATCAGGTAATTCTTTATGGGTAAGTAGATCTACTGGTTTAGGATATGCAGCTGTATGACAAAAACTTTGCATCACTAAATCTGCAGTAAATCCTAAACAAGCTAGTTCTTTTAATTCATCTCTAGTCATTGGCCCAGTAGTATCTTGACTACCAACTGTGGTCATAATTGGCTCACAGGTCATTCCTGGCCTAACTCCATCTAAACCGCATGCTTTGCCTACTATTTTTTGAGCTTGAGTAAATCCGGCACTACTTTCGGTTGGATTTTGTGGCCTAGTAAATATTTCACTTGGTTTATAATCTAATTTGTTTCTAATTTTGTCCGTAAGAGATCTTCCAATCATAAGATTAATTCTTCCACCAGCTTGAATTTCATCAGTAAGAGTTGATGGATACAACTCGAATTTGCTTATTAATTCTTCAGTATTGGAATCTTTTTCAATTTTTTTAATAATGCCTTTATAGGGATATATTTTAATAACATCTCCTGTTTTCATTTTAGATACGTCAGCTTCTATAGGTAAAGCTCCTGAATCTTGTGCAGTATTGAAGAAAATTGGGGCTATTTTGCTGCCAATTATTATTCCACCTGTTTTTTTGTTGGGAACAAAAGCGATATCTTCTCCTATATGCCAAATAAGTGAATTAATAGCAGATTTTCTAGAACTCCCTGTTCCAACAACATCTCCAACATAAGCTATTGGTAAATTTTGTTTTTTTAAATTATCAAGAATCTTTAGTCCATCATGTTTTTTAAATTCCAACATAGCTAATGCATGCATAGGAATATCCGGACGTGTTGTTGCATGTACAGCTGGAGATAAGTCGTCTGTGTTTGTCTCACCGTCAACTTTAAATACTAAACAAGTAATCTCTTTCTCCAGAACTTTTTTATTTATGAACCATTCTGCATTTGCCCAACTATTTACAACTTCTTTTGCATAAATATTATTTTGAGATAATTCATAAATTTCATTAGCCGAGTCGTAAACAAGAATAATATTTTTTAAAACTTCTGCAGCTTTTTTTGCGAGTAAACTATTTTCTCCTTTAAGTATTTCAACCAAAGAATTTACATTGTATCCGCCTATCATTGTTCCTAGTATTTCAATTGCTTTTTCGGGGTTAATTGATTTGCAATATTTTTCAGAATTAACAACAGCCGTAAGCCAGCTTGCTTTAACGTAAGCAGCCTCATCTACTCCTGGTGGTACTCTATTAATTAATAAATCAAGCAAATAAGATGTATCGTAAGTACTATCTTGTTCCAATAATTTTGTAACACAATTTGTTTGCTCAGCATTTAAAGGTAAAGGAGGTATACCTTTAGCAGCTCTTTCAGCTACGTGATCTGCATAATCTTTTAGCAATGTTTCCAAATTCTTCATTAGTCAGGTTTAATGCATAATCTATTGTTATTTTTAATATTGAAAAGGAGAGTATTCATAAATGCTTTTTTAAATATTCAAACTTCTTAATTAATCAATGACGACATCATCAAATAATTCAGCTTTAGAAAAAACATCAGATTTACATGTTCTTGAAACACGTCCATTAATACCTCCAAGCAGATTACATAATGATATACCTTTAGATCACGACTCTGCTAATACAGTATCTAAAACAAGAAGATCGATACAAAATATTTTGCATCATAATGATCAGAAGCTTTTAGTCATTGTGGGTCCATGTTCAATTCATGATCTCGAGGCGGCAAAGGAATATTCAAAATATATTCAAAAATTCCGTGAAATGTATAAAGATAAATTAGAAATAATTATGAGAGTATATTTTGAAAAACCAAGAACAACTATTGGTTGGAAGGGATTGATAAATGATCCTCATCTAGATGATTCTTATGATATCAATACTGGTTTAAGAAGGGCAAGAAGTTTGCTTTCATATTTAGCAACTCGTGGTATACCTTCTGCTACAGAATTACTAGATCCAATTGTTCCTCAATACATTGCCGATTTAATAAGTTGGACAGCCATAGGTGCGCGGACTACAGAGAGTCAAACTCATAGAGAAATGGCATCAGGATTATCAATGCCTATAGGCTTTAAAAATGGAACGGATGGTTCTTTTACTACTGCAATTAATGCAATGCAATCAGCTTCAAAATCCCATCACTTCTTAGGTGTAAATGAACATGGAATGGCTTCTATAGTTAATACTACAGGAAATCCAGATGGACATATAGTTTTAAGGGGCGGTTCAAAAGGGCCAAATTTCGAAAGTGATCATGTACAAAGAATTTCAGCAGAATTGAGGCAGTGTAATCTTCCCCATAAAGTGATGATTGATTGTAGTCATGGAAATTCCAATAAAGATTTCCGAAAACAGTCGGAAGTGCTAAAAAATGTAGCTTCTCAAATTAGTAATGGTGAAAAAAATATTTTAGGAGTTATGCTTGAAAGTCATTTGAAGGAAGGAAATCAAAAACTTTTAAAAAAAGAAGATCTACAGTTTGGCAGAAGCATTACAGATGCATGTATAGATATAGAAACAACAAAAGAATTAATCGCTATTTTATACGATTCACTTAGCTAGTTATAAAAAAATTAAAAAATAATGCTGAAGAGATTGGAACAATGAAATTATCTATTCCTAAAACACTAAATTGTTCGAGCAAAGTCGCAATAAAAGCTATTGTCAAATAATTTAAATTTAGACTATTTTGTTGAGAGTATCCTATTGAGCAAACTACTATCAAACTTGTTAAAAACATTGTTATGGTTCCATATAAAGATTTTTTTTGTTTAAAAAAAATCCAACTCTTTGAGTTAAAGCTTTTTCCTATTAATCCAGCTAATCCATCACCAAAAGTCATTATGAAAAATCCACTAATTAGTGCAAATGGATCTTTATCCCAGAAAAGATAAATCAAAATAAATAAACTTAGACAATAAAATAATGTCCCATAACTTTTTCTCTCAACATCCTCAATTGTTGGAAATAATTTATAGTTGTAATTGATGAAAACCAATAATGAAACAATACCTGTAAAAACTAGAGCAGAGTTTTGATTAATTTTTAGAAATTGAGCAATTGGTATTAAAGGTCCTATTCCAATATGTATTATTTTTCTGACGATTTCTCTGCTATCTTCATTATATTTTTTAAAAACTATTGATATTAAAAAAATTGAAAATAAATATAATAAAATTACAGTAAATTTTATCAATTTGGTTAAGCTGCTTTTTGATGAGTTGTCATTACTCGAAGCTTTAATATTGCTTTAGCTTCTAGTTGTCTCACTCTTTCTCGTGAAACATTAATTTGTCTTCCTATTTCTGCGAGTGTTAATGGTTCTTCACCATCTAGCCCGAATCTGAGCTTCATGATTTTTTGCTCTCTTTCATTTAATTGAGAAAGCCAAGTTCCTAAATGCTCTTTTTGAATAGTTCTATCCATACCCTCCATAGGCTCTTCACAGTTTGGATCAGGTATGAGTTCACCAAGAGTACTTCTGTCTTCTTCCCCTCTTGCATGTGCATCTAGAGAGGCGCAAGGAGCACTTTGAGAAATTAAATCTTCTAAATCTTTTTGATCAATTCCCATCTCAGTTGCCATTTCCAATCTTGTAGGCTGTCTGCCAAATCTATGTGATAATTCTCTAGAGACTCTTCTCATTTTGGACAGTTTTTCACTAATGTGAATAGGCAAACGGATGGTTCTAGCACTGTTATCAATTGCTCTCGTCATTCCTTGTCTAATCCACCAGTAAGCATAAGTTGAGAATTTATATCCCATAGCAGGATCAAATTTATCTACAGCTCTTTCAAGGCCAATAGCTCCTTCCTGGACAAGATCTAATAATTCAAGCCCTTGGTTTTGGTATTTTTTTGCAACCGAGACAACGAGCCTTAAATTAGCTGCCATCATTCTATCTCTTGCTCTTTTGCCAATCTTAATTTGATAAAGATTTCGATGGGTTCTATCTTTTTCAGGAATTTGTAGCAACTTTTTCATGTTCTGGACATGATGAGCTAACTCTATTTCCTCTGCTGGAGTCAAAAGAGGTACTCTTCCAATGCTACTTAAGTAACAGCCAATAGAATCTGAAGCAAATCTGCCAGATTTTTTTTGGCTTTGTTTTGCCGTAAGACTGGATTTCGATTTGCGAGACTTGCCCGCAGTGTTTGGTAATCTTGGCTCATCAAAATTATTATCTGAAGAGCTTTTCGCAGATTCCAGAGGGATCCCCATCACCCTGGCCTCCTAAATAATGGATTTTTTAAAAAGCTAGCACTGAAATTGAAATAAAAACTACTTTTACGTTGAAATTTTAAAGACAAAAAATTTTTTTTAAAAGCTTATTTCTTGAAATCCATTGATATGAGACGATTTTATAAAAAATAAAAAAAAATTAAAATATTAAGTATTTTTTTAAATGTTATAAAAATCAATATTAATTTTATTTTTTTATGAGGTCAATTTGCGAACGATTATGCGATGAATCTAATTCATATTTCGAATATGAACCATCATCTTTCATTATCCAAGAAAAGTAATTATCTTTAATGTAAGTTTGTAAAAGCTTGTATATTTTAGATTTCAATTCATAATCCTCTATAGGAGTAACAGCTTCTATTCTTCTATCAAGATTTCTTCTCATCCAATCTGCACTCCCTATAAAAGCTTCATTATCTCCGTTGTTACAAAACCAAAAAATTCTTGAGTGTTCGAGAAAATGGCCAATAATGCTTATAACTTTAATATTTTCACTTAAATTTTTTCTTTGGGGATATAGGCAACAAATACCTCTTATGATGAGGCTAATTTGTACACCTGAGTTTGAAGCTAAATAAAGAAGTTTGATTATTTCTGGGTCAACTAAAGAATTCATTTTTGCGATTATTTCGGCTTTTTTGCCTTCCTCTGCATTTTTAATTTCTCTCTTTATCAGAAATATAAATTTCTCTCTCATAGATGAGGGAGAAACTAATAACTTTTGATAACTTTTTTGTTTAGAAAAACCAGATAAGTAGTTAAATAACTCAAGTAAATCAGATGCAATATCAGGATCCGTTGAAAGTAATCCTAAATCTGTATAAAACTTTGAAGTATTAGAGTTATAATTTCCGGTTCCAATATGGAAATAATTCCTTAATCGTCCTTTTTCTTTTCTTACTATCAATGCAATTTTTGTATGTGTTTTAAATCCGATGATTCCATACACAACATGAATTCCAGCTTGTTCAAGTTGTTTTGCCCATTGAATATTATTGTCTTCATCAAATCTTGCTTTTAGTTCAACAAGAGTCATTACTTCTTTCCCATTCTCTGCAGCTCTCATTAAAGCTGCAATGATAGGGGAATCTTGGGAAACTCGATATAACGTAATTTTTATAGCCATTACAAGTGGATCATCAGCTGCTTTGTTTATAAATTCTTCAACTGAAGTTTTAAATAAGTCATAGGGATGATGAAGCAGAATATTTTTTTTTCTAAGTATCTTGAAAATAGAATTAAGGTTTTTGTTTGAAGGCAAATCTAAATGTTTTAATTCTGGGTGAGTTTTTCCAATTAGTAGATTTTCTTTTAAATCATCTCTATCAATTTTTGTAAGCTGATTTAAATCGTCTAGGCCTAATAAACTTTTGCAAAAGTATATATATTCTTTCTGTATTGAGATACTTTCAATAAGTAAATTTAGAATATTTTCTGGCATATCTGACTCCACTTCTAATCTAACTACGTCTCCACCTAATCTTCTTTTTTGCAAACTTTGTTCAACAGCTAAAAGTAGATCATCAGCTTCAAGTTCTTTTAATTCTAGATCTGCATCTCTTGTTACTCTAAAAAAAGAGTAATCTATACATTCCATTCCGTTAAATAAAGTATTTATATTATTCCCAATTAAATCTTCAACACTTATGAAATAGTGAGAATTTTTATCACTAAGTTGAGAAATTTCATTGGGAATTCGTATAAATCTGGGTATATTTTTTGTTGGTATTTTTACTCTGACAAACTGATTTTTAGAATTCTCCTCATCCTTTATTAGAGCTGCTAAATTTAGACTTAAATTACTTATAAAAGGAAATGGATGAGCCGGATCAACAACTAATGGAGTTAATAAAGGAAAAATAGATGTTGTAAAGAAGTTATTACACCAATTTCTTTGATTTTCAATTAGGTCCTTATATTTTTTTAAAATTACACCTTTTTCTTTTAATTCATTTATTAATTCATTATTTACATAGTTTTCTTGGAGAATAGTTAACTTTTTTATTTCATTATTGATTTGTTTTAATTGCTCTTTAGGGGAAAGTCCGTCAATACTTTTTTTAGTAATTTCTGCTTCAACTTGAGCTTTTAATGAAGCTACTCTTACCATAAAAAACTCATCAAGATTATTACTAAAAATTGAACAAAATTTCACTTTATCTAGAATTTTGTACTCCTTTTCCATACCAGTAAGAAGTACTCTTTTATTGAATTCAATCCAACTTAATTCTCTATTAATAAAAACATCAGTCTGGCTTTTCATTAAAAAACTTTTAATTTTTGATTTTTAAAAGAATGATTATTTTTACCCTCTGCAATAAGGTATATCATGAAAAGTAAGATAACGGAACCAGCTATAAAAGGCGATTTAGGACCAAAACTATCATAAACCCTTCCGGCCATTGCGATTCCTAAAACTCCTCCAAGACTCTGTAGACCCTGAAGGTTACTTAAAATTGATCCTTGTTTGTCAATGTCTAATTTCTTAGATATTAGTGCTCTTAACGTGGGCGTAATTAACCCTGCCCCAACTGCTAAAAATGAAACAGCTGAATAAATATTAATTGTCGCATTTTCTTTCGGAGCAGTTATTAAAAGAGCACATGCCACAAGAATAAAGCCTGATCCGAATAGTGTTAATCGCATTTCGCCAAATTGCTTTACCAGAGGTCCAATTAATCCTCCCTGAACTATAATGGCAATGATTCCTACTACAACAAGAGTTCCACTTGAGGCTTTGGTCGTCCAGTTTAAAGATTCTTGAAGGAAAAATATAAGGATATTGGTCAATCCAGTAAAAGCAATAAAGTAAATAAAAAAAGCTAATGATAATTTTTTAATCTTTTCTTCTTTGAAAACTGTAAATAGAGCTTTTAAAGGGTTTTTTAAAATAGTTTTTGATTTATTTGAGTCACTATTAGGCTTGGTTTCTGGTAAATAAAAAAATACAAGCAGAAAATTTATTATTGGAATTATTGAGGCTATCAAAACTGGAATAATAAAATTATTATTTATATTTCTTGCAAAAATTACAACAAAAATATTACCCAAGAAAAAACTTAAACCAAAAGCTACACCAATAAGACCAAATGTTTTTGCTCGTTTTTCAGGGCTTGAAATATCTGCAAGAATTGTTGTTGCAGTAGCTGCAGTACCCCCACTTAAACCGTCAATTAGCCTCGCTAAAAATAATAAAAATAACGGGATAGAGGCTATTGAATTTGACCAATTAAAAAGAACTGTAAAAGATAATATTGATATTCCTATTACTGAACCAGTAATACAAAAAAGAGTGACAGGTCTTCTTCCATATCTATCACTCATAAGTCCTATAAAAGGAGAAGCTGTAAATTGAGCTAATTGATAAGTGCATGACAATAAACCATATGTACTAGCTTTAGAGTCAAAAAGTAAAACAAAAGAGGGTAGTATGGGTAACAGTATACTTTCACTTAAACGATCATTTAGAAGAGTGATAAACGCACTAAGGAGAGTAAATTTTTTATTTGGTTTTAATAAACTTTCTTTCACAATATTTACCTTCTTTGCGATTAACTTTTACTACCATACTTGTTAATGGAGAATATTGTGCCTGGGATTGTTTATTTAGTTGGAGCAGGTCCTGGTGACCCTGAGCTTTTAACTCTTAAAGCTTTACGCCTAATAAAAAATTGTGATGCATTAGTTCATGATGCTTTAATCCCTGATGAAATAACAAAAGAGGCAGGAAAAAATACAGAAATTTTCCATGTAGGCAAAAGAGCTGGGAAATGTTCTGTACCTCAGGCTGAAACTAATGATCTTATTTTGAAATTAGCAAAAGAAGGCAAAAATGTTGTAAGGCTTAAAGGGGGAGATCCATTCGTTTTTTCTAGAGGTGGCGAAGAGGTATCGATTTTAGAAAAAAATGGAATTTCAGTTGAAATCGTTCCTGGTATTACTTCTGGGATAGCTGCTCCCACATATTTTGGTATTCCACTAACCCATAGAGATGCTGCGAGTTCAGTAACTTTTGTCACTGGACATGAGCGTGTAGATAAGAAAAAAAAGACAGTGAATTGGAGAGATTTAGCTAAATCTTCAGATAGCTTAGTTATTTTTATGGGTATAAAAAATATTGAATTTATCGTGGAAGAATTAATACTAGGTGGTTTAGACAAGAGTACTAAATGCGCTGTTATTCAAGAAGCTACTTTAAAAAATCAAAAATGTTTGATAGAGAAATTAGATAATCTTCCAGATAAAATCAAAGATAAAGAATTTCTAGCTCCATCAATTATCATTATTGGAAAAATTGTTGAATTTAAGGTTAATAACAATGTAACTAAAGTATCTGATGTCTATTTACCAGATATTAATAAAGTTCAACTATATAATAAATCCCAAAAGTAAATTGGATCGAATTTAGGTTTAAGCTTTAAATCATTAACTTGATTAATTTGTCTGCAAGATAAGCTATTAATTGCAACTATTATGTCATCATTTTGAAATTCTGGAGGAATTAATTTTTCTTCTACTATTTTAAATTTTAAAGCTTTAGCAACCATAATCCCTTCTAAACAGCCGCTCTCTTTTCTAGGAGTTATCCATTGATTATTTCTTTTAATTAGAAGATTAAATGTACTTCCACAACAAAGTTCACCTGAAGTATTCAAAAGGATAGAATCATCAAATGATTTTTTATTAGCTTCTGTCAAAACTTGTATTGCCTGATTATATGAAAATGTTTTGCATTTACTTATAAGACTGAATTCATTTATTTTTTCCGTTTGACTAATGCAAACACTTATTGGTTTAAAATTTGGTTTGATTTTATAGAACTCAAGCCATAAATTATCCAAATCTTTTGTCTCTGAAGTGCTATCAATTGTTAGTGTTCGACCTTCATTAGTGCCTCGACTATAGTTTATTCTTACTGAAGCAAATTGATCATTTTTAAGCGATAACTTTTTAATTCCATCGTGAATAAGTTTTCTCAAAGTTAATTTATTTATTTTGAGATTAATATTTAAAATCTTGCTACTTTTTTCTAATCTCTTCAGATGTTCATCAAAAAGAATAGGTTTGTTTTCTTTTATCAAAATGGTTTCAAATATACCATCAGCAAATTTTAATCCTCTATTATTAGCAGCAATAAATATTCTATCAATATCCAACCATCGATCCTTGTACCAGCCTAATGTTTCAATCATTTTAGTGAATCAATTAACGGTAAAAGTTTCCACTTTAATTCATCAGTTTCCTCTTCAGGGTCTGAGTCAATAACTATTCCGCAACCAGCATATATATTGATTTTTTTGTCTTTAATTAAAAATGATCTTATAAGTATATTGCTGTCAAACTCTCCATTCCAGTCAAGCTTCAAAAATGAGCCACAGTATGGTCCGCGTTCACATTCTTCTAATTCAAAAAGTCTTTGGCATGATCTTAATTTAGGTGCTCCTGTTATAGAGCCCCCAGGCCAACAAGCTTTTAGTAAATCAATCCAGTTCTTGTCTTTTTTTAATTTGCCTCTGATTACTGAAGTGAGATGATGAACTTTTAAGAAACTTTCAAGTTTTAATATTTCTGGCACCATAATACTTCCTGTTTCGCAAACTTTACTTAAATCATTTCTTATTAGATCAACAATCATAATATTTTCGGCTCTATCTTTTTCGTTCGTTATTAAATCGATAGCATTAAGTGCGTCTTGATTTAAATCTTTATCTCTGGATCTAGTTCCTTTGATAGGTCTTGATTCTACAAAATTTTTATTATCTATTTTTATAAATCTTTCTGGAGAGGTAGATAATACAGCCTCTTTATAATTATCATTATTTATTATTATTCCTCCAAAGGGAGCTCTTAATTTTCTTCTTATTTTTAAATAAATATCTAGAGGATTATAGTTTTTGGAAGATTCAATTTCGCATTTAGTTGTTAGGTTTGCTTGAAATATATCCCCTAGGGAAATTAATTTTTTCAATTTTAAAATATTATTCTGAAATTTTTCAGCCATTTCGTCCAAATTTATTTTTGAAAAATCAAAATCAAAATTTATTTTTATAATGTTTTCTTCTTCAATAGTTTTTATATTATTGATTATATTTTTATAATTTATCAGTTCAGATGAGTTTGTTCCTTCTATAATAATTTCTTTTTTTTTAAGATTACATTTAATGATTGGATCATATGATGCAATCCATAAAGTTGCCATATCAGATTGTCGCCATGGGTTTTTTGGTTCTATGTATACTCCAGCTTCATAACTTAACCATCCGATCCAAAATCCTTTTTCAATATTTTTTAAACTGTTAAAGGGATTATTAGTTTTTTCTAAGTTATTTATATCTCTTGATTGAATGATTTCTTTAGGTTTAATTCCTATTATTGACCATTCCCCATTTTCTTTACCATCACTGTCTAGCCAAGCTAATCCTTTATCTCCGAATTTTTTTGTTAAATGATGCGTAATCAGTGCTGGATCTATCCATTTTTCTAGAATTATTTTTTTTATTTTCATTTTTTATTTTTATTGAGCCATTTTTCATAAGCGGAATTTCTAATTCTGCAGCTATCACACTTACCGCATGGTTTTGAATTCCCTGAATAACAACTCCATGTTTTATCTAAAGGGACATGATTATCAAAAGCTAATTTAATAATTTCCTCTTTATTTAGATCTAATAGTGGAGTCCAAAGTTTTATTGGGTTATTTTCTCTTCCTCTTTTATTGGCTAAATATGCTAATTCTTGAAATTTTTTAATGTAGTCAGGTCTGCAATCTGGATAACCAGAATAATCTAGTGCATTAACTCCTAATCCTATAAAATCAGCATCTATTGCTTCGGCATAACTTAGTGCAACGGAAATAAATATAGTATTTCTCCCAGGAACATAAGTATTAGGAATTTCATTAGTTTGTACTCCTTCTATTGGAATATTTTTTTGAGTATCAGTTAATGAAGATCCTCCCCATAAAGATAGGTCAAGTTTAATAATTTTAAATTCTTCGATATCAAAATGTTTTGCAATGATTGATGCAGAATTTAATTCTTTTTTATGGCGCTGACCGTAGTTAAATGAAAGGCCAAAAATTTTAGCTTCGGATTTTTTTGCGATACCAGTAACTGTAGAAGAATCTAAACCTCCAGATAATAAAACTACTATCGATTTATTTTTAAGAGTCATATGATTTCATTTAATTTTTAAGTATTTGTGAGTTTGAAGGCTCAATTTCCAATCGGGGTTATTTTTTACGAAATCTATAGCAAGAGAAAAACCATTTGCATTGTTCCATGCTGGTTGTAAATAAAAAATTTTATCTTCTTTTTTAAAGCCATCTTTGCTTGTTGAAAGTGGATATTGTTTTAAAGTTTCTTTTTTTATTTGAATAGCAAATTCAATATCTTCTACTTCATTTATGATTATTTTGATTTCATTACAGCTTTTCAAAAAATAATTTTTTGGAGGTGAGTGTCTTTTAGGAGATAAAGTAATCCAGTCATAACTACCTGATATCGTATTAACTCCACTTGTCTCAATATGTATTTTCATTGTGTTTTGTTCTCCTCCAATGGTCATTTTTTTTATGGCATTGCAAAAATTATCTAAGTTATGTTGTAAAGGTTCTCCACCTGTAATCACGCAAAATGATGCTCCTTTCCCTCTAGCAATTTTTATATGATCAATTATTTTCTCAATTGATATTGAGGGGTATTTTTTCTCGTCCCATGAATTTTTCGTATCGCACCAAGAACATCCAACTTTACAACCTGCTAATCTGACAAAAAAAGCACTTTTCCCAGCGTGATAGCCTTCACCTTGTAATGAATGAAATTGTTCGACTATGGGTAAAAAATTTGTCATTTTTTCATTCAAAAAAATAAGGAATATTAATTTGATTGAGTTAACTTTTCTTGAGAGGCCTTTATTAAACCTTTAAATAAAGGATGAGGTTTTCCAGGCCTTGATAAAAACTCAGGATGATATTGGCATGCTAAGAAGTAAGGATGATTTCCTAATTCAATTAACTCTACTAATCTGCCATCTGGTGATGTGCCACTAATTTTGTATCCAGAATTTAAAAAACTTTGTTTGTAGTAATTATTAAATTCATATCTATGTCGATGTCTCTCATAAATAACATCTTCATCATATAAGTTTTTCCCAGTTGTATTATTAGTTAATCTACATGGATAAACTCCAAGTCTCATTGTCCCACCTAAATCAACTATATCTTCCTGTTCTGGTAATAAATGTATGACTGGATTGGGAGTTTTTGGGTCTAGTTCTGAACTAGATGCATCTGGAAGATTAGCTACGTTTCTAGCCCATTCTATAACTGCACATTGCATACCAAGGCACAGGCCTAAAAAGGGAACTTTATTTTCTCTTGCGAATTTGATAGCCGAAATTTTTCCATTTACTCCTCTATTTCCAAATCCTCCAGGTACGACAATTGCATCAACTTTATTTAAGTAAGTCTCTGCTGAATTTTTTTCTATCATTTCAGCACTTACCCAATGCAAATCTAATGAAGCCTTTTGTTCAATGCATGCATGTTTTAAAGCTTCAACAACGGATAAATATGCATCTCCAAGTTCAATATATTTACCTACGAGAGCAACTTTTATTGGAGCTCCAGGATTTCTTAGATTATGTATTAGTTCTTCCCAATTTCTCAAATCACATTTTTTATCTTCAAGTTCTAAATATTTCAGGGTTTCTTTGCATAAACCTTCTTTTTTTAAAGAAAGAGGTACCGAATAAATACTGTCTGCGTCTAAAGCTTCAATTACAGAGTTAATACTGACACCGCAAAAGCCACTAAGTTTCTTTTTAAGACCTTCATTAATCGATTTATCACTTCGGCATACAAGTAAATCTGGCTGAATTCCAATTGATCTCAATTCTTTCACTGAATGTTGTGTTGGTTTAGTTTTTATTTCGCCAGAGGCTTTGATGTAAGGAAGTAATGTTACGTGTATGTATGCAACATCATTCCTATTGACATCATTTTTGAATTCTCTTATTGCTTCTAGAAAAGGTAAAGATTCAATATCACCAACTGTTCCACCAATTTCAGTAATAATAATATCTGCATTGCTGTTGGCAGCTACTCTATGAATTCTTTCTCTTATTTCTCCTGTTATGTGAGGTATTACTTGCACAGTTCCTCCGTTATAACTACCTCTTCTTTCTTTATTTATAACAGCTTGATAGATAGATCCCGTTGTCACACTATTTAGCCTAGTCATTGCAGTATCAGTAAATCTTTCATAGTGACCTAAATCTAAATCGGTTTCGGCCCCATCTTCGGTTACAAATACTTCTCCATGTTGGAAAGGACTCATTGTTCCTGGATCAACATTTAGATATGGATCTAGTTTTAATATTGAAACACTATATCCTCTAGACTTTAATAATCTTCCTAAACTTGCAGCTACAATTCCTTTACCAATGCTAGAAACAACTCCTCCAGTAACAAAAACAAATTTTGACATTAAATATTTTTAATTAAGCACAGCCTCCTTATATTTTATCTAAACAAAAAATTTTTAAAACATCTATATATATTCTTATTCATCAATTGTTATTTCAATATCTAATTCTTTTAATTGTGATTCAGAGACATTTGAAGGGGCATTTGTGAGAAGACATTTTGCTTGTTGATTTTTTGGAAAAGCTATGGTTTCTCTGATTGAATCTGCACCAATGATCAGCATGGTAATACGATCTAATCCAAATGCTATTCCACCATGAGGAGGAGCACCCATTTCTAAGGCTTCTATTAGAAATCCAAATTTTTCATCAATCTCTTTATCAGTAAGTCCAACCGTTTTCAGAACTTCTCTTTGTAAGTTCGCCTCATGAATACGTAAAGAGCCACCTCCTAATTCCAATCCATTGAGAACTAAGTCATAAGCGTTTGCTGTAGAGCTCTCAATTTCTTTTTTCAAGTTTTCAGAATCTTTAGATTTTATATTTTTTGGAGAACAAAAAGGATGATGTAAAGCTTCATATCTATTTTCATCTTCATTTCTCTCAAACATCGGGAAGTCAGTTACCCACAAGAAATTCCATTTACTTTTATCAATAAGCTTTAAGTCTTTTGCAATATATTGTCTAACCCTATCTAATGACTGATTGACAATTTGTTTATCTCCAGCTCCTAAGAGGATTAAGTCCCCATCTTTTGCTTCTGTGATTTTTAAAATATCAGCTATATGCTCTTCACTTAAATTATTTTTAATTGCCCCAATAGTCTCAAGCTCATCTCCTTTAACCCTTATAAAGGCCAAACCACCAGCTCCTGCATCTTGAGCTACTTGGAAGATGTCACCTCCTGGTTTAATTCTTACGTTGCTAATACTTGAATTGCCTCCTTTGACTGTTATGGATTTTATATAACCTCCAGACTTAATTGCCTTGGTGAAAATATTAAATCCAATATCACCTAATACTCCTCCTAAATCTTTTAATAACATTTGATATCTAGTATCTGGTCTATCAGTGCCGTAATTATCCATTGCTGTCTGCCATGACATTCTTGGAAAAGCATTATTAAAATTAATATTTAATACTTCTTTCCATATTTTTTTTATAAGACTTTCATTAAAAGAAATTATTTCTTCTTCACTAATAAAGCTCATCTCAATATCTAATTGAGTAAACTCTGGCTGTCTATCTGCCCTTAAGTCTTCATCACGGAAACATTTTGCGATTTGATAATACTTATCTAAGCCCCCAACCATTAATAGTTGTTTAAATAGTTGTGGGGATTGAGGTAAAGCAAAAAATTCTCCATTTGAAAGACGTGCAGGAACAAGAAAATCGCGAGCGCCTTCAGGAGTTGACTTTGTAAGTAATGGGGTCTCTACTTCTGTAAATCCAAAATTATCAAGAAATTCTCTAGCAACTTTAATAATCTTATGTCTTGTTTTTAAATTTTCTAGTAATTTTCCCCTTCTTAAATCAAGGTATCTATATTTTAATCTGAGTTCCTCTTTTGTTTTTTCATAATCATGAATAGACACTGGAAAAGGTAAATTGTTTTTAATTTGGTTGAGAACTTGCAAATCTTTAACCTTAAGCTCTAACTCTCCAGTTCTTAAATTTATATTTATTGAATCTTTGGGCCTTTCATTAATAATTCCGCTAACCATTATTACTGTTTCATTTCTTAGAGTTTCTGCTTGTTTAAATAGATCTGTCCCATCATCGGGGTTAATTGTTATTTGTAGAAATCCACTATGGTCTCTTAAATCAATAAAAATTACACCACCATGATCTCTTCTTCTATCTACCCATCCGCATAAATTAACTAATTTACCAATATCTGTATTATTGAGTTCTTTGCAAATTTTGTTTCTCATCTAGGTATGATTTATTTATCAATAACTTATAATAATTCTTTAAGGGTAAATTTAGTTAATAATTTTTTTTATAAAATGCTCTCTTTGTTATTAATCCATTGAATTTTTTGCCTCTTATTAATATTTGAACTTCATTATTTATTAAGGCATGCGAAGTATTGATGTATGCAAAAGCTATAGCTTGTTGTTTAGTTGGAGACCAACTGCCGCTTGTGATATTCCCAATATTTTCTTCACCTTTAAGAACTGTGCAACCTTTTCTTCCTATTGCTTTACCTTCTATAGAGAGACCAACTAACTTTTTTTGAATACCTAATCTTGATTGCTCTTCAAGAAATCTTCTTCCAAAGAATTCGTGATTATTTTCTAGATGTACTAGCCAGCCTAAACCTGCTTCATATGGAGAAGTTTCTTCATTTATGTCTTGACCATAAAGATGCATGCCTGCTTCAAGTCTAAGAGTATCTCTAGCTCCTAAACCACAAGGTGCAACATTTTTGGAAATTGAGAAATCCCATAAATTAATTGCTGCTTTTTTAGATAAAAGTATTTCTAGACCATTTTCCCCTGTATACCCCGTCTTCGCAACAAATATTTTTTCTTTAGGTGAAATATGTTCAAAAATTTTATATTCGCATCCAAAGTTAGGGATATGTGAGATTGAAGATTCAATCCATTCTTCAAATAAATCGAACGAGTTCTTTCCCTGTAGTGCTAAAAGTACTTTGTCTTTTTTAAAGTTTGTTATCGAAATTTCAGACATATTTAAATTATTTTTTATCCACTGAAAATCTTCTTTATATCTACTTGCATTAACTATTAACAATAATTCTGATATGTCATTTTCTTGAATACCAAGGTCATAAATTATTAAGTCATCTATTATTCCTCCTTTATCATTCAGCATTACTGTATAAATTCCCTGACCTTCAGAAAAGGAGTATAAATTTGTAGGAAAAAGTTTTTGAATATAATCCTTTGGATTGATTCCCTTGATAGAAATCACACCCATGTGAGAAATATCAAATAATCCTGCTGAAGATCTAACTGATTCATGCTCTTTAATTAATCCTGAAAATGATATGGGCATTTCCCAACCTGCAAAATCCACTAATTTTGCATTGGATTCAACATATTTTGAATAAAGAGGACTTTTTAGCAAATCCATGAAATATTTAGTTTGTATTTAGTATTTTTACACTGTAGTTTAGAAATTTTTTATTGCATATTTTCTAATGACAAAATTAAGCTTCTAAGTACTTTGGCTGCAACTATGCTACTCACTCCGCTTTTATCAATTTCTGGAGATAATTCCACAATATCTGAAGCCACAATTCTAAGGTCTTTTAAAGTTTTCAGTATTTCTTCAAAATCATTCCAAAAAAATCCTCCCGGCTCTGGAGTGCCCGTTCCTGCTAGTAAACTGGGATCAAACCAATCTAAATCTATTGTTAAATATATTGGAGACTTAGAGTATGGTTGAAGAGCTTGTTTTAACTCATGTGCATTTCCGCCTGGAGAAAAGTTAACTAGTTGATTGTTGTAGTGCATAATTGCAAATTCTTCTTTAGTCCCACTTCTAATTCCTACTTGCAAAATTTTTTTTTCAGGTAGCACTTCTAAGCATCTTTTCATAGTACAAGCATGACTATGTTCATTTCCTATATATGATTCTCTTAAATCTGCATGAGCATCGAGTTGCACCAATATCAAATCTGGATATTTTTTTACTAATGCTTCAATTGCACCTCTTGTAATAGAGTGTTCGCCTCCAAGCATAATAGGACTTAGGCGTTTACTAATTAAATAATTTGTTGCTGATTTAACCGATTCAATAACGGAGTTTGAGTCATTTTTATCAATTAGTATTGATCCAAAATCAACATACATAATATCCTCTAAGTCTTTTTTTATTTTTGGACAATATGTTTCTAAACAAGAACTGACTTGTCTTATTGCTTCTGGACCAAATCTTGCTCCTGGTTTAAACGAACATGTCCCGTCATAATTAACTCCAAATATGCCAATTGAGCAATTCTCAGGACTTCTTTTTGCTCCCATATAAATTGCATTTTCGTTATCAAATAAATTTTTTGTCATCTTATGAATCTAGTTCTTTTACAATTTTATTTGGCATCATTTTGAATGCTGCATATTGAAAATTTAAATTCCAAATTTCACATCCTTTTTCTATTTTTAGGACTTCATCATAATTTTGCTTTGATAAATTTAGATTTTCTGAAGAAGCAAATGTCCAACTCCAAATCCCGCTTGGATATATAGGCACAAAGGAATACATAGTTTCAGAAACTTTAAATATATTTTTTAGGGTTTTCAAAATATTTATGTGAATATTTTTGAAGGATTCAGGAGATTCGCTTTGCGTTGCTAAAATCCCATTTGGTGTAAGTATTCTTTTACATTCTCTATAAAACGAATCTGAAAATAATAAATTTGAAAATTCTGAGGGATCTGAGCAATCAATAAATATAACGTCGTAAAAATTATCTCTTGTTTTTTTTACCCATTGAACACCATCATCAATATGAACATATAATCTTTTGTCATTCCATGCTTCGCCACCAATTTCTTTTAAAAATTTTTTAGATATTTTGATTACTTCTTCATCAATCTCTACTAAATCAATTTTTGATACTTGAGAGTATTTAACGCATTCTCTTGCAGTACCACCGTCTCCTCCTCCAATAATTAGTACATTAGATTTTTCGTCAATGCTACTTAATGCTGGATGCACAAGACACTCATGATAATATTTCTCGTCTTTTAATGATGTCATCCAACAACCATCTAGCATTAAAGCTCTGCCATAATATTCATTTTCCAAAACAATAATTTCTTGATATTGTGATTTTTGTTTAATTAAAATTGTTCCATTTAGGCCGAATCTTGAGCCTTGATGATATTCATCTATCCATGTTGAAATATGAGTCATTTGCTCTTTAAGAATTTTTTCTTTTAAGTTTTTGCTTGGCTATTTGCCAAAGCCGTTGAAAATCTTTAGGAGTTTGTTTTTTAATATTATCTCCTGCATGATGTTCAATGATTGAAAATCTGTCTAAAAATTTTTTATTAGTTTTCTGAAGAGCTGATTCAGGATTTATTTTTAAAAAGTTTGAGAGATTCAGAAGCGTAAAGTAAATATCCCCATATTCATTTCTTATTTCTGAATCTTTTGTACTTTTTATTGCTTCTTTTAATTCATTAATCTCTTCTTCTAACTTTTCAAAAATCTGATCGGTACTTTCCCATTTAAAACCATATTCTTTAACAACATTTGTGATTTTACCTGTTCCAACCGTTGGCGGTAAATTTTTGATTTGCAAATTTAAATTTTTACTAATCGATGATTCAATATGAGGTGCTTCTTTTTCTGAATTTTTAATATTTTCCCAAATCTGTTGCGATTTTTTTAGAGATACTTTTTCTTTTTTGTCAAAAATATATGGATGTCTATTAATAATTTTCTTGTTTAGATTTTTGATAACATCATTTAGTTCAAATTTTTTGTTTTCGTAACCGATTTCAGAATGCAACATTACTTGTAATAGAAGATCTCCTAATTCTTCACAGATGTTATCCGAATTTTTTTCATATATTGCATCTATTAATTCACCACTTTCTTCATTTAAAAATGGGATCAATGATTTGTGAGACTGTATTTTCTGCCATGGGCATCCCCAAGTTTTATCTTTCAGTGATTTGATATTAGATATTAAAATTTTAAAGCTCTCTAAAGTCTCACAATCAGAATTTTTTTGTAAGTTATATCTATCGTTTGAGGACATAGGATATATTTTATTAATTTAATTTTGCCTTAATCATGAAATATTTAAATACTTAGTATAAATATTTCAACTTCATCTATTAGAATGGTTTATTATAAGGGCGATTAGCTCAGCGGTAGAGCGCCTGCCTTACAAGCAGGATGTCCCTGGTTCGAACCCTGGATCGCCCATTTATTATTTTTATAATGACTGAGATCGTCAATCTCTCAATCAGTCAGAGCGCTGCTTCAGAACTATCTAGGCAAGCTTCTTTTGGAGGTTTTCCTGGAGAAATGTCAATTGATTTGGTTCATGATAAAAATTGTTCTGAAGGATGGATGCATATTAAATTAATGCCAGGAACATGTAATGGATCTCCGATCTCAAGAACAGAAGGAGTTACTTTATATGCGGATGTAAAAAAGTTTAATTTACTGAAAGATTTAAAATTAGATTATTACGGTGATTTAAGCGGTGGAGGATTTCTTATTTCAACACCAAAAAATGCAAAACGTTGTTCCTGTGGTTCTGGCTTCAAACTTTTGTAGAATAGATGTGTCTTTTTTTGCAAACTAATATTATTTTCATTAATTGGCTGCTCTCAAGATAAAATAAATAAAAGGTTCTTGAAATAAAATTTGCATATGACAGAGATGAATGATCAATTATCTTTAGAGAATTATTCACCTTTTGAAGTAGAGAAAAAGTGGCAAGAAAAATGGGAAAGTTTAAACGCTTTTAGTCCTAACCCTGAAGATGATGGGGACCCTTTTTGCATTGTTATTCCGCCACCAAATGTAACTGGATCTTTGCATATGGGGCATGCATTTAACACGGCTTTGATAGATGTTGTAGTACGTTTTCAAAGACTTTTAGGTAAGAATGTTTTGTGTTTACCAGGAACTGATCATGCTTCTATAGCTGTTCAAACTATTCTCGAAAAACAATTAAAAAGTGAAGGCAAAACAAGCGAGGATATTGGAAGAGATGAATTTCTTAAAAGAGCATGGAACTGGAGAGAACAAAGTGGGGGCAGAATAGTTGCTCAATTAAAAAGGATAGGATATTCAGTTGACTGGAATAGAGAAAGATTTACTCTTGATCAAAAATTAAATGAGGCAGTTGTAGAGGCTTTTAATATTCTTTATAAAAAGAATTTGATTTATAGAGGTGAATACTTAGTTAATTGGTGCCCTGAATCTCAATCTGCAGTAAGTGATCTTGAAGTTGAAATGCAAGAAATAAATGGTCATTTATGGAATTTCAAATACCCTTTAATTTCCGAAAGTGGTGAACTGTTAGAAAAGTACTTAGAGGTTGCAACAACAAGACCAGAAACTCTTTTGGGTGATACTGCTGTGGCAGTTAATCCGGATGATGATAGATACAAAGGATTTATTGGTGGCAAAGTAAAAGTTCCATTCGTTGATAGAGAAATACCTATTATTGCTGATTCACATGTTGATAAGGATTTTGGTACGGGATGTGTCAAGGTTACTCCAGCTCACGATCCAAATGATTTTGCAATAGGGAAAAGGCACAATTTAAAACAGATTAATGTAATGAACAAAGATGGAACTTTAAATATTAATGCAGGCAAATTTCAAAACTTAGATAGATATGAGGCTAGAAAGAAAATTATCGAAGATTTAGATAATTTAGGACTTTTGACAAAGATTGAGGATTATAAACATACTGTTCCTTTTTCTGATAGAGGTAAGGTCCCAATTGAACCTTTATTGTCAACACAATGGTTTTTGAAAATGGATGAAATTTCTCAAGGATGTCTAAATGAAATTGATTCTAAAAAGCCATCGTTTATCCCTCCACGCTGGGAAAAAGTTTATAAGGATTGGTTAGAGAATATTAATGATTGGTGTATCAGTAGACAATTATGGTGGGGGCACCAGATACCAGCATGGTATGTTTTAGATGAATCTCAAGACTCAATAGAACAAAATACTCCATATGTCGTTGCAAGAAATGAAGAGGAAGCTTTAATCCAAGCCAATAAAAAATTTGGATTAAATATTAAATTAGTTCGTGATAAAGATGTTTTAGATACTTGGTTTTCAAGTGGTTTATGGCCATTTTCAACCCTTGGTTGGCCTAATATAAATGATCCGGATTTTAAAAAATGGTATCCAAATAGTGTTCTTGTTACTGGTTTTGATATTATTTTTTTCTGGGTGGCGAGAATGACAATGATGGGGAATACTTTCACGAATAATATTCCTTTTAAGGATGTGTATATTCATGGTCTAGTTCGAGATGAAAATAATAAAAAAATGAGTAAAAGTTCAGGCAATGGCATTGACCCAATACTCTTAATTGATAAATATGGTTCTGATGCTCTACGATTTGCTTTAATTCGAGAAGTTGCAGGCGCTGGACAAGATATCCGGCTTGATTTTGATAGGAAAAAAGATACATCTTCAACTGTTGAAGCTTCAAGAAATTTTGCGAATAAATTATGGAATGCAACTAAATTTGTGTTAATTAATAAGACTCATAACAATAATTATTTGCTTAATGAGAATGATGAAACTTCTTTAGAGTTATGTGATAAGTGGATTTTATCGAAATTGAATCAGGTAAATATAAAAGTCGCTGCTTTGTTGAACGAATATAAATTGGGAGAATCTGCGAAACTTCTATATGAATTTGCATGGAATGATTTTTGTGACTGGTATGTAGAATTTGCTAAACAAAGATTTAATAATAAAGAGACTAAAAATAGACAAATATCTGAAAAAGTTTTAATAAAAGTACTCAATGATATTTTGGTAATGATTCATCCTTTCATGCCGCATATTACTGAGGAACTTTGGCATGTACTGCAACTAAAACCAGATAATGCATTATTATCTCTCCAAAAATGGCCAATTCACGTAAATAAATTTGTTGATACTAAGCTTGATAATTCCTTTCAGCAACTCTTTGAAATTATTAGGCTGATTAGAAATTTGAGAGCCGAATTAGGTCTTAAGCCATCGGAAAAAGGTCCTGTATATTTAATTTCAGACAATGATGAATTGATTGATTTTTTAAAAACTTTAGTTGACGATATTCAAACTTTAACAAAATCTTCTGAAGTATTTATTTTTAAAACTAATGCTGTTGATAAAAAAGAGTTTGCTAAATCTTTTTCTGGGATAATTAGTGATTTAGAGGTTTACTTACCTTTTCAGGATTTTGTAAATATAGATGTATTAAAGGAAAGGTTAACCAAGGATTTAAAAAAGGTGACTATTGAATTAGAAAATTTAAATAAGAGATTATCTAATAAAAATTTCGTTGATAAGGCTCCAAAAGATATTGTTGATGAATGCAGATTTAAATTAAAGGAGGGTTCGGTGCAAAAGGAGAGAATTACTAAAAAACTCGAACTATTGAATTGAGAATGAATATATTCCTAGAAAATATTTATAATTTGTCTTTTTTTTTTAATACTGGAATTGGAATCTTATCGTTTGTTTGTATTTATATTTTAATTGTTTTATTAATACTTCCAGCTTCTTGGTTATCTTTATTATCAGGTTTTTTATATGGCTCATATTTAGGATCAATTATCGTTTTCATTTCGGCTTCCATTGGTGCATCAGTTGCATTTTTTTTATCAAAAACTTTTCTTTCAAAAAAGCTAAAAAACCTTTTTAGCCTTTATCCGAGATTAATTGTTATGGAGAAAGTAGTAGAAAAAGGGGGACTTAAATTAATTTTTTTGGCGAGATTATCTCCGATATTTCCCTTCAGTATTCTTAATTATTTTTATGGTTTGAATAATGTTAAATTTCGAGATTTCGCTCTTGGTCTTCTTGGAATAATTCCAGGAACTTTTCTTTATTGCTCAATAGGTAGTTTAGCAAAAAGTATCCAGGAGCTAAAAAATGTGCAATCACCAAATAATATATATATTTCTATCGTTGGAATTATTTCAACTTTTTTGGTTGTATATTTCTCAGCTAAATATTTCAGAGAATTTTTTGAAAACTCATAAGAATTTACTTTTTAATATTCCAATCTCTAATAGATGCAATTAAAATAAACCACAAAAGCCTAAATTGACCTAGTAAAGTTTTGTTGGCTTCTAATTCGATATATTTTGCCTGTCCACAAGGTGTTTTTATAAAGTTGAAAACTGTTTTTTTCGTCATAAGTCTCTCAAAAAGTCATAATAATTATTCTTACATTTTATAGCCAAGATTTTTAGTTTTTTTACTTAAAAACGATATTTTTCATTGACTAATTCGTTCAATATTATTTTTTAAAATTTAAACTTTTTCTCCAGCTTTAAATCCTCTAAAGCATTTGAATCTAGGAAACCTAAGACTAAAAGCCACCGCATCTTTGGATTTAGTTTTAGCATCAGCTCTGATTTCTACAAGTTGACCAATAAGTTGATTCCGTTTTGACCAATATTCTTCACGTTGCATATCACTAAATCCGCTTCCACAACTAAGACTGTATTCATACCCATCATCTTCTCCTTCTACTAGGACAGCTCCTAGTCTACCTTTATTGCGACCTGTGCCCTCTTCAACCGATACAACCTTTAAAGTGACTTCAATGAAAGGTTTTGCTTTTAACCAACTGTGTGTTCTTTTACATTCATAAATAGCATCAGGATCTTTAATCATTACTCCTTCATATCCACCTTCCACGGCAGATTTATTCAGCTCTACAAATCTTTTCTGTCCCGCAATGGTGTCGAGATCTACATTTTCCCATTCAAGTGTTTTTATATGTCTGAGAAGCGTAGAATGTTTTACTACCCATTCTTTTACTAATAAACTTCTTGCTGTTTGACTAGTGTTCCATCTCCCTTTTTGGAAGTTTTCAAGGGGACATAAGTCAAATAGGTGTAGAACTGCGTCTTTTGTTTGTTTGCCATCTTTTCTATGAACCTGTTTCATTAAATCCTGAAAGTTAGCGCTCATTACTTCACCATCAAGGACTAAATCATGAGGTGCAGGATCTTCTTTTAAGACGTTTTCTATTTCTGAGATAATATGACCAAAATTATGGAATTGTTTTCCATTACGAGAAAACATTTCTACTTTATTTTGTCTAATAATAGTTAATACTCGCACACCATCTAATTTTATTTCAATTTGCTTTTTTCCTATCATTTTTTTTTCATGATTTGCACTGTCATGAGCTAAAGGACAAGAAAAAATAGGAATTGCATATTTGGGAAATTTCTTGGCTATCTTGTTGATAGTTTTTTCAGATACACCACATCTAAGATCTTTTATTAAAACTCTTCTATAAAATCCATTCCACTCTTCTTTTGTGGCAGATTCCATAGCCTCCATAATTGCATCGCGAGCAGCGTAACCAGTAAGTTCTCTTTGAATAAGCTTATTTGCTAATTTCCTAAAATCTTTCCATAAAAAATTTTGACCTTTTTCATTCTCTTTTTCAGGAACAATTTTTACACCAAAAGTTACCAATGGATCAAGTGCCATACGGATTCCCTCAAAAAAATCATCTAAACCTTGTTCCA
>CABYNZ010000014.1 GCA_902520485.1 uncultured Prochlorococcus sp. | reverse complement strand
AAAGTAACTAAATTAATGGATTTTATTTCTAAAAGTCAAAGATACATCCCTCTAAAAGCAGTCCCTTACATATTTTTCCTTGCCGTTGTTTTAAGTATTACAACTTCAACAAATACATTTGTCTAAAAGCATTAGTCTTACGAGAAGAATAAAGTAAATATTTAATGGACAAATATGATGTTGTAATAGTTGGTAGTGGAATAGGGGGATTATGCTGTGGTTCGATTCTTGCTTTATCAGGCAAAAAAGTACTCATATGTGAAGCACATACCCAGCCAGGTGGTGTTGCTCACAGTTTCAAAAAAAAAGGTTACACTTTCGAATCAGGGCCTTCATTGTGGAGTGGAATAGGTAAATGGCCAACAAATAATCCCCTAGGGCAAATTCTAAAATTACTTGATGAAGAAGTTGAACTATTTCAATACAAAGGTTGGCAAGTAATTGTCCCCGAAGGCAATTTTAATCTTGATGTAGGGGAAGAACCTTTTAAACAAACAATTAAAACTTTAAGAGGTGAGAAATCTGTTAAAGAATGGGAATCATTTATTTCCGGAATAAAACCTCTTAGCCAAATAATAAATGAAATACCTTTACTCTCATTTTCTCCCGAATCAATAAATTTCTTAGATCTAATAAATTTAACCTCAAAATTTTTACCTAATATCAATCAAATACCAAAAATTAATAAAGGCTTTGGGAATTTAGTAAATAATCATCTAGAGGATCCTTTTCTCAGAAATTGGGTTGATTTATTGAGCTTTTTGATAAGTGGTATGTCAATGCATGATACAAATACAGCTGCGATGGCTACTTTATTTAACGAATGGTTTGAACCAAATTCATACCTTGAATACCCTAAAGGAGGAAGTGAATCTATAGTAAAAGCCTTAATTAATGGATTTAAAAAAAATGGAGGAGAATTAATTCTCTCTTCGAGAGTAAAGACAATTAACTTCAATAAAAATTTAGTAACAGGTATAACTCTAAATAATGGTTCTAGCTATAGTTGTGAATCTGTTGTGACGAATACTGATATTTGGAATTTAAAAAAGTTAATTCCAAATGAAATTTCAAAAAAATGGAATGCAAAAGTTTTGAACCCTAATAAATGTGATTCTTTCCTTCATATACATCTAGGTTTTGATTCTGATGGTCTTGAAAATTTGCCAATTCATGCGATACATGTTGATGAGTGGGAAAAAGGTATAACCGCAGAAAGAAATATAGCTGTATTTTCCATCCCCTCTGTTTTAGATAAAAATATGGCCCCTGAAGGAAAACATGTTCTTCATGGATATACTCCCGCAAATGAACCTTGGGAAATTTGGGAAAACCTAAATCCAAAGGAATTAGAGTATAAAAATTTGAAAGAAGAAAGATGTTCAATATTCCTTAATGCAGTGCGAAAATTCATCCCTGATATAGATGAAAGGATTGATTTAAAGATTCTAGGAACCCCAATTACTCATAAAAAATTCACAAATACCTATTGCGGTAGTTACGGCCCTGCATTATCTGCAGCAAAAGGTCTTTTCCCGGGCTGCAAAACTCCAGTGAAAAATTTATTTACTTGTGGTGCAAGTACATTTCCAGGTATTGGAATTCCCGCTGTTTCAGCAAGTGGCGCTTACGCAGCTGAAAAAATTATTGGTAAAAAAGAATTTAAAACTCTTCTTAAGAGAATAAATTTATGAATCAAGCTCTTTTTTATAACTCTACAAATACTTAGTTAAGAAATAAGAATAAAGAAAGCAAAAACGTTCAATAATGATAATCTTTATCTGAACATAAACTTAACTTATAGCTCTTATATGTTTTTCTTATCAATTCCTCAAGCATGGCATTTAGTTGGCACTTGGTCAGAACAACTTCCAAGCGAGTCAAATCTTATAGGAATGGGCCAAACAGAATTAATGATGACTTTACATTCAATATTCGTTCCTCTCTTACTTATAATTTCATATTACCTATTAAATAGACTTAATAAAAACGAATCAAAGAAAATTAAAGGATGATAGTTTAACTCTTATTTAGCTGAACTTCTTCTGACTACTTTTCTACCTGTAGAAGTATCAACTCCGCTTGAATCTTGAGTTTGCGAGTTAGTTCCAACATTATCAGCATCACTCTTATCCATTTCTGCGCAAACACCTACTACCATGGCAGCTTGCATTTGATCTGGCAAATCTCCAATAGTTAATAAGGCCTTTAAAACTAATTGAAGTCTAGTTTGTCGATCAATGTCAGGTCTTAGTTTTTTTACGGTATTCCAAAGTTCTTGGGTAACTTCTTTTAAAAGTTCTCGATCTACAGCCAAATTAAATCCTTCTTGTATTTCTTCTAATCTAACAAAAAATTGGATCTCGTAAAATAATATTCAATAAAAAGATTGTTAGTTAATATTTTCTATCCGAATACAAGTTGCATTTGTTGATGCAATTCAAACTTCTCTTGCAAAAGTTCATCTTTTTCAATTTTTTTTAGAGTAAAAGTTCTATAAAATTTTTTTTGAATCTTTATTGGAGTATTTTCAAACTTTGCATTTTTGCTTATTAGAGAATTCCACTCTTTTGAATTAAAAGGGGCATAAGGAGAAGATGAAATCACTTTCATATCTTAATAATACATCTGTACTAAGATTAGTACATTTTTACTATATTGCAACAGCTACATCCACTTATCTTAATTTCAAAGTATCCTGATGAATGGATTGATTTTTATTATCCAGTTAGTAGGAATTATAAGTTTAATAAATGAATAAACGTATCATAGGTAACTTATTGATCCCTTTTTTTAGTGTCTTCAAACTTTTCTTGCTTAAAAACCTTTAAAGAGGGTTAATTTGTTGAAATTAACATTGACAAGATATATTTAGTAATCCTTCCTATAAAAAGAATAATGAATTTATTAAAAATGCTTCTTAGTAATTCAAAAAGGCTAAAAATCCAAGGAATAATTAAAAGAATTGCTCAAGATAAATCAATTACATTAGAAGAAAGGATATATGTTGAGAAATTTGCACACCATAACTCTACAATTTCTCTTTGGCTGAAAAAAGCTAACAGCTTTAGAAGGAATGGTACAAAAAATGATGGGGGGATTGATAACCTCTTGCAATCATTTGGGATAGATGGACTAGATAAAGAAAATCATTTCAACCCAAATGAAGATGATATATCAGATTGGTTTGGCGGTGCTCCTGGTTGGCTAAGGAGAAGCTAATTTCATTAATTATTCAATTTACCCAGGCAATCTTACACAAATATATACTCATAAAAGATATAAATACCCAAAAAACCAATGGTATAAATTTAATCGGAACTAAATATTTTTTTGAAAAGGTTTTCATATAGATTTTTCTTTTAGACTATTTCTTCCTTACCGTTTTTGAGAATAGGTTTAATTGCTCTATTTATAAATTAAACAATATTCGAAACCTCAAAGATATTAAATCACTTTAGGTAGGTAAGTTAATCAGCCTTAATCATTAAAATCTAAGCGACTTTATTTACACTGTTGATATTGAAATTTACTATTTTTGCCTCATCACGTTCTGAATCATTCCAATATTTTATAAGTCTTTCTAATTCATCAATCCTCTTTTTGGCATTTGCAATTTTTTCAGTATTTGTCATATAAAATTTTTATCTATCCAATTAATGCATGAAAAAAAAATATTTCAATGGAAGTAACAATTTTTAGAATATAAATATTAATTTTTGGTTAATTACTTCAATACGTTGTAGACCTCAAGTGGTTGAGTAATTATACTTAAAGAAAAAGGTATTTATGAAGAAATTAAATTCTTTAATTTTAAATAGTACTGTTAACTTCTTAGACTTCATATACTCTGGCAGATCTTTACAAAGATTTTGGGTTTTAGAAGTAATAGCTAGATCTCCTTATTTTGCATTTCTTTCAGTTCTTCATTTTAAAGAATCCTTAGGAATTAAAAATGAAAAAACAATGATTTTAATGAAAGAACATTTTTATCAAGCTATTAACGAAACTGAGCATCTTAAAGAAATGGAAAAAAGAGGAGGAGATAGGTTCTGGATTGATAGATTTTTTGCAAGACACCTTGTGCTTGTCTATTACTGGATTATGGTTTTTTATTATTTTTTCTCTCCAGCTAATGCTTATGACGTCAACATAAAAATCGAAGAACATGCATTTGAAACTTATTCCAAATATTTAATAGATAATCCAAATGATCAAAAAATAAAAGAAATTGCTCAAGATGAATTAAATCATGTCCAAGAACTTAACCAAGCTTTGTCCATGCTTACAACAGTTTAGATTATTGCTGAGAAATCTATTAGCAATATTGAGAGCATCACCGAAGAAGATATTAATCCTAGGCTAATCATCAATGAGACATAACCTTTTTTTCTAGGCAATTTATAAAAAGATATTCCGATAATTAATATCATTATTAATGAGAAAAAAATTATAATTTTTTCATTTACTAAATTGAGATGTATAACTAAATTTTTTTCTTCAAAAAATTTAAGCAATTCATATAAAACTAATTCTTCTTCTATTTTCTTAAAATAGTCAAACGAGCTTATAAAAGCAGAGCTTAATAAAGATAATGCAACCACTGCAGTAACTGGCTTTGTTAATCTATTAAGTGTTCTGTTAAAACTTACCAATAAAATAAAAATGAATAAAGAGGTTACTAGAGGTATTAAAGGTATAAGGGTTGTTGAATTTATGAAATTTCTCACGAAAATAATATGTATCTAACTTAAAATTTTATATTATTTCGACGCGTTATTTTATTAAATAAGTTTTTTTAAAATCTTGAATGTAATTAGTACCTATTGCATTCTGTGTAAATTGATACCAAAATTAAATCAGTATCGACAAATAAAATGTTAGCTATTTCTGAAATTATTATCGCAAGTGCTATCTTCCTAGGAATTGTATATTGGGAGGTTAAATTTCTATATAACAAAACTACTGTAGCGAAATAACTTCACTAAAAACAGGAAAATCAAAAACATAAAAAATTTAAATAAAATTTAAGAATTTAAGTTGGCAAAAAAAGCTCTAAATATGAGAGAATAAACACAAACTTTATTTCCTCTAATGAGCGAAGCCCAAAACCCTGATTCTAACTCAACTCAGCAGCAGCAACAGCAACAGCAACAATCCTTTTCAGACAGCAAAATTAATTCTGCTGAGAGCGAGAGGCTTTATCTTGAGATGAAAGAGGCTTGGCTTTAAATTTAATTCGTGTTTGAAATAATATTTCTATAAATTCGTAAAAGTTTTTTTTAATTTTGAAGTATTCAATACTTTTTTATTTTCTACACACTTTAAATTTTGTTTAACAGCGAATTAATCTTTTGAGCAAACTAAAGCAGTTAGAGAAAATTAATGGAAGACTTGCAATGGGAGGGTTGATTTATTTAGTTTTTACAAAATTAGTTTCCAACCGTGCGGATATATTAGACCAGCTTAAATCTTATTTAATTTAAGAAATGAATTTGAAATATTATCCAGGAATATTTCTTTCTATAAATGCGTCAGTTAAAGCTAAAATTAACCCTAATAATGTTGAAAATATAGCAATTTCAGTTGATTCCATTTTATTTTTGAATTACTCCTAGTTTGCTAAATAATTCAAAGTTCGGCAACAAATCCAATAATTTGCTATAGTACGTATATACTATTAACTCTTTATTGTGAGCTCAGCAACTCCTGACTTTCTTTTCGTTAGGCCTGGTGATTATGTCGCAATTAAAAAAGAAAATTGCAAAAATACTAATGAAAAGAATAAGAATTATTGGGTCGGTCAAGTTATCGACTGTATTGGAGGGGCTAGAAATCCAAATTCATGGACCTTGTTTCAAGTTGCAAATATTGATAATGGAGAGATCACTATAATCAACGCAGATATTGTAGAAAAAATTTTGAAACCTTCTGAAAGTTAAGCTTATAGATAATCAAACAAACTTCGTTCGTAATTACAAAACAAAAAAGTACAATTCACGCTTTAAAGGGAATCATCCCAGTTCCAAGCAAGCAAGACCGTATACTTGATTCATTGGGCAGGGAGGTTGAATGCCTTTATACATTCTGTAAGTTTTTGATATTTCCTCAAATCCCAAACTTGATAAAAGATAATTTGCATAAGGATTCAGATTAGAGCAATCCAATAATATTTGGGCATCTAAATCACCAACTAACTCCCTTATTAATAGTTCAGCAAGTGGTGGAGTATCCGCCAAAAGAGGTCCGATTCTCCAGCCTTGCTGATTATCCTCCAATACACAAGGTCTTATCCTGCCAAATCCATGGCACATCCCATTATTATCGACAATTGCACTGACATTACCATGAGAATTTTTCAACCAATCATTTAGAAAATGTGGTCTGGGACTAGGTTCTCTTTGATCATCATAAATTAAGACCGCTTCAGAGGAAATTTCTTCGCCGGGGACGACTTTAAAGGAATGAAATTGATCTTTATAGAAATTTCTCAATGGCAAATTTTGAGACCCATTTAATTTCCATCGATTTGTAATGGAGGATTTTCTAAACCCCCACTTTGAGTAATCATTCAATCTATCTGGGGCAGCCTCAAGACCAATACAATCAACATTTTTTAAATATTCGAGGGCATGTTTCCATAATCTCACTCCATATCCATTATTTCGAAATTTTTTTTTAACGATAAATAAACCTATAAAACCATAAGAGGAATTATATTTGATACACGCAATAGAACCTATAGGATTATTGTCGAGACAAGCTACCCACAGTCCTTGTTTATCTGTATTTCTATAAATTGATACATCATCCATTCCAGGAGAAAACCCCTCTAACCTTGCCCAGTTTGTGACATCTGGTATTTCATTTATAGATATCAATCTAATTGAAAAATTTTCCCTCATAGAAATATACTAACCAAGAAAAATTTGAATTTTTAAAGACAATATTAATAATTTTGATTATTTCTTAAAAATCATTCATTTTGATTTAAGTGGCTAAAAACCTTAGTTATTTATAATTTATCCTCTGATATATTTAATACTATTCAGTAGGAATAAAATGAAAATTTCTGATAAATTTCATTTAGATGATATTAATAAATTAAAAAATACAGTTCTTACTGGTAAAACGGAAGATATAAAATGGCGAATCCAACATATCAATATAGTTTCTAAACTTTTGGATGAAAATAAAAAAGAGATATTAAAATCACTTTTTATTGATTTAGGTAAATCTGAAATTGAAGGACTTTCAGAAATCCTTTTAGTGAAAGAAGAAATTTCACTCATAAAAAAGAAACTCAATTCTTGGATGCAGCCAAAGAAGATTGATACACCTTTTTATCTATTTCCATCATCCTCCAAAGTTATTTATGAACCTCTTGGGTGTGTCTTAATTATAGGTCCTTTTAATTATCCATTACTTTATATCTTAAAACCATTGGTAAATATTTTCTCAGCAGGAAATACTGCAGTTTTGAAACCATCAGAGAAATGTCCTACGACCTCAAAACTTATTAAAAAGCTCACTTCCAAATATTTCCGTAAAGATGTCCTAATGACAGTAGAAGGTGATTATAAACAATCCATAAAATTAATTGAACAAAATTTTGATCACATATTTTTTACAGGAAGTACTGAAACTGGAAAATCCATTATGAAATTGGCTTCAAAAAACTTAACTCCATTAACTCTTGAGTTAAGCGGAACAAATCCTGTAATTATTTTCAAGAATGCAAATTTAGAAGTAGCTGCTAAAAGAATTGTTTGGGGCAAATTTTTTAATTCTGGTCAATCCTGCATGGCTCCGAATCATGTCTTTGTAGATAAAGAAATTGAAAATATTTTTATAGAAAAATTAAAGAAATGCATAGTAAGTTTTTATGGAGATAATCCAATTATTTCCGAAAACTTATCAAAATTAGAGAAAAAGCAATTTACATCAACTTTAGAAATTCTCAAACAATATAACAAAGAAAAAAGAATTTTATTTGGAGGGACTTTTAGTAAAAAGAAGTTAAAAATATCTCCTACAATTTTGAAAGCTAAATTAAATGAAACAGATATTTTGCATAAAGAACTATTCAGTTCACTACTTCCAGTAATTGGGATCAATGATAAGGAATCAGCTTTAAAACATATTCGTCAAACATCAAAACCATTAGCAATCTATTTATTTGGAGGTAATAAAAAAATTCATAATCATATTTCTAAAGTAACCAGTTCAGGAACAATTTGTATTAATGATGTGATGTTACCAGTCCTTATTCCAAATTTACCTTTTGGAGGAGTTGGACAAAGTGGTATTGGTAAATTTCATGGAGAAGAAGGGTTCCGAAATTTTTCAAATCAAAAATCTATTACTTTTAAAGGCTTTTTATTTGATTCAAATCTGAGGTATCCTCCCTACGAAAAATTAAAGAAATTTTTAAAGTTTATTTTTCAGGTTTAAATTACTTAAATTGTTTGCAAAAACCTAGCGATTTTAAATTTAAAGATTATCTTTAAATAAAAGTGAGTTTTATGAAATTTGTATTTTTAGCAATTGCCATATTTATTAATTTTTTTGATCACTCATTGATAAAGTCTGAAGAAAAGTTAGATTCAGTAAAAAGTAAAATTGAGAATATTGCTAGAAAAGAATCAATTACTGGAGAAAAAGCTGAAATAAAAAAAATTCATATTGTAAAAAGCGGAGATACTATATCAAGCATTTCAAAATTGTATTCAATAAATAAAGATTTAATTATTAAATTGAATAACTTAAAAGATGAAAATTATATCTTTGTTGGCCAAAATCTTATTATCTCCGAATCTCATGAAAATCTATCAAAAGAATCAGATTTAATAAATGGTTATCATATTGTTCAAACTGGTGAAAATCTTACTGAGATATCAAACAAATATAATTTAAAAGTGATCGATCTGATAGAGATTAATAATCTCAATAATCCTGATTCAATAAATGCTGGCACAAAGCTCATAATAAGTAAAAAAAATAAAATTAATTCAGAAAATTATGAAAAAACTAAAAATAAAAAAAATAATGACCTACTTGAGTTAGATAAAAAATTTTATGGTCCATTAATTATCCAAAATAAACCATATGAAGATATTAAAGGAAGAAAAGTTTTAAACGTACTAAATCAAGAAAATAAAAAACTGATTCTTTCAATTAATTGTGATACAAATGAATTAGATGTAAGAATACCTGGCCGGAAATGGATGGGAAGTAAGCCAGCTAAAGAAGAATTCGAAAATAATTTAATAAATGATTTTTGTTAAAACTTTTAATTAATATCTGTGAATAATATGTCTAATAATATTAATGATGAGTTATTCTACAAAAAGTTAAATTAATCGAAATGGGTATTTCAAGAGGAGATCTCGTCAGAGTAAAAAGGCCAGAATCATATTGGTACAATGAAATAGGGAAAGTTGCTTCAGTTGATACCTCAGGTATTAAATATAACTGTGTAGTCAGATTCGATAAAGTAAATTATGCTGGAATAAGTGGAACTGATGGTGGAGCAAATACAAATAATTTTGCTGAAAGCGAATTAGAGAAAGCTTAAATAATTGCCTGAATTACCTGAAGTAGAAACTGTTCGCAGAGGTTTAGAGCAAAAACTTAATAACTTTATTATTAAAAAAGTAGAAGTCTGTAGGGATTCAACTGTTGCATTCCCAACAAACAAACAAGAATTCATTAGAGGACTTCGGAACTCACTTATTTATAAATGGGATAGAAGAGGAAAATATTTAATAGCTAAATTAAAAGAAGTTCAAAATGAGAATACTCAATTTCCTCCAAGAAATTCACAAAATAACGGATTTCTTGTAGTTCATCTAAGAATGACTGGATATTTCAAATTTATTGAAAACTCAACTCACCCTTGTAAGCATACAAGAATAAGATTTTTCGATAAAAATAATAATGAGCTTAGGTACGTTGATGTAAGAAGTTTTGGTCAAATGTGGTGGATTAATAAAGGCCTATCGCTTAATAAAATAATTAAAGGATTAGGTTCATTAGGACCAGAACCATTTTCTAAAGACTTTAATGTAAATTATCTTGAGAAAGTTATTTCAAAACGAACAAAATCTATAAAAGCTATTCTATTAGATCAAACAATCGTAGCAGGTATTGGTAATATTTATGCTGATGAAAGTTTATACTCTGCTGGCATCTCACCTTTTAGGGAAGCTGGAACAATAAAGAAGAATGAGTTAACCAAGCTAAAAGAATCAATTGTAACTGTATTAAAAAAAAGTATAGGTTCTGGGGGGACGACATTTAGCGATTTTAGGGACTTGGAAGGAGAGAATGGGAATTTTGGTTTACAGACAAATGTCTACAGGAGAACTGGAAAAGAATGTCGTAAATGTGGAAATTTAATTGAAAGACAAAAAATTACTGGAAGAAGTACACATTGGTGTCCTAAATGCCAAAAATAAAAAAGGGCTTACTCAAGATGAGTAAACCCTTTTAAATTTTTTTACCTGGCATCGAGCTATTTTCTCAAGGGGCTACCCCCTAAATATTTTCGCCGCTGATGCGTTTCACAACCGAGTTCGAGATGGATCGGAGTGGTTCCACATCGCCATGAACACCAGGATAGTTTGAACCTTGAGAACTGCATAGAAAATTATATAAATTAAAAACAATAAATTAAGTTTATTTGGTCAAGCCCTCGGTCTATTAGTACTCCTCCGCTGCACTTGTTACCAAGCTTCCACGTAGAGCCTATCAACGGGTGTTCTTCCCGTGACCTTACTGGCTTAAGCCATGGCAATACTCATCTTGAGGTGGGCTTCCCACTTAGATGCTTTCAGCGGTTATCCACTCCGCACATGGCTACCCAGCGTTTACCGTTGGCACGATAACTGGCACACCAGAGGTGCGTTCCTCCCGGTCCTCTCGTACTAGGGAGAAATCCTCTCAATATTCCTGCGCATACACCGGATATGGACCGAACTGTCTCACGACGTTCTGAACCCAGCTCGCGTACCGCTTTAATGGGCGAACAGCCCAACCCTTGGGACCGACTTCAGCCCCAGGTTGCGATGAGCCGACATCGAGGTGCCAAACCTCCCCGTCGATGTGAACTCTTGGGGGAGATCAGCCTGTTATCCCTAGAGTAACTTTTATCCGTTGAGCGACGGCCCTTCCACGCAGAACCGTCGGATCACTAAAACCGACTTTCGTCCCTGTTCGACTTGTAGGTCTCACAGTCAAGCTCCCTTCTGCTTTTGCACTCAACGACTGATTTCCAACCAGCCTGAGGGAACCTTTGTGCGCCTCCGTTACCTTTTAGGAGGCGACCGCCCCAGTCAAACTGCCCATCAGATACTGTCCGCTTCCCGGATAACGGGTAAGCGTTAGAACCCTAGCTCTAAAAGAGTGGTATCTCACCGATGACTCAATAGTACCCACAAGCACTATTTCAACGTCTCCCACCTATTCTGCGCATTCAGAGCCCGAGCACAATATCAAACTACAGTAAAGCTTCATAGGGTCTTTCTGTCCGGGTGTATGTAGTCCGCATCTTCACAGACAATTCTATTTCGCCGAGCCTCTCTCCGAGACAGCGCGCAAATCGTTACACCTTTCGTGCGGGTCGGAACTTACCCGACAAGGAATTTCGCTACCTTAGGACCGTTATAGTTACGGCCGCCGTTCACCGGGGCTTCAGTCGCCAGCTTCACTAAAAGCTAACCAGCTTCCTTAACCTTCCGGCACTGGGCAGGTGTCAGCCCCCATACATCGTCTTGCGACTTAGCGGAGACCTGTGTTTTTGGTAAACAGTCGCTTGCGCCTCTTCACTGCGGCCAGCTCTCGCTGGCACCCCTTCTCCCGAAGTTACGGGGCCATTTTGCCGAGTTCCTTAGAGAGAGTTATCTCGCGCCCCTCGGTATTCTCTACCACCCCACCTGTGTCGGTTTCGGGTACTGGCATTTGTGTCTTAACGAGTATAGGGCTTTTCTTGGAAGCATGACATCACCAACTTCGCTGCCGTAGCAGCTCGTACTCACGCCTTAGCTCAAGATGTTTTCTCCATCTCTCAAAGCCTCGAACGCTTGAACCAGTAACCAACATCTGGCCTGGTTAGCCTTCTCCGTCCCCCTTCTCAAAACACATCTGGTACAGGAATATTGACCTGTTATCCATCGACTACGCCTTTCGGCCTCGCCTTAGGTCCAGACTAACCCTCCGCGGACGAGCCTGCCGGAGGAACCCTTAGGGTTTCGGGGCATGGGATTCTCACCCATGTTTTCGCTACTCAAGCCGACATTCTCACTTCTATGCTGTCCACGTCCGCTTACGCTAACGCTTCACCCTACATAGAACGCTCCCCTACCATAAATAAATTTATCCGCAGCTTCGGTATAACGCTTAGCCCCGTTCATTTTCGGCGCAGGATCGCTCGACCAGTGAGCTATTACGCACTCCTTTGAGGATGGCTGCTTCTAGGCAAACCTCCTGGTTGTCTGGGCAATCCCACCTCCTTTATCACTTAGCGTTAATTTTGGGACCTTAGCTGGCGGTCTGGGCTGTTTCCCTCTTGACTATGGAGCTTATCCCCCACAGTCTGACTGCCTAGTTACACACAGGGTATTCAGAGTTCATATCGATTTGGTACCGCTTTCGCAGCCCGCACCGAAATGGTTGCTTTACCCCCCTGCTGGAGCACTAGACGCTACGCCTCAACGTATTTCGGGGAGAACCAGCTAGCTCCTGGTTCGATTGGCATTTCACCCCTAACCACAGCTCATCCGCTGAATTTTCAACTTCAGTCGGTTCGGACCTCCACTTGGTATCACCCAAGCTTCATCCTGGCCATGGTTAGATCACCAGGGTTCGGGTCTATAAACACTGACAAACGCCCTATTAAGACTCGCTTTCGCTGTGGCTCCACCATTTCCGGTTTAACCCGCCAGTGCCTATAAGTCGCCGGCTCATTCTTCAACAGGCACACGGTCACCCGATTAGTCGGGCTCCCATTGCTTGTAAGCTCACGGTTTCATGTTCTATTTCACTCCCCTCCCGGGGTTCTTTTCACCTTTCCCTCGCGGTACTGTTTCACTATCGGTCACACAGTAGTACTTAGCCTTACGAGGTGGTCCTCGCAGATTCACACGGAATTCCACGTGCTCCGTGCTACTCGGGATACAGCTAGGTCAACTTATCTTTCGATTACGGGGCTTTCACCCTCTGTGGCACGCCATTCAAACGTTTCTTCTAGATTTGTTGATCCATATTGCTGTCCCACAACCCCGATAGTCAAGACTATCGGTTTGGGCTGTTCCCCGTTCGCTCGCCGCTACTGAGGGAGTCGTTATTTACTTTCTCTTCCTCCAGCTACTAAGATGTTTCAGTTCGCTGGGTTAGCTCGTGCCAACCTATATATTCAGTTGGCCGTACATGGGGTTGCCCCATTCGGAAATTCCCGGATCAAAGTGTGCTTCCAACTCCCCGAGACTTATCGCAGGTAACCACGTCCTTCATCGCCTCTGTGTGCCTAGGTATCCTCCGTGAGCCCTTTGTAGCTTGACCAATAACTTCAAAATTGAAGCATCAGCTTAATAGAATTGTTATTAATGCATTCGCACAAATAATAAATCTGCATCATTAAAGATGCTTATTGTCTTTAAAAAATAATCTATGCAGTTGTCAAGGTTCTCTGAAAACAATGAAATTAATTCAATGAGTCCAGCATCTTAATGATTTCATTAGGATGCTAGATTCGTTCAGGATTTGATCACAACTCAATACATTTCCTTTCTACAGATTATGGAAGAGGTGGTAATCAGTGGAGGTAAGCGGACTCGAACCGCTGACATCCTGCTTGCAAAGCAGGCGCTCTACCAACTGAGCTATACCCCCAACATAGAGATATGGGCCATCCTGGACTTGAACCAGGGACCTCACCCTTATCAGGGGTGCGCTCTAACCACCTGAGCTAATGGCCCAGGAAAAATAATGGGTGTGACCTAGAAAAACTTAGGAAATGAAATTCTTAATAAATTAAAAACGTGAGATACCGATCGACCTAAGGTGACAAAATAATAATATTAAACATTTTGTTGTCTCCCTGTTAGGAGGTGATCCAGCCGCACCTTCCGGTACGGCTACCTTGTTACGACTTCACCCCAGTCATTAGCCCCACCTTCGGCGTCCTCCTCCACAAGGGTTGGAGTAACGACTTCGGGCATGGCCAACTTCCATGGTGTGACGGGCGGTGTGTACAAGGCCCGGGAACGTATTCACCGCAGTATGCTGACCTGCGATTACTAGCGATTCCTACTTCACGTAGGCGAGTTGCAGCCTACGATCTGAACTGAGCCACGGTTTATGGGATTTGCTAGCTCTCGCGAGTTTGCTGCCCTTTGTCCGTAGCATTGTAGTACGTGTGTAGCCCAGGGTGTAAGGGGCATGATGACTTGACGTCATCCACACCTTCCTCCGGTTTATCACCGGCGGTCTTTCTAGAGTGCCCAACTAAATGCTGGCAACTAAAAACGTGGGTTGCGCTCGTTGCGGGACTTAACCCAACATCTCACGACACGAGCTGACGACAGCCATGCACCACCTGTCACTGCATTCCCGAAGGCACCCTCAAATTTCTAAGAGGTTCGCAGGATGTCAAACCCTGGTAAGGTTCTTCGCGTTGCATCGAATTAAACCACATACTCCACCGCTTGTGCGGGCCCCCGTCAATTCCTTTGAGTTTCACACTTGCGTGCGTACTCCCCAGGCGGAACACTTAACGCGTTAGCTACGACACCGAAGGGGTCGATTCCCCCGACACCTAGTGTTCATCGTTTACGGCCAGGACTACAGGGGTATCTAATCCCTTTCGCTCCCCTGGCTTTCGTCCATGAGCGTCAGTAATGGCCCAGCAGAGCGCCTTCGCCACTGGTGTTCTTCCCGATATCTACGCATTTCACCGCTACACCGGGAATTCCCTCTGCCCCTACCATACTCAAGCCTTTCAGTTTCCACTGCCATGATGGAGTTAAGCTCCACGCTTTAACAGCAGACTTGAAAAGCCGCCTGCGGACGCTTTACGCCCAATAATTCCGGATAACGCTTGCCACTCCCGTATTACCGCGGCTGCTGGCACGGAATTAGCCGTGGCTTATTCCTCAAGTACCGTCATATCTTCTTCCTTGAGAAAAGAGGTTTACAGCCCAGAGGCCTTCGTCCCTCACGCGGCGTTGCTCCGTCAGGCTTTCGCCCATTGCGGAAAATTCCCCACTGCTGCCTCCCGTAGGAGTCTGGGCCGTGTCTCAGTCCCAGTGTGGCTGATCATCCTCTCAGACCAGCTACTGATCGAAGCCTTGGTAAGCCATTACCTTACCAACTAGCTAATCAGACGCGAGCTCATCCTCAGGCGAAATTCATTTCACCAGTAGGCATATGGGGTATTAGCGGTCGTTTCCAACCGTTATCCCCCTCCTGAGGGCAGATTCTCACGCGTTACTCACCCGTCCGCCACTAACCCGAAGGTTCGTTCGACTTGCATGTGTTAAGCACGCCGCCAGCGTTCATCCTGAGCCAGGATCAAACTCTCCGTTGTGTTCAAATCCTTTTGTAGATAAATCTACTCAAATTGAATTGCTTTATCCAAATAAAAATTCAGTTAAGTATTTAGGTTCAGCCTCCTTAAGTTTTAAGGATTACATTGAGTGCACATTAAAAATAATTCTAAAGTGACTTTCCAAGATCTCAGATCCGTTTGCATCAAAGCAAAAGTTAGCAATTGATGACATTTTATATATTCTTGACGGGACCTCACACCTTTATTGCATATACATCATTGAAATAACCAAAAAGAAAATTAGTTATTCTTGACGCAATAAAAGCATCAGTTCCTAAGTTCTTAAATTTTCTAGGTGCAAAGTTAAACAACAAGTGATTAACTTTTTGAAGGGAAACCCTTCTTCTGGCTAGGAATAATGATCGAAATCTAATCCCCAGAGAATTCATTGATTTACCAAAAATAAGAATTTAGGAAATTTGTTGAATAATGCAAAAAGGATATTTCTGCCCAGAAGAAAATACTAAACCATTCCACAGTAATTGTGCAACCTTTTATACAAAAATTTTTTATTAATTTTTTATTTGTTCAAAGTCTCTATAAACAACTAGGCTTGAATAAAGGGATATAAATGAAATGGCAGAAAGATTTAGTCAAAAAAATTTAAGAGTAAGACCAAGTTCCGATGAAGAAAAAATTGTAACAAATGCAAAAAAACACTTCGAGAAGACTTTGGTTGAAATCTCAGGCGAGTTAGTAGGAAGCGTTGCCGCACTAGAACACCCAACAAAAAATATAAAGTTAAATTATGGAGAAATATTTTTAAGAGACAACGTTCCTGTAATGATTTATCTCATTACTCAAAAACGTTACGAAATTGTCAAGAAGTTCCTAAACGTATGCCTTGAGCTACAAAGCACTAATTATCAAACACGTGGTGTATTTCCCACGAGTTTCGTTGAAGAAAACGGAAAGCTCATTGGAGACTATGGTCAGAGATCAATAGGGAGGATTACGTCAGCTGATGCAAGTTTATGGTGGCCCATTTTATGTTGGTATTATGTCAATAAAAGCGGCGATTATGCCTTCGGAAAAAGTCAAAGTGTTCAAAGAGGTATTCAACTTCTTTTAGATCTAGTTCTACATCCAACATTCGAGGGTACTCCAGTACTTTTTGTTCCAGATTGCGCGTTTATGATTGATAGACCTATGGATGTATGGGGAGCACCTCTAGAAGTAGAGGTTTTACTTCATGGATGTTTAAAAAGTTGTATAAATTTAATGGAATTGAGTAGAGCAGATCATGTTAGTAGACTTCTAGACCAAAGACTTATACTTACAAATCAATGGGTTAAGGATTTAGGAAGTTTTCTTTTAAAACATTATTGGGTTACAAGCCAAACAATGCAAATTTTAAGAAGAAGACCAACTGAGCAATATGGAGATGATCAACACTTCAATGAATTTAACGTTCAACCTCAAGTAGTTCCTTCATGGCTACAAGATTGGTTAGAGAATAGAGGTGGTTACTTAATAGGAAATATTAGGACAGGGAGACCTGACTTTAGATTTTATAGTTTAGGAAATTCTTTAGCATGCATGTTCGGGATACTGCCTCCTGAAGAACAAAGAGCATTATTTAGATTAGTTTTACACAACAGACAGCATTTGATGGCTCAAATGCCCATGAGAATTTGTCATCCTCATATGGATGTTGAAGAATGGCAAAATAAAACTGGTTCGGATCCAAAGAATTGGCCTTGGAGCTACCATAACGGTGGTCATTGGCCAAGTTTACTTTGGTTTTTTGGTACTGCCGTCCTATTGCATCAAAAAAATTATGGTTCTGAAGATGTCATTCTGATGGAAGAAATGAAATCTTTAATAGAGGAATCATATTGGTGTCAACTTAATCAATTGCCTAAGCAAGAATGGGCAGAGTATTTTGATGGTCCTACAGGTACTTGGGTAGGTCAACAATCTAGAACATATCAAACCTGGACAATTGTTGGATTTTTGTTAATGAATCATTTCCTAAGGAATGAGTACAATGATTTAGATATGTTTAAAATTTAGGCCTAAAATAATCCTAAGGTTAGTGATTTATCAATTGGCAAGCACGCCCCAATACCAAGATATATTGTTAGAAAAGTTCCGAATAAGAAAACAGACATTGCTATTGGTCTTCTAAATGGATTAGAAAATTTATTAACGTTTTCGATAAAGGGTAGAATCATTAATCCCAGTGGAATTAATGTTTGAAGTGCAATACCCAAAAGTTTATTTGGAACAACCCTAAGTATTTGAAAAACTGGGTAAAGGTACCATTCAGGGAGTATTTCAAGGGGTGTTGCGAAGGGATTTGCTTTGTCTCCCAACATTGCAGGATCAAGAACTGCTAATCCAACTACACAAGCAATAGTACCTAAAATAACTACCGGAAAGATATATAATAAATCATTTGGCCAAGCTGGTTCACCATAATAATTATGGCCCATACCTTTAGCTAACTTTGCTCTCAATTTTGGATCAGATAGATCTGGTTTTTTTAAAGTAGACATATGGAGAACTAATGATGGTTTAAGTATAAGAGTTTACAAAGGGCCTGAAATACCCTGTTTACGAATCATTAAAAAGTGCATCAACATGAAAACTGCTAATGACCATGGCAATACAAAAGTATGGAGACTGTAAAATCTGGTTAAAGTTGATTGTCCAACACTTTCTCCGCCTCTAAGTAATTCAACCATAAAGTCACCAATAACTGGAATGGCAGCAGGGACACCTGAAACAATCTTAACTGCCCAATAACCTACCTGATCCCAAGGTAAAGAGTATCCTGTGACTCCAAAAGCTACAGTTATAACTGCCATTACAACACCTGTAACCCAAGTTAATTCTCTTGGCCTTTTAAAACCTCCAGTAAGATAAACCCTAAAGACATGAAGGATTAACATCAAAACCATCATTGATGCACTCCATCTATGCACAGATCTTATTAACCATCCAAAACTTACATCAGTCATTAAATAGCTGACTGAGCTATAAGCTTGTGTAACTGTTGGCTTATAATAAAAAGTCATTGCAAAACCTGTTGCAAATTGAATTAGGAAGCATACTAAAGTTATGCCTCCTAAACAATAAAAAATATTTACATGAGGGGGTACGTACTTGGAAGTTACGTCGTCAGTTATGTCTTGGATTTCAAGCCTTTCTTGAAACCAGTCATAAACAGATGAAGAATTCGCCATCCAAAAAAAAATTAGCTTTTATATAAAGAGCTTACTTAAAATTCTTATACTTGGTGTTAAGACTTAACCCAATGAATTCATCTTTTAACAAACTTTTAACATTCAAAACTTTGATCACTGCATCAATGATCATCGTTTTTTCTATTAATCTTTTATTGATTGAAAGAGTGGATGCTCTCAGTGATAGCAGGCAATTAGTACTTGACGCTTGGACCTTAGTAAACGAAGGTTTTTATGATCCAGAAAAGTTTGATGAAATCCAATGGAAAAGAATTAGACAAAAAACATTACAGAAACAAATTGAAACAAGTGAAGAGGCTTATTCCGCAATTGAAGACATGTTAAGACCTCTTGACGATCCCTATACAAGAGTTTTACGCCCAAAAGATTATGAATTATTGAAATCAAGTAATTTTGGTAGTGAAATTAATGGTGTTGGGCTTCAATTAGGTGAAGATGATAATAATAAAGTTAAAGTCATCTCTACTCTTGGGGGTTCGCCAGCTGAAGAAGCTGGAATAGTAAGCGGGGACTTGATAGAGACAGTGGATGGGATCTCATCTGAAAAATTAGGGCTTGCAAGTACTGCCTCTAAGTTAAGAGGTGAATCAGGGACAAAAGTTTTAGTTGAAGTATCTTCGGAATCAGGAGAAATTAGGGAAGTCGATCTAGAGAGAAGATCAGTAGATCTTAGACCAGTTAGAACAAAAAGATTAAGAGACGATTCTCACACAATAGGATATTTAAGGATAACTCAATTCAGCGAAAGCGTACCCAAAAAAGTTGAAGAGGCACTTCAGGAGTTGAAAGAGAAAGAGGTTGAGGGCTTGATCTTGGATCTTAGAAATAATTCAGGGGGACTAGTAAGCTCAGGTATAGCAGTTGCAGACTCTTTTTTGAGTGAGGAACCTATAGTCGAAACAAAAGATAGAAATGGGATCAAAGATGCAATTACTTCTCAAAAAGATATATCTTTTGATGGACCGATGGTGACTTTAGTAAACAAAGGTACTGCAAGTGCCAGTGAAATACTTGCTGGTTCTTTACAAGATAATGAGAGATCAATTCTTATGGGAGAAAAAACTTATGGGAAAGGTTTAATTCAATCCCTAAAAAGTTTGGGAGAAGATAGTGGTATTGCTATAACAGTGGCTAGTTACTTAACCCCCAAAGGTAATAATATCCAAGGCCAAGGTATGACTCCTGAAAAATTACTTGATCTCCCAGAGGCAAATGATTATGGAAGTAATGACGATAAATGGGTGAAGAATGCAGAATTATTTCTAGGGTCGCTTCTAGAAAAAGAAAAAGAAAAAGTTTCAGTTCAAACTATTCAATTAAAAAATGAAGAAATTACGTTTTGAAATGGCTGAAAATTAAAATAAAAACCTTAAAAATATGAGTACGAAAAGAATTTTTCATGACCCAATCCATAAAGAAATAATATTTGATGCAGGAAAGCCAGAAGAATTGATGATTATGGAATTAATTGAGACAGTTGCTTTCCAAAGACTAAGAAGAATAAAACAACTAGGTCCGGCATCATTACTTTTTCATGGTGCAGAAGCGAGTAGATTTACTCACTCAATAGGTGTTTTTTGTATAGCTAGAAAAATTTATAAGAGATTAATTGAAAGTAAACCATCATTTTGTGAAAATAAATTTGTTCTTTATGCAGCAGCTCTACTACATGATTTAGGACATGGTCCTTTAAGCCATACCAGTGAAACGATATTCAAACATGATCACGAACAATGGTCTGAAAACTTAGTTAAAAATTATTATCCAATAAATTCAATCCTCAAAAAGTATGACAACGAATTACCTAGAAAAATTGGTGAATTATTTCAATCAAAAGAACTATTTTCAAAACCTTTAAAAACATTGATAAGTAGTGAGATAGATTGCGATCGTCTCGATTATCTTTTGCGCGATAGTTACAATACAGGTACCAATTATGGCTTAGTAGATTTAGAAAGAATAATTTCAGCTCTTACCTTTTCACCTGATGGGAATATCGGAATCAAACCAAAAGGAGTGATCGCTATTGAGCATTTCCTTGTACTAAGAAACTTGATGTATAGAACAATCTACAATCATAGGATAAACGAAATATCCACATGGATTCTGGAAAAAATATTACACACAGTAAAACATAATATTGAAAAAAAAATTTGGTTAGATAATTGTTTATATAAATGGATTTTTTCACCTTCAAAAGTTGATTTTGATGATTTCATAAGAAATGATGATATAACATTTTATTATCATTTGATTAGATGGAAAGATGAATCTTTTGAGCCACTTTCTACACTATGCAAAATGTTTATTGACAGAGATTTATTAAAAGCATCAGACATAAGTTTTTTAAGTAAGATAAATAGATTAAAAATCCTTGCATTTGCAACAAAATTATGCAAGAAAAATGGTTATGATTCAGAAATATTTTGCGGGATTAAGGAAAGATCTTTTAAAGGTTTTGAATCAAACAATGCACTAAAAATATGGGACGGTACTTATCAAAGCGCATTAGAAAATAGTTCTGCCTTAATAAAAACTCTAATGAGATCTGAGGAAAGCTCTTTTATTATTTATCCAGGTATGATCAAAAATGAAATTAAAAATGAAATTTTATTAATAAAAAATAATTCCTAGATTTAATTCAATGGAAATCGTTTTAAAAAACACTAAAAGTGAATATTATGAAATTTTTTCTTTTTTAGATTTAGATGATAACCATGAAACTTTCAAAAGATTTTCTTCCATCAAGGGACCTTTAGAAGCAAGAATTTTCGCAGTCAATGAGACAATAAGTTCTCATCAATTATCAAAATTAAAACATCATTTTGACAAAATTAATATTTATTCACTATGCATTTACTCAAATAATAGAGATACAGTACTAAGTGGAAAGTCTTTAAAAATAGATTCAACTTTTATTAAAGAAAAAGAGATTAAAAATAAGTTACTATTATTCAATTCAAAAAAGAAACAAGATATTCTTCACGAAGGAACAGTACGATCGGGTGAAAGAATATCTTCAAATGGAAACCTATGCATTATTGGAGACGTAAATCCAGGAGCAATAGTCTCCGCTGAGAAAAATATTTACGTTTGGGGCAAATTACTAGGGATCGCATTCGCAGGGAAAAGTGGAAATAAAAATGCCTCTATTGCATCACTTTATCTAAACCCTTTACAGTTGAGAATTGCAGATGTGATAGCTATTGGACCAAAGGATAAGCCTAAAAATGGTTATCCAGAAATTGCGGAAATAGATAAACAAACGATAATTATCAAACCACACATAATCGAAAGTAAAAATTAATCAATCATTTGCAATAAATTAATTCAAACTAAATAAATTTAAGAATTACTTAATCTTTAAAATATTTCACTTTCCTCAGGTGGCTTTATTATTTGGAAAATCTTAAAAAATCGTGGGGAAGAATACACGCACAATATTAATTTGTTCAGGTAAAGGAGGGGTTGGTAAAACAACTTTAACCGCAAACCTAGGAATAGCACTTGCTAATAGCGGAGCGACAACAGCTGTATTAGATGCTGATTTTGGCTTAAGAAATTTAGATCTTCTTCTAGGATTAGAAAATCGCATAATTTATACGGCTCAGGATGTTTTAGACAAGAATTGTCGTCTTGACCAAGCATTGGTGAGACATAAAAAGGAACCTAATCTTGCTCTTCTACCTGCTGGAGATCCAAGGATGTTGGATTGGATGAAACCCGAAGATATGAAAAAAATTAGTGAGCTACTTAGTGAGAACTTTGATTTTGTCTTAGTAGATTGTCCAGCTGGTGTAGAAGATGGCTTTAAAAATGCTCTTGCAGCTTGTAAAGAAGCGATTGTTGTTACTAACCCAGAATTATCTGCAGTGCGAGATGCAGATAGAGTTATAGGGATTCTCAACACTTCAGATATTGAGCCTATTCAACTTGTAATCAATAGAGTTCGCCCTAACATGATGGCTAGTCAAGAAATGTTATCTATCGAAGATGTCCAAGGAATCCTTTCTTTGCCTTTATTAGGTATTGTTTTAGAAGATGAACAAGTAATAATAAGTACAAATAGAGGCGAGCCACTGACACTTTCAGATGGTAGATCTCCTGCAAAAAAATGTTATTTGAATGTTTCTCAAAGACTTACAAATAAAAATGTGCCAATTATCGATCCAAAAAAAGAAGGTAAAAGTCTTAAAGATAAATTCATGAGATTAATGCAAACAAAGGTTTTTTAAAATGATGACTCTCAGAGATCTTATAAATAAATTACTAGGCAGAGAAACGTCTAGTGCTAATACAGCTAGAGAAAGATTACAACTTGTACTTGCTCATGACAGAGTTGATATGAGTTCCTTAACAACTGATCTTTTAGATAAGATGAGGAAAGAGATTCTTGATGTTGTTGCTAAGTATGTTGAAATTGATTTTGAAGAGGTGGCAGTAAGTTTAGAGACTGAGGATAGAATGACTGCTTTAGTTGCTAATTTACCAATCAAAAGAACTATTTCAGGAGAAATACAATTCAAAAAAAATGATAAAACTAATAAAGATACTAAAAAGTAATAAATTTAAAAAAAGCTAAAAAAATACTGATAATTGACCCTTCCTAATTGTAAGATGTAGAGATGCCGGCTTAGCTCAGCGGTAGAGCAGCGCTTTTGTAAAGCGAAGGTCATCAGTTCAAATCTGTTAGCCGGCATTTTGATTTATTTAATTCTGTTTAATATTCTTTGCAGAAAATAAAAAGATTAAACCTACCAGAGTAATAATAGGAAATAATCTTATTTCGAGAAAATACTCAAAAAAGGATGCCAGGGGTTCAAATATCCAATATGCAAAAAATTGAATTAATAAAACAAAAAATAATAATAAAAACATTAATACAATTCCTTAACTAAGACTTCTCCTTCTCTAATCAGCCTCCAATCTCCACTTTTCTTCCAAAATATAATAGTACTAGCTTTTCCACTTCTTTTTCCCCAAGGGATAGGACCCAAAATTTTTAAAGAAGGGAAGTCTAGAACAATACCTTCAACTGTAATTGATCCTTTAAAACCTGAAATATTTGCACTTGAAGTTAATAATGGGCCTGTTTCTCTCATGAGAGATTGAGCCATATATGAATTGGGAATCCTCAACCCAAGAGTAAGATCATTACTTGTGAGGATTGTAGTTTTCTTTTCTGAAGCAGGAACAACAATTGTCAGAGCACCAGGCCAATATTTTGAAGCCATATTTTCGAAATCTTCTTTAGCTGATTCGTGAACAAAATCGATTAATTGTTTTTGTTCTGCTCCCATAAGAATTAGGGGTTTATCTCTATGTCTTTTTTTAAACTTATAAATGATATTTGAAAATTTTGGCAAGCATCCGATTGCAGGTAATGTATCAGTTGGGAAAATTATAGGTAAACCACTTTTAAGAGTCTTTGAGGCAGATTTGCAGTCTACTAAATTCATTTAGATTATGAACCTTTAATAATTTATTTATATCTTCCAATGGTAAATCTACCAATACCTGAAAGATCTTTCAAAATTTCTATTGATGTAAATTTATTTTTAATAAGTAGTTGTTTTACTTTTTCTCCTTGATCAAAATGATTCTCTAGAATTAGCCAGCCCTTCTTTTTTAAGAATAATGGTGCCTTTTGTATTATTTCCCTTATGTGTTTTAAACCATCATCGCCACCTAATAAAGCAACTTTTGGTTCGAAATTTTTAACTTCTTTTGGTAATTTTTCATAAGTATCTTTAGGTATATATGGCGGATTTGAAATAGCGAGGTCTAATTTTCCTTTAAAACTTTCAAGAGGTGACCACCAATTTCCACAATAAAATTTCAAATTTGATTGTTTAGAAGAATTTATATAATTTTTAGTGGCTATTTCTAATACATCTTGATCTACATCAGTTGCTACTACTTCGCTAAATGGATAAGCCAAAGCCAAAGCAATACTTATAGCACCTGATCCAGTTCCTAATTCAGCAAAAAATAATTTTTCCGACTTCTTTCGAAATATATTAAAGACAATATCCACTATGAGCTCAGTTTCTGATCTCGGAATGAGAACTTTATTTGTAACTTTTAATTTTAGGTCTCTCCAAAAAGTTATTCCACAAAGATATTGAATTGGGCAAGATTTTAATAAATGTTCGTTCCAAATAGATTCCAAAAAATCTAAGTTTTTTTTTAAAAGTAATTTTCCTTCAGAATTCAGAATTATCAGGTTTAGATCACTAGTTGATATACCGCCGATACAATCAAGTAAAACAGCAAAAGATTCTTGATCGCCTCCTTTCAAAAGTTGCTTTTTTTTCCAAAATAAAAATTCTTTTACAGAAATGCTGAGCATTTGTAAAAGCTTTAGCGTTTTGGTCCAAGTCTACCTTTACTAGAATCGGAGTAGAAGCTTGATTTTTCTCCATCTTGAGTAGAAATAAATAAACCTATTAGGAATATTGTTGGCACCCCTACAAATAAGAGACTAGCTACGAATCCAAAGTTAGTTGTTTCCATTTAATTTAGTAGTTCTATATTTAGGTACTAAGACTATAGACATATAACTTGAAATAAAGTGGAAAAATAAACAAATTTTATCAACTGATTAACAGTCTTAAACAATTTACCGGGGTAATTTTTTATTTTCGCTAATTTTTTTTAGTTCTTCCAAGTTTGGGGGGGGAGATTGTGGTTTAGTTAAAATTACTGAAGAGGATTTGATCAATGTTTGGCATGCAAGTCGCCAATTTTCTGGTCTATTTTTGAGTTTTTCTTCTTCAACAGATGTAAGTGGGCTCAAAGAAGTTTTGTTTCCACCTTCAACTGAAATAAAACAAGTACTACATTGTCCTGCTCCTCCGCAATTTCCTAAAATACCTTTTAGACCATAAAGTTGTAAGTTTTCTTTCATTACCAATTCCCTTAAATTTTCTCCAGGCTTGCATTGGACTTCTAAATCCTCGCGGATAAATCTGATAGTTGCCATTTTTTTTAGTTATTTTTCTTATTTTGGCGTTTTACTTTGAGAATTGTGACCAAAATATTAACAAATTTTAGCTAAAAATTCCTTGTAAACTCAGTCCTGCAAATCGATTTACCCAATTTTTGCAAGAAAATAAATTTATTTACAAAAATCCCTCAAAGACTAAAAAACCCTTACTATCGTGATGTTTAGCTGTTTATTCAGCATAGTTACTAGAAATTAACCGATGGGATTGCCTTGGTATCGAGTTCACACGGTAGTTATTAATGACCCAGGTCGACTACTCGCTGTGCATCTTATGCATACTGCATTATTAGCCGGCTGGGCCGGTTCTATGGCTCTTTATGAATTAGCCATTTTTGACCCCTCTGATGCTGTTCTCAATCCAATGTGGAGACAGGGGATGTACGTTATGCCTTTCATGGCAAGACTTGGTATTACAAGTAGTTGGAATGGATGGGATATTACAGGTGCTACAGGAGTTGATCCTGGATTCTGGAGCTTTGAAGGTGTTGCAGCAGCACACATAGTATTTAGTGGATTATTAATGTTAGCTTCTATTTGGCACTGGACATACTGGGATTTGGATCTATGGGAAGATTCAAGAACTGGTGAGCCTGCTCTTGATTTACCAAGAATATTCGGAATTCACCTACTCTTAGCTGGACTTACATGTTTTGGTTTTGGAGCTTTTCATTGTGCAAATGTGGGGATTTGGGTTTCTGATCCTTATGGTTTAACTGGTCATGTAGAACCTGTAGCTCCTTCCTGGGGAGTAGAAGGATTTAACCCCTTTAATCCAGGAGGAATAGTTGCTAATCATATTGCAGCTGGACTTATGGGCATTATTGGGGGTATCTTCCACATTACCAATAGACCTGGAGAAAGACTTTATAGGGCATTAAAACTTGGAAGTCTTGAAGGAGTTTTAGCTAGTGCTCTAGCTGCTGTTTTATTTGTTTCTTTTGTTGTTGCAGGAACAATGTGGTACGGTTCAGCGACAACTCCGGTCGAATTATTTGGACCTACAAGATATCAATGGGATTCAGGCTACTTCAAGACTGAAATCAATAGAAGAGTTCAAGCCGCTATAGATAATGGTGCCTCCAAAGAAGAGGCATATGCATCTATTCCAGAGAAACTTGCATTCTACGATTATGTTGGGAATAGTCCTGCAAAAGGGGGACTATTCAGAGTTGGAGCTCTCGTTAATGGTGATGGTTTACCAACTGGTTGGCAAGGTCATATTGCTTTTCAAGACAAAGAAGGTAACGAACTAGAAGTTAGAAGAATACCTAATTTCTTTGAAAACTTTCCTGTCATTCTCGAAGACAAAGAAGGTAATGTAAGAGCAGATATCCCATTTAGAAGAGCTGAAGCAAAGTATTCTTTTGAACAGACTGGAATTACTGCAACCATATATGGAGGAGATCTTAATGGACAAACATTTACTGATCCTGCAGTAGTTAAAAGATTAGCTAGAAAGGCTCAACTTGGAGAAGCATTCAAGTTTGATAGAGAGACATATAAATCTGACGGTGTATTCCGAAGCTCACCAAGAGCGTGGTTTACATATGCACATTTATGTTTCGGATTGCTATTCTTGTTTGGCCACTGGTGGCACGCTTCAAGAACTCTTTACAGAAATTCCTTTGCTGGTATTGATGCTGAGATTGGAGACCAAGTTGAATTTGGTCTATTCAAGAAGCTTGGTGACGAAACCACAAGAAGAATCCCAGGAAGGGTTTAATCTAAACTTTATTATTTAATCTTATGGAAGCTTTCGCTTACGTTCTTATTCTAACTCTCGCAGTTGTAACCCTATTCTTTGCTGTCGCATTTAGAGACCCACCTAAATTTGATAGAAAATGAACTAAAAAAAAACCCTCTTTAACAAGAGGTTTTTTTTTTACTTTTCATAATTATGATAATACTCTACTATTAGAGTTGAAGTGCAGCTTATTTCACCACATGCAGTGTCCAACCTGTCAAAACACAGATAGCAGAGTTTTGGAATCAAGATCTGCTGATAGTGGTAAAAGTGTTCGAAGAAGAAGAGAGTGCTTAAATTGCAGCTTTAGATTTACAACTTATGAAAGAGTGGAATCAATGCCAGTTTCTGTTATAAAGAAAGACGGTGGCAGAGAATTATTTGACAAACAAAAATTATTTACTGGTATTTCAAGAGCATGCGAAAAGACTAATTTCAGTAGTGAAGCAATTATTAATTTCGTAGATGGAATTGAATCACAAATCGTTCAAGACTCTAATAAAGATATTAAATCTTCGCAAATCGGAGAATTAATACTTAAAAATCTTAGGAAAGAAAACGAAGTCGCCTACATAAGATACGCTTCAGTTTACAGAAAATTTAATGGGGTAAAAGATTTTATTTCTACTCTTGAGTCTCTAAAGGGAAGTTCAAAAAACCAATTAGCTTCAATTTCATAAAATTCAGCATCTTAAAGTGTAGAATACTATCACAAATATTTTTGCTATTGGTTTGCAGGCTAGTAGCATTCCTTTCTAACTACCTTAGGTAGTCTGCGATACAACTAATGAACGAAAATTCTTCCCAAACTATTAAAGACCTTTCTGAAGATCAAGAAATTAAAAATTCGTCTGAGTTAGATAATGATTCAACATCTCAAAATGAGGAGGATTTATCATTCGAGAAGAGCGATATACCTTCAGCAGATTCCTCCTCTAGTAGAACAAATACGGATTTTGACAACGCAGGATTCACTCAAGAAGAATTTGCATCACTTTTGGGTAAGTATGACTATAACTTTAAGCCTGGCGATTTAGTTAAAGGTACCGTTTTTGCTCTAGAGCCCAAAGGGGCCATGATAGATATAGGGGCAAAAACAGCTGCTTTTATGCCTGTTCAGGAGGTTTCAATAAATAGAGTTGAAGGACTTAATGATGTTTTACAACCTTCAGAAAGTAGAGAATTTTTCATAATGAGCGAAGAAAATGAAGATGGCCAATTAGCCCTCTCCATTAGAAGAATTGAATATCAAAGAGCATGGGAAAGGGTTAGACAACTCCAAAAAGAAGATGCAACTATATATTCTGAAGTTTTTGCAACAAATAGAGGCGGAGCTCTTGTTAGGGTAGAAGGATTGAGAGGTTTTATCCCAGGCTCTCATATAAGTGCTCGAAAAATTAAAGATGACTTAGAAGGTGAATATTTGCCTTTGAAATTTCTTGAAGTTGATGAAGAGAGAAATAGATTAGTACTAAGCCATAGAAGAGCCTTGGTTGAGAAAAAAATGAACAGACTTGAGGTGGGCGAAGTTGTTGTTGGTTCTGTAAAAGGGATTAAACCTTATGGAGCCTTTATTGATATTGGTGGAGTTAGTGGTCTACTGCACATTTCTGAAATTAGTCATGAACATATTGAGACGCCTCATAATGTTTTAAATGTAAATGACCAAATGAAAGTTATGATAATCGACCTTGATTCAGAAAGAGGGCGAATTTCATTATCTACTAAAGCACTTGAACCTGAACCAGGTGATATGTTAACTGACCCTCAAAAAGTTTTTAGTAAAGCTGAAGAAATGGCTGCGAAATACAAACAAATGTTATTTGAACAAATTGACGATAACGAAGAGATTCCAACTGTGTTAGCTGATTCAGCATAAATTCACTTTATTTATTTTGTGCACGAATATCAGAACTTAAGCCTCATTGTTCTTGTGCAAGTTTTTTTTAATTTACAATAATTGATTTGTAACGATAATCTAATTTAGTATAAAGTCTAATTTCAAAATTATTTGTAAATGAGTGATTTTATTTTCACTTCTGAATCCGTAACTGAAGGTCATCCTGACAAAATATGTGATCAAATTAGTGACGCTGTTCTAGATGCTCTATTGACAGAAGATCCAGAAAGCAGAGTTGCATGCGAAACTGTAGTTAATACGGGTCTTTGTTTGCTTACTGGAGAAATAACTTCAAAAGCAAAAGTCGATTACATCAAACTGGTTAGAAATGTAATTAAAGAAATTGGATATGAAGGGTATAGAGCAGGTGGTTTCGACGCAAACAGTTGTGCTGTTTTAGTAGCTCTTGACGAGCAATCTCCAGATATTTCTCAAGGAGTTAACGACGCAGATGATGTTAACGATGATTTGGAAGATAATACCGGAGCTGGTGACCAAGGCATAATGTTCGGCTATGCATGCGACGAAACGCCTGAATTAATGCCCTTACCGATTAGCTTAGCTCATAGATTAGCAATTCAACTTGCCAAAGTGAGGCATGAAGAAGTACTTAATTATCTACTCCCTGATGGTAAAACTCAAGTAAGCATTGATTATGAAAATGGGTTACCAATCTCAATTAATACGATTTTAATTTCAACTCAACATAATCCTGAGATTGATGGAATAACAAATGAAGAAGAAATTCGTCAAAGAATAAAAGAAGATTTATGGACTCATGTTGTAATTCCTGCTACTGAAGATTTAGAAATCAAACCAACCATAAGCAAGACAAGATTTCTAGTAAACCCCACAGGAAAATTTGTAGTAGGTGGGCCTCAAGGAGATGCGGGGCTCACCGGCAGAAAAATTATTGTAGATACTTATGGGGGTTACGCAAGACATGGGGGAGGGGCATTTTCGGGTAAAGATCCCACAAAAGTGGATAGATCAGCTGCTTATGCAGCACGTTATGTAGCTAAAAGTATAGTTAAGGCAAAATTAGCAAAAAAGGCAGAAGTACAATTAAGTTATGCAATTGGAGTTGCAAAACCGATTTCCATTCTTGTTGAAACTTTTGATACTGGCGTTATTTCACAAGCTAATTTGACTGAGCTAATAAAAGAGCACTTTGATTTAAGACCGGCAGCGATTATAAAAGAATTTGACCTAAGAAATCTACCCCAAAAAATGGGTGGTAAATTTTTTAGAAAGACTGCAGCCTATGGACATTTTGGCAGAAGAGATCTTGATCTCCCTTGGGAAAAGGTAGAAAAAAAAGCAGCCAAATTAGCGGAGGCTTCCAAAGTATTTTTATAAAATATTTATTTTATGTCTGATAATTTTTATGGAGGATTAGATTTTGGAACAAGTGGTGTAAGAATATCAATAATTAATCTTCAAAAAAAATTAGTATATTCAAATTCAGTTCCTTATTCATGCAGCTTTAAAAATCCAAATTCTTGGATCAATTCTTGTGAAAATCTTTTGGTTAGTTTACCTATCGAGGTAAAAATTAACCTTAATAAACTGGCTATCTCCGGCACCTCAGGGACTTTAATACCATCCAATTTAAAAGGAGAGCCTATAGGAGAAGCGATACCTTATGACCAAGCATGTACTGAACATAATATCCTTCTTGAATCCTTGGCTTCTGGAGAAGATCATCTGCAAACTCCATACAGTAGTCTTGCTAAAGCATTAAAACTGATAGATAAATATGGGACAAATATACTTCTACGTCATCAATCTGATTGGATCACTGGTTGGTTTTTAAAAGATTGGACTCATGGAGAAGAAGGCAATAATCTAAAACTTGGTTGGGATCTAGAAAAAGAATCATGGCCAAAAAGTTATCTCAATACTTCATGGCAAAAATGCCTACCTCAAATAGTAAAAAGTGGGAAAATTATTGGGCAAGTGAATTTTGATTTGGCAGAGAGATTTAACTTGAATAAAAAATTAATATTAATTTCAGGCACCACTGACTCTAATGCAAGTGTAGTAGCTGCAGGTTTAGGTAAAGAAGATGGTCTTACAGTTTTAGGAACAACTATTGTAGTTAAGAAAATTATTGATAAACCTATAAAAAAACAAGGAGTTACAAACCATAGAGTAAACGGCCATTGGATATGTGGAGGAGCATCAAACGCAGGATGCGGTATCTTGTCTAAGTTCTTTTCTGATTCAGAAATAAAGGAGCTAAGTCGACAAATTAATCCATCGAAAAATACTTCTTTAAATCTTTTACCTCTTAATAGTAAAGGAGAGAGATTTCCTGTTAATAATGCTAATTTAGAGCCGATACTTTATCCAAGGCCAGTAAGCGACTCACTTTATTTACATGCATTATTCGAGGGGCTAGCCAAGATCGAATTGAAAGGATGGGAAAAAATAGGCGAACTAACAGGTTCCCTTCCAAAAAAAATTATTACTATTGGCGGAGGTTCAAAAAACCCACAATGGAGAAAAATAAGAGAAAAAACTATCAATATACCAATAGTTTCCTGTAAAAAAACTACTTCATTTGGCACTGCCTTATTAGCGATTAATGCAAAATAATAGTTTTTTGGAATATTTGATGAAGATATAAAATTTTTAATGAAAAGGGTTTCACAAACTACACATCGTAATTTAAAGTATATAGGTTAGAGCCGGGATAGCTCAGTTGGTAGAGCAGGCGACTGAAAATCGCCGTGTCCCCAGTTCAAATCTGGGTCCTGGCACCTTTAATCCTAGTCTATGACTGGGATTATAATTTTTAAAGTGGTATGGAAGCGGTATGGAAGTATCGCTTCCTTTTTTGTGATAAAAATTAGTACTTAACTTCCATACTTTCTGGTCTTGAATAATAACTAATTACACTACTTCTTTGCATCATTAAAAAGATTGTTTTTATAACTAAAAACGAATTTCATCTAGACAAAAGGTGATTTAGATACTAAAAATTAAAAAAAAGGAATTCATGGGATTCAAAGAAGCTATTAAAAAAAAGATTCAATCTGAAATTGAACCAATTGTTAAAACTATAAATTTCTTCAAGAAATTATTTAATAAATTAATAGATTTATGTTTTGGATGGATTATTAGACTTGCTCCAAAACCTTGGTCAAGATGGTGGTTATCGCGACCCAGAAAGCATCGTTGGATAATAAGTATCTTCTCATTAGGCGCCCTTTTCAATGGACCAACACATTTCTCGGAAAATGGATATACCTGTGACAGTATTTATTCATTTTTATTATCTCCATTTATCATTGCTAGTTTATTTTATTCATTTTTGTTTGCAAAAAATCATTATGCTGAATGGGCATGGCCAGAAACAGTAAGAGAAGAGATGAAAGTTTTTGTAGAATTAGACGTATCAAAAGATGGTAAGTGGAGCTCTTTTTTTAAAAATTTGAAGTACGTCACTCCTTGGCAAGTAGATGGCCTTGGCAGACCTATAATGTGGACATGTGGTGATCTCATGTGGAAAAGAATTTGGAACTCAATGTGGATAGCACTGGGAATCACTTGTTTTGGGTGGGCTATTATTCTTTTGCCATTCCTTGCCCTAATAGACAAAATAATTCCTGCGGCACAATGCTTCCCAAAATAAAAGAAAAATATTTTTTTGATAAAGCTTATAAAATCTACTTTATTAAAACCACTCACTTTTAGATAATTTTCTTATGGGAATATCTGTAATACAATCTGATACTACTTCTGAAATTTTTGTTTCTAAACACCACAATTCAGATATAGTTTTAGGCTCTCAGATAATAGTAAGAGAAAATGAAGAAGCCATAATTGTTGAAAATGGACAAATCCTTACATCTTTAAAAGCTGGCAGGCACACAGTAGAATCAGGAAATATTCCAGGCTTAAAGAATTTAATAGAACGATCATTTAATGGGGATTCACCTGTTAAAGTTGAAATATGGTTTTTCAATAAGGTTGCGAATTTTGATTTCAAGTGGGGAAGTCAAATAAATGTCCAAGATAAAAAATACAATCTCCTAGTACCATTAGGAATCAGAGGGAGCTACACCATAAGAATTTGTGATAGTATTTCATTTCTAAAGCAAATAGTTGGTTCTGAGACTACGTTCACAAAAGTCCAATTACAAGAAAATTTATTACCAAATGTTCTTCAAGTAGTAAAAGATATCACTGCAGAAGAAGTAGAGCAAAATAATGCTGATATTTATACCCTCGCAACTGAATTGATAGAAATTTCTGAAAAGGTAAAAATTAAATTGGTTCAAAACATATCTAAATTTGGATTGGAAATCATAGATTTTTTCATAATAGGTATAGATGTAATAAGTAATGACCCTTCATTTATAAAGATTCAAGATAGCCTATCGGAAGCTGCTGCTTTAAGAGTAAAAGCAAAAGCTGTCAAAGAAACAGGAGATTTTTATAAATTAGAAAGAAGTCTTGATGCATTAAATAAAGCTTCTGAGAATGAAAATGGCATAGCAGGAAATTTATTATCAGGAGGATTAGGACTTGGCTTAGGTGTGGGAGTTGGACAACAAATGGGTAATTCTTTAAACGATTCAACATCATTTACAAGTAATGAGCAAAATCAAAATAACGACATATTTATCAAAATAAAAAAGCTTAAATCACTACTTGATTCTGGTTTAATTACCCAAGAAGAATTCGACAAGAAAAAAAAGGAACTTTTGGACAAATATTAATGGTGAATTAATTGAAAAATCGTTCTTTTGGTATTATTTGGCTTCCACTTTTAAGTTTTTGGGCTTTATTACTTGCAATCTTATATGGAAAAGATGATAAAAGTTTTGATACATATATAACTTTTTTTCTATATTTAATAAGTTCAGCTATTTTATCTATACAAGCCCAAACAACATTACTTGATGAGAA
>CABYNZ010000013.1 GCA_902520485.1 uncultured Prochlorococcus sp. | reverse complement strand
AAATCTTTATCGCTTAGTGCTCTATTAGATTTTAATTGACTTAAAAATTCAACCGACTCAAGTAAATTTGACTTGCCAATACCATTGCAGCCAAGAACAATTGCTCTTTGCTCTTTTAAATCAATTTCAAAACTTTTATGGTTCCGAAAATTTTTAATTTTTAATTTATTTAAAAAAATTTTTTTTGTGCATTCATTAATTAAATTAGCTAAGTTTAAAATATTTAGATTTTCTTTAAAGAAATTGAAAAATTAAAGGGCATGTAGCTCAGTTGGATAGAGCATCAGATTCCGGTTCTGAGAGTCGGGGGTTCGAATCCCTCCATGCTCGTAAAATGATTTTTAAAGTCTATATCCCATTACTCTTATTCCATTTGGATCTAGTATGAATCCATTTTCCTCTAAACTTAAAAACGAAGATACTGGAGCTTGAACAGAAATACTGCATCCAGGCATTTCTCTATTTATTTTCTCAAGAGTAACTTGAAGCAATATTGAATAATAAAGTTGCTGATAATTGCCTGGCAATGCACTTAAATTCCACAAGTTAGCATTCAATCCCTTGTCGGAAGTAACCCTTACAAAGCCATATAATTTATTTTTTAATTCACTTTGTATGGTAAAAAAGAAATTACTTTTTTGGATAGCCTCAGAAAGAGGTTTTATTGGAAATGTCTCACAACCACAATAGGCTAAAAGTTTGTTAACCTCTTTAGCTAATGGGATTTGAGAAGAGTTAACAAAATAACCTTCTGGAAGTACAAGTTTTTTCTTAGAAAAATATTGCAATTATCAACCTGTATTTCTCATGCCAGCTGCTATCCCATTAATAGTTAAAAGTGCCCCTCTCAATAGTTCACTTCTACTGTAAGCTCTTCTAGATTCATCTTTATCAATAATAAATTCGCTTATTGGGGGTTGTCTTGTTTGATCTCTTAGTCTTCTTAAAAGTGAAACCTGCAAAAAACCCAATGGGATAATTGTCTTATTTCTCAAGCTTACTGATGATTTCAAGTCTCTATCAGATTCGAGGAGCTGATTTTTACCAGTAATTTGAAGTATTAAAGATTTTGTAAGATTATATTCTTTAGAAATTACTTCAAAAATATCATCAAAAGAATCTTTCTTTTCTTTACTGCCAAGAGTATCAACATAATATCTAGCAACTTCCAAATCCACTTTTGATAATGTCATTTCTACCTTAGATATAAGCATCCTAAAAAATGGCCATCTTTGATGCAGAACTCTTAATAATTCAATTTGTTCTGGATCTGTATTTAATTCAGATGACAATGCAGTGCCTACTCCAAACCAACTTGGCAAAAGAAATCTACTTTGTGTCCACCCAAATACCCATGGAATAGCTCTTAAACTTGACAAATCTTTTGCTCCTTTTTTTCTTCTAGCAGGCCTACTAGATATCTGTAATTTACTTATTTCTTCTATTGGAGTGACCTCTTGAAAGAAATTTAATAAATCAGGATTCTCATGCACTAATTTTCTGTAATGAGACCTTGATGTTTCTGCCAACCTAGACATTAACTTATTCCATTCTGGAGTAGCGTCAAGTCTGTTATTTACCAAACTATTTTGAATAACCGCTGTAGTAACTGTCTCAAGATTGTACAAAGCCAGTTCGGGAAGACTATATTTGGAAGCTAAAACTTCGCCTTGTTCTGTTATTTTTATTCGCCCTTTTAAAGTGCCGCTTGGTTGTGCTAAAATTGCCTGATAGGCTGGTCCTCCTCCTCTCCCTACAGAACCACCTCTTCCATGAAAAAGTCTTAGTAATATATTATTTCTACTTGAAAGATTTTGAAGAGCTATTTGGGCTCTATGAATTTCCCAATTACTAGAAACAAAGCCCGAATCTTTATTGCTATCAGAATATCCAAGCATTAATTCTTGCAAAGGTTTAAAAGATTCTCCCACTTTTGGCAATAATGATCTATAAAAATCTAATTTAAACAACTTTTCCATTACTTCTGGGGCTCGTTTGAGGTCTTCAACAGTTTCAAAAAGAGGAACAACTAATAATTTTGACTTTTGTGAATTTTGGTCAAGAAGTCCCATTTCTTTTGCCAGTAAGAGAACTTCAAGCAAATCAGATGCACTATGACTCATTGAAATAACATAAGAATGACAAATTCGACTTCCAAATTCTTGCTGCAATCTCTTAACCATTTTAAAAACTGAAAAGGTTTCTTCTGTAGGTTTTGTCCAGTTAACATCAGATGGAATTAAAGGCCTTTTTGTATTTAATTCGACTGTAAGCCATTTAATTTTCTCTTCCTCAGACATTTGGTCATATTGCACAGATAGATCAAGATAATTTGTAAGCTCTTGTATAGCATCACTATGCCTTGTACTCTCTTGACGAATATCTAAACTTGCTAAAGAAAATCCAAAAATATGAACCTGAGTAAGTAAAGTGTTTACAGACTCGCAAGTTAAATCTGTACTAATTAGGCTATTTTTAATCAATTCGAGATCATAAGTAAATTCATTTACTGACTTGTAATATAAGTTTTCAACTTTATCCAAATTTTTGTTATCAATTTCTCCCTCTAAGTCAAATTTCCACCCACTATCAGCTAATAAATTATTTCTTTCTTGAGTTAACCTTAATTTTTCTAAAATATAACTTAATTTCAGTCTGTAAGGTTCTGATCTATACCTTGTGGCCCTAGCTTCATAGATTTCTGGGAACTTAACCCTATCCGTTTCGAGTGACTCTAATAGAGAGGAACTGACTTGACTCCATTGCATCGAGACACTTAATTGATCTCTAAGATTAGATGTCGCAATAATATATCTTTCCAACATCAACTGCCTTTGGTAGCAAGCAGTTCTCCATGTTATCTCAGGAGTGACTGATGGATTACCATCCCTATCGGAGCCTACCCAAGAACCAAAGTTACAAAAAGATTCAGAAGGCATCTGCACGTCTGGATAATTTTCGGTGAGTGCTTCTGCAATCCTTCCCCGTAATTGAGGCATCGCATTAAATAAAACTTGCTGAAAATAATGCAAGGCATAATCTACTTCGTCTAAAACTGAAGGTTTAAATTGATGCAATTCATCTGTTCTCCACCAAAGTCTTACTTCCTCTTTTAGTTGTGTTTTTAAAGAATATTTTTCTTCTTTTGTTAGAAATTGCTCAATTTGTATTTTTTTTAACAAATTTGCCACTCTTGTTTGTTTATGTCTAATCGTATGTCTTACTATCTCGGTTGGATGTGCAGTAAAAACTAAACGGATATCCATTTCCTGCAATAACTCTTCTAATTTGCCTGGGGGCACATTAAGTTTCCGCAGCCTATAAAAAAGTTCTCTAAAAGTTACCGGAGCATTTTGCCTAGCCAATGCTGGGGCAAAAGGATCAAGATTATCGGGCGATTTTTGAACATCCTTATTGGTAAAACTTTGAATATATCTATCTTCCTCAACTCTTTGTTCCAAAATATTCACGAGTTGAAAATACAACGAAAACGCCCTTGCAGCTGCAATGGATTCTGCTAAATCCATAGAATTTACAATATCAACTATTTCATTTTTAAAAGTTTTAGAACTATCGCCATCAATTTGCTTTGAATAACTTAATTCTTTAAGCTGTATCAATCTCTCTGCTTGATCATCTGGGCATTCTTCTCTTAGCACAGATTCCCATAGATCTTCTATTAGAAGACGATTTTTATCGAGTGGATCATTATTCCTTATCAGATCCACATTATTATTTTTTATCTGTCGAAAAGATTCCATATAAATATTATGTCATAAGTAAAAATGTTCAGATCAAATGTTTAATTTAATAATCAAACATTTTCGTCTTCTCTCCTAATCATATCTTCGATAGAAATTTTCATTATCTGCTCAATAGATAGGCCTTTTTCATATTGATTTATCCATTTCATAGATTGATTACCTTCTTCAAGCACTTTATAGATAGGATTCAAAAGATGTTTCATACCAAAATTTTCTGCTGTGGATGATAAGTCTGATAATAAATTTTGAATCCATTCTCTACAAACTATTTTTTTGCCATCTTGCCAGTGAATTAACTCTGAATTCAGACTATCCTTAGCAGCATTTATTTCATTTTGATCGCATATTTCTGATAATTCATCAATAGAAAAAATACTTGCATTCATAGGGTCTAAGGTATTTATATTTTCAAAAAGATTTAAAATCCTTAGTTCTATCATGGCCGTTATTCCTAAAAGCAGATCAATATCGTGAACGAAATCACAAATTCTTAATTCCAAACGATCAAGAATTAAAGGTCTTTGAGGACCATTTGGTCGGATTGAAGACCAAAAATGCCTAATATTTTGCATATTTTTATTAGATATATTTTCCTCTATCCAGTCGATGTAAGAATTATGGTTTACAAAAAAGGGTACCCTACTTGGCGTTTTTGGAAACTGGATCCATCTCTGAGAGTGATTATCCGTAATTTTATTATTTAAAAAAGGTGAACTAGCACTTAAGGATAGATATAAAGCAGCCTCAGATCTTATAAGTCTAATTGCTTTAAAAAGCTTATCTAAATCATCTATTCCTATATTTATATGGACACTTGAAGTTGCAATAGATATTCCATAATTATCTTGAATAAATTGATGATAAACATTTTCAATATCAGATCTTTGAAATTGAATATCGTGTTTAAAGCAAAGAGTAGATGAAGGAATGATTGTTAAATCTTTATTATTAAGCCACTTTCTTAGCTTTTTTCTTGGAGTTAGTAATTTCTCGTGTAAAATCTTATAGTCTTTTTCAGGTGTTGTTACGTATTCAACATTTCTGCTATCTGGCTCTTTTACAAAATCAGAAAATTTTTTCTCAATATCAGCTGAAACACCAATATGAGAATCAAAAGAACCTGTAAAAAGCTCCACCTCAAAACCTTTATAAAGATTATATTGACTCATTTATCCAAACAGGCTAAAGCTTTTAGTATCCCCTTTGCTTTATTAATTGTCTCTTGATATTCATTTTCAGGAGAAGAATCTGCAACTATTCCAGCACCTGCCTGAACAGATACATTATATTCTCCATCTTTTAATGGTTTAACTATCATTGTTCTTATTGTAATTGCCGTATTTAATGCACCATTAATATCAATAGATCCATAAACACCGGCGTAAGGTCCTCTAGCATCTTTTTCAAAGTCCCTAATTAATTGCATAGCTCTTATTTTTGGTGCTCCAGTTACTGTCCCAGCGGGAAAAGATGCTTTTAGCAAATCCCATACATCAGCATTATTTTTTAAGATTCCCTCAACTTCACTAACTATGTGCATAACATGTGAATATTTCTCAATAACCATTAAATCCTTCACCTTCACAGTACCAATTTCACAAACTCTTCCAAGATCATTTCTTCCTAGATCAATTAGCATGACATGCTCAGCTATCTCTTTTGGATCTTTTAATAAATCCTTTTCTAATTCCAAGTCTTGTTGAGTATCAATACCTCTAGGTCTTGTTCCAGCTATTGGTCTTAAGCTAGCAACAATCTGACTATTTTTATTTTTTTCAGCTTTTACCATTACTTCAGGACTTGAACCTATCAGATACCATGAGCCAAAATCAAAAAATGACATGTATGGAGATGGATTAACCATCCTCAAACTTCTATATAAATTAAAGGGATCATTATTTACTTTAGTTTGGAATCTCTGACTTATAACTATTTGGAAGATATCTCCCTTCCTTATATATTCTTTTGCAGAGAGAACTGCATCCTCAAAATCTTTTTTCTTCCAATTACTTTCTAGATCTAAATTTAAATTCTCATTTTCATTCCAATCTAAACACTCATTTTCTTTTAGAGGAACTCTCATTAAATTTCTAGTTTTCTGAATTTTAGAAATTGAATTTAGATACAACTCTTCTATCGAACACTCTTTTGAAAAAGTTGCATCTGCATAAACCACTGCAGTAATACATCTTTTTATTTGATCAAAAACAACTACCTGATCAAAAAACATCCAAGAACCATAAGGGATATTGTTTCCTGGTATTTCATTTATTGGAACGCTTGGTTCTATATAACTTATTAATTCATAACCCCAAAAGCCATATAACTGGCCAATTGATGGCAAACCTTCAAGCATTGTTGACTTATATTCATCTGTCCAGTTTCTCAAAATATCAAAAGGGTCACCTTTATGTGTTTCAGTTTTACCATTATTCCAAGTTTTAACTATTTCTTCTCCATAACAAACTGCTTCCCAGAGAGGTTTAGTAGCAACAATACTCCACCTACCCAAATTTTCCCCACCTTCAACAGATTCAAGAAAAACACCATGGGAATCTTTTGTGGATAATTTCAACCAAGTCGACAATGGCGTTTCTAAATCTGCTGGCCAAGTTTGAATTATAGGTATAAAATTTTTACCTTCTTTGTAAGCCTTTAAAAAACTATCTTTCTGTGAGCTGATCATATCAATAATGTCAGCCCAAATTATAATTATTTTCTTCTTTTATATCAACTTTAAGTAAGTTAATCAAAAGTTTCCTTAGTTGTAAATTTCAAACCAGCTGGATTAGGGTTCTCACCTATTCTTCTAGGATTATGACCTACTTTCTCTCGGCCTTCATTTACTTTTTCAGAGAAAACACCATCTTTTGGGTGTAAAAATTCAACATCGCCACCTGGGAAAATTCGGTAGATTTTAAAATCTTCTATTCTTGGTTTGAAGGCTCTCAATTGTGTCCCTAATGCAAGGCATTGTTCTTTTCTCGCAAAGTACATTAAATTATCACCTTCATGCATAATAGCCGCTCCACCGGTGGGCAATTCAAATGCTTGTTCCTTTGAACTTTTCCATACAATTGCATATTTTTCTTCTGTTTCTGCTGAGTTTAATAAACCCCCAGTACTTCCTATATGCTTTGGAAATTGACCAACTAAAGTTTCAGTCATCCTTAATTTTGAGTTATTTCTAATAAGAAATTAGCATTCATATTTTGCAAAATTCGCAATTTACAGGAAATTTTCTACATTATTTAATATATGGAAAACTTGTTTCACATTTTATTTGAATCTGAAATAGGGAAAAATACTATCAAACCTGTATCACGCCTTTGTGTGACATGCCCTCCTAAACTAGCTATCAACTTTTGAGTAGCATTTTGGCTAAGTTGTAAGCTACCTGTTTGAGGGTTCCAATTTAAAACAGGACCAATATCAGAACCGTTGTCTTTTTTTAGAATTTCTTTTTGATTGCTTTCTAATTTTTGTACTTTTAATTGAAGTTTAAGTTTTTGACCTGCTGGTCTTAATTCTAAAATTAATGTACTACCTTCTTTTAATCCTCTAGTATTTTTATCAATTAATCCACTTAACATTAATTCCAATTTTTCAGAATCACTCAAAATTTGTGGAAGGTGATTAGGAATATCAATCTTTAAAGAAATCCCACGTCGATTTAATTGTTTATTCCATAAAGGTGCAAGCTTTTTAAAAATTTCTGCTAAATTAATTTTTGCTAAGTTATTTAATGACGGAACTTCATTACTCACTAATTCTGCTGCATTAAAGATTAAACCAAACCTATCAATTTGTTCATTACATTCATTATCAATTTGAATTAAACGATTTTTCATTGATTCGTCCATCTTATATTTTTTCAAAGTAGAACTTATGAGAGTTCTTATTGTTGCCAAAGGCGTTCTTACTTCATGAGATATTGCTCGTAATAATTTTGCTTCAGTTATTTGCAAATTTTTTTCATCGTTTTTTAGGGAATTCTGTATATTATGGTTAGGTTCAAAACTTGCTAATTTTGCCGATAACATTGGCCAAAACAATTTTTCAAATTGATTATTAATGTTAAGGTTATCTAGATTATTAATCGCATTACGAAATTTTACTCCTTCCTCATGATTTTCTTGATTTAATTTTGCATGCATTAATTCAATTGAAAGTTTTAAGCTTTCTTCATCACACTTCATTAATAGAATTTTCTTATCTTTTTCTCCTATAATCGATAATATGCATTGAAAATTTGGGGTAATTATCATCAAAAAAGGTTCATAACCATCTGCCTGACTAAGTTTTAAGACTTTATAATTACTAACTAAATCAAAATCATTTTTTATCTTATCTGAATTATTAACTGGTAAAAAACCTGCATTTTCATTTTGAAAGTATGGAAACCCCTCAGGAGACCAAAGCCATCCATGAAGTTGATTTAAAAATTTTTTATCATTAAAAGCTGGCAAAGGCGAGGCAACCCAAATCCCCCCATATTTATAATTCTTGGATAGAAAATTTTTTTGAATAACTTCTAAAGAAGCCCACCACATTCTTCTGGATGTATCATCATCCAAATATATAGTTTGAACTCCTTTAATTAAAAGGTCTTGAATTTTTTTTATAGTTATTTGCATTTGCATCAACTTCTTTGTGATCTAGAACGTTTTAATATAGATAAAACAAATCCAATAGATATAAAATTAGTCACCAATGACGTCCGACCATAGCTCATGAAGGGAAGGGGAATGCCGGTAACTGGTCCTAATCCAATAGTCATAAATAAATTAATAATTATTTGGAATAAAAAAGTTGAGGCTATTCCAATAACAATTAGAGATTCAAAGTTAGTTCTAGCAATCATTGCAGTATTAATAAGTTTTTTAATCAAAAAAAAGAACAAAAATAAAACTATTATGCACCCCACAAAACCCAATTCTTCGCCTAAAGCACTGAATATAAAATCAGTATGTTGTTCTGGTATAAATTGCAAATTAGTTAGCTTACCTCTTAGCAATCCAGTCCCAAATAATCCTCCAGAACCAATAGCGATTTGACTCTGTATCAAATGATATCCACCACCTAATGGATCTCTATTTGGATCTAAAAATAAAACTAATCTATCTTTTTGATATTCTTTTAAGCCATATTGCCACAAAATTGGTGTCAATTTTGCTATCAGTAAATGGAATGAAATAGCGAGAGCAGAAAAAATAATTTTCTTTTTCGAAGATCTATAAGCAAGATATCCTATAACTGGAATCCAGAAAATAAGGAGAGTTGGTAAGGTTAGATATAATATAGATGTGATAATGCAAAATACTAATATCAAGATCCACTCTATTGGCATTTGCGACCAATAGAGCATTACACCTGTCAAAACAAGTAAAACTAAAGAGGTACCTAAATCAGGTTGAAAGAATATTAATAACCAAGGAATAACTACTACTAATACGGGCAATACTAAATCTCTTATTGTTAAAATTATTTTTTTGTCGAGTACTAAAGCAAGAGTTAATACAGAACTAAGTTTAGCTACTTCTGAAGGCTGAAAAGAAAAGATGCCCAAGTTTAGCCATCTTTGAGCTCCAGAAACTGAAATCCCAAAAAAATAAATTAGTAATAAGGATATTAAAGTACACAAATAAAATGGAACCACATATTTTCTAATTCTCTCTAACGGCATATAAGAAATAAAAAATGCTAAAAAATAACCAAAAAAACCAGTTAGGATATGACCTAAATAGTTCGATACAAAAAAATCACCCTGAATACTTTTTATCAATAAACCCGAAATAATAACTAAAAAGAGGGGAAATATAAGTAGTGGAGAAAATAAAAAACCTCTATTAAAGTTATCTTTTTTTTGTAAAAATCCTCTGTTATTTGATGAAAAAATTCTCTTAAACATTAATTAAGCATTAACAAATTGATTCATAATTAATTGAGCTAAATTACCAAATATAAGAGAACTTTCTTTATTGGGCTGGCTTACTGAGATTGGTACACCTTTATTACTATCATCAACGAGAGGGATTTCAATAGGGATTTGAGCTAATAACGGTAAGTCATTTTCGTTAGCTAATGTTTCTCCACCACCTTTACCAAAAATTTCATATTTTTTACCTGGCATATCTGGCGGAATAAATACTGACATATTTTCTACAATTCCCAGTAAAGGTACTCCGAGTTGTTTAAACATAGCTAATCCCCTCCTTGCATCCTGCAAAGATACTTGTTGAGGAGTAGTGACAACTATAGCTCCAGAAATAGGCACAGATTGAGAAAGGGATATTTGAGCGTCTCCTGTTCCTGGAGGCAAATCAATAACCAAAAAATCAAGATTATCCCATTCAACTTGGTACAAAAATTGTCTGATAATACTGTTAAGCATTGGTCCTCTCCATATAACTGGCTGACCTTCTTCTATGAGGAAACCCATTGATACCAATGAAATTCCATATTTATTTATTGGTATTAACCTTTGATCACTGCCACTACCTTCTGTAACCTTAGGATTCTGTTCGGCAACTCCCATCATTGAGGGAGTATTAGGACCATATATATCCGCATCCAGCAAGCCAGTTTTTAAGCCTAATTTAGCTAGGGAACAAGCGAGATTAACTGCAATGGTACTTTTTCCAACTCCACCTTTACCACTGCTAACAGCTATGATATGTCGAATCCCATCAATCTTCTGCAACTCAGGTGCATTACTTTGATTTTGAGATTGTGTTTTGGAAGGATTATTATCTATCTCTATTTGTACATCATCAATATCTTCAAAATTCAGTAGTGCTCCTCTAACCTCTTGTACAATTCTATCTCTCTGAGAATTTGCAAACGATGGTAATGATAATGTTACGATTACTCTCGGTATAGTTACTCTTACATTGTTAATCCAAGCTAATTCAATAACATTTTTCTGTGATCCAGCATCTAGAACTTTTTGTAAAGCAAAATTCGCATCTTCTATTGTGGTCATTAAATTTTTAAATATTTTGGCAAGGTAGTCGACTGTTTAAAAGATTAAGAACTATGTCGAACTATCAAATAATAAGCAATAAGGACCCCCTAAGAGAAATTATAAAGAGAAACTTATAATTAACCAAAAAAAATTTTTTTCTTCAAGATTTACTAAATACATGTTGAAAGAACCTCCTAAAAACTCGAGAGAAAAAACTAAAAATCTCTTATTAACACTACAAGACAAAATTTGTTCAGGACTTGAAAATGTAGATGGCAGAGGGAAATTTACAGAAGAATCCTGGGTAAGAGACGAAGGTGGCGGTGGAAGGTCAAGAGTATTAAAAAATGGTTCTATTTTTGAGCAAGCAGGCGTAAATTTCTCGGAAGTACAGGGAAAAGAATTACCTCAATCTATAATCTCTCAAAGGCCCGAAGCAAAAGGTCATGAATGGTTTGCTACGGGAACTTCTATGGTTTTGCATCCTAAAAATCCCTATATTCCTACAGTTCATCTAAATTATCGATATTTCGAAGCTGGTCCTGTTTGGTGGTTTGGAGGAGGTGCAGACTTAACCCCTTTTTATCCTTATCTTTCTGATGTAAGGAATTTTCATAATGAGCATAAAAAAGCTTGTGAGAAAGTTGATCAAGATTTGCATAAAGTTTTCAAACCATGGTGTGATGAATATTTCTTCTTGAAGCATAGAAATGAATCTAGAGGCATAGGAGGTATTTTTTATGATTATCAAGATGGTTCGGGCAATATTTATAAAGGAAATAATAAAAATGGAGAAGCATCAAGAGCTTCACAAAATATTGGCAGATCTAATTTAAATTGGGATAATTTATTTTCTTTAGCGGAAAACTGTGGGCAGGCATTCCTCCCTTCATATTTGCCCATTATTGAAAAAAGAGCTTCTCAAACATATTCTTCGGAGGAAAAAGAATTCCAGCTATATCGAAGAGGTAGATATGTAGAATTCAATTTAGTTTGGGATAGAGGGACGATTTTTGGACTACAAACAAATGGCAGAACTGAATCTATATTAATGTCTTTACCCCCTTTAGCTAGATGGGAATATGGATATAAAGCTAAAAAGGGGTCTAGAGAGGAATTCCTCACATCAATTTTTACAAAACCCCAAGATTGGTTAAATGATAAAGATTTAGAAAAATTCTGTATGGAGAATAATATTTTTAATTAAAAATTTTAGAGTATCTTAAATAGGTGTTTTAAATAAAGAACCGTCACTTTTCAATTGAAGTTTTTCTCCAAGTTCATTTTCTAAAGAAATTAATTCATCTCTATGCGCTCTTAGTCTCATAAAAGTTAAATCATTTTCATTTTCGTTGATCAACCTTAATTCAAATTTCTCTTCTCTTGCTGATTTTTTAAAATAAACAATTCCAGACAAAGGGCCACCAATTAATCCCAGAAGAATAGGCCACCAACCTAATTCAGGATATATTTGAATAATTACTAATCCCAAAGCACAAGAACCAAAACCGCCAAGAAAACCTAAAAAAATTGCTAAAAATTTACTAGAAACAACTTGACCCTTGAATATTAAAATTCTTTGTTCAAAATCTCCTCCTGTTTGCTTCCAACCCCTCAAGTTAAGCCATTCACATAAACTATTTAAAACCTTAATTGGTTTCTGAGAAGATGAAATCTCAACTATTGTTGTTCTATCTTTACTGGAAGCCTTAAGAAAAAAAAATAATCCTATAGCCAAGAGAATTGTCAGCAATAATGTTGAATTTAAGGAATAGGACATTAAATAAATTTTTCTACTAACTCTAGAATAAAAATTAAATTTACATCATATTATAATTTTTTAGAATTATTCTGTAAAATATTCCTATTAGATAAAAATTCTTAATTAAATAAAATCTTAAGTAATATTCTAAGATCTTAAATTAATTTAAATACTTAATTAAAAATGACTATTAAAAATAAAAATATTGATCTTATTTATAGCGATTTAACAGCGGATTTATTCAATCTTTATAAAAACTCGTCCTACTTAGCCATTGACACTGAAGCAATGGGGTTAATTCATGGCAGAGATAGACTTTGTTTAGTACAAATCTGTAATGAATATGGTAAAACATCCTGTATAAAAATCGAACTTAATACCTCTTCTTCACCTTATTTAAAAGCACTTCTTGAAGATGACAAAATTACTAAAATATTTCACTATGCAAGATTTGATGTAGCGGCTCTAAAATGCAATCTTGAAATTAATACAAAAAATATTTTTTGTACTAAAATCGCTAGTAAGTTGGCAAGAACTTATACAAATAAACACGGTTTAAAAGATTTAATTAATGAATTATTAGGCATAGAACTAGACAAAAGCTCTCAAAGTAGTGATTGGGGTAGCAACGAAGATTTAACAAAAGATCAATTAGATTATGCAGCAAATGATGTTAGATATTTAATTGAAGCAATGCATAAATTAAAAGTTATCTTAGAAAGAGAGAATAGATATGAATTAGCTCAAAAATGTTTCGAAACAGTTTCTGTACATGCTGATTTAGACATACTAAAATTCTCAAATATATTTGAACATTAAGAATTAATCTTCAGTTAAAAAATTATCTTCACCATCAAGAGTTTCCATAAGCTTATCAAGTATTCTTGAAGAACTTAATTTATCTCCATCATTTTTTTCACAAATTTTTAAGACATTTTGAGCAACTTGCATTTTTTCTTGAATAGTTTTCGAGCCTTCTTTTGCAATTTGAATTTCTACTTTCTTCTTAGCAGAAGATAAGCTTATACTCATAAGTTTTGCAATCTCTGCACAAATTTTTAGATATTGCCGATCATTTATTGGATACATAAAAGAATTAAAAAATTAATATTCTATTGCCATTTACTAAGATAACAAATAAAGGTTAATAGCATCTACGATTTTCTTACTTGCTCCGGATCCTCCCATTCTTTTTTTTCCAATTTTTGATTGTTCTAACCTATAAATTTTTCTTTTCAAAAGTAAACTTAAACGTTTTAAAAGAATTTTTTTGTTATTGCAAACTAAAACACTACCTCCCAATAATCTTGATTGCCTTTTTGCAAATGATTTTGTAAATTGTGGTCCACGTCCGGGTAGAGAAAGAGATGGAATTCCAAGGCCAGTAATTTGCTCTGTAGCAGTTCCTGCATTAGACAAGCCAACTTCTGCCATATTAGCCCATGAATTGAATTTACCTTTTCCAATCACTACATATTGATTTTTCTTTTTCCAAACTGAATCTTCATCAATTAGAAATTTAACTTTACTCTGTTTTATAAAACCATATTTATTTAAATAACTGTGAATTTGAATCACATTCGCATTAATGCTCAAAGGCAAAAGTATTACCAAATCCTTTGAGAAATCAAAATCTTGCAAACAAGCAAGAAAATTATCAAGATTTTTAAGAGCTTCAGGGTATCTACTTCCAACTAATAAAATAATCCTTTTAAAAGAAATAATATTTGATATCTTCTCGTTTGTTGCATTAACAAAATCCATCATTGGATTACCAAAGTATTTTGCGTCAATATTTTTTCTATTCAAATTATTAGCTGTAATTGTATCTCTCATAATTAAATTTTTACATCTTGGAGATTTCATTAAAAACATTTCCCATGGATCCCATTCAGAACCTTTCAACTTATGGTAAAAATCGCTTAAATCCCAACCTGGACCACTACTCCAAGTATGATCACTTTTGGGAGTTCCAATGAAACTAAATTCGCATTCTGAACTCCAAGCGAAAAGCAATGGCAAGAAATCGCCTACTGCGATAATTTTGCAGTTATGTTTTGACTTCTGTTTTACAAGTAGATAATTTCTTAAATTATCTATTAAAAATCCTGCAAACAAATCAAGCACAAATCCCTTGAGACTTTGATTACTAAAACCTCCACTAGGCAGATCTTTTAAATATCCTATTTTACGAAAATTCTTTGATTTTATGGAATTAAATACATCTCCGTTTCCTACTAACGGCAAAACTTCAATATTTTTATTTTTTATTTTTTTTAGTAATCTTTTTATTATTTCCGATACTATTACATCTTCTCCATGACCATTGCATATAAATAATAGAGAATAAGACACCTTACTGTTAAGATCATTAAAAGACTCAATCGAATCTTTTTCGGCGGCATGGCCAAGTGGTAAGGCAGAGGATTGCAAATCCTTTATCCCCAGTTCGAATCTGGGTGCCGCCTTATTTAATTTTTTTACCCATTTAATTATGAAGTTTTCGAAGAACTTCAATTTCAAATAAAAAGTATAAAGTTTCAATTACTTATTAATTTATAGAAAAATAATCTTATCTTTATTATTGATAAATCATACCTTATATCCATTAAGAAAAAAAACTAAATGGATTTATTAATAATTTTCATACGATTATTTATATATAAATTTCAATTGTTTTAGTAGTCATTATCTGCTACACACATTCCTAAACATCTAACACCATTTGATGCAGTCCTTTTGCAATGATTACATAAAATGGAATCTTTCTCTGAAGTAAGGTTAATTTTTGAATTATTTTGGTCTTTGAAACTTATTAACTCTTGTGTTGGATCAAATAGAGTCATTCTTGGAATCATCATTTGAATCGATACTAACAACAAGCGAAGCATTTGTGTTGGAAGAAGGTATATCCATGATTTTTACAGTTTCTTTAGGCTCATCAATAACTTGATTTTCTTCAGTACTCTCATCTACTGCACAAGCTTCAAGAGCCTCTCGAAGTAGTGAATCAAAAGTTGCTCCAGGCAATCTATGTCTAGCAACCTCAAGAAAAGTTCTCGGTAACGATTCAGATGCAGCATCTCTTAAAGCAGGATTATTCTTTCTATGTTCTTGTTCTTCTTCTATTGATTTAATAAACCTCAGTGTGACATCTCTTTTGGTAGAAGCTTTTATCAGAGTATCGTTTTCAGGATTACTAACATTAGGCTCATTCTCAAGATCACTAAGTCTTTTTTCCAAACTATTTAAAACTTCATTAGCTTCTTTACTAATATGAGCTAATTGACCATCAGACAAATTAGGTAAATCAGCGACAAAAACTTTACCATGATCCCTTAGTGTCAAGAAAGTTGGTCTAGGGCCTTGAGCCTGTCTACCAATTGATTCAGAATTATTACCTATTGGTCTTTTAGGAGGTGTAGGACCAGCTGAACTACGTCTACGTGTAATTCTTTGATTATTTGCAAAGGGCATTGAATAAAGATTAAATCTTAATACTTAAACTTCCGATATAATTCGGCGGTAATTTTATTATATTACACCTAACTTTTTCATTTGGGTATAAAAAATAATTTTTGAAACTCATTTAAAAAGATAAATAAATTTAAGTTAAAATTTCTGGCAAAAATTTACTAATTGTTGAATCATTTTTTCGAACTATCTTTCCAATTTCCCAACTATCTAAATTATGATCTTTACATATACTTAATATCGCATCCTTAAATTGTTTATCAATAATTAAACAAAATCCCACTCCAAGATTAAAAGTATTCCAAAAATCTTTTTCAGGAATAGATCCTTTTTCCTTAAGGTATTTAAATAAAATAGGTATTTCCCAAGAACTAGTATTGATATAAGGAATAAAATCAGAAGGCATACATCTTGGTAAATTTTCTGGAATTCCGCCTCCAGTAATATGAGACATTGCTTTAATTTCTATATTTTCAGATAACATTTGGTTAATCACATTATTGTAAATTTTTGTTGGTTTCAATAATTCATCATAAAAATTTAAATGTGAAACTTTTTCAAATTCTTTATCTATTTGATTATTGTTTTGAATAATTTTTCTTACTAAACTAAAGCCATTACTATGAACTCCATTACTTTTTAAAGCAATTATCAAGTCATTTTCAGATACTTTTTTACCATTAATAATCTTATCCTCATCAACTATTCCAACACAAAATCCTGCAAGATCATACTTATTTTTTGTATAAAATCCAGGCATTTCAGCAGTTTCTCCGCCGAGTAATGAACAGTTATTTTCTCCGCAGCCATGCGAAATTCCCTGAACAACCCTCAATAATTGTTTCTTATCAAGTTTACCAGTAGCAATATAATCTAGAAAAAATAAAGGTTTTGCCCCACTAGTAATGATATCGTTCATGCACATAGCAACTAAATCAATACCAACCTCAAAGTGAAAGTTTTTACTTTGGGCTAATTCTAATTTTGTTCCAACACCATCAGTTCCTGAAACAAGAACTGGTTTTTTAAAACTATCGATAGGAATTCTAAACAAACCTCCGAAACCACCAATACCCTCAATCACATTAGATGTATGAGTTCCTTCAACTGCCTGTTTAATTTCGGAAACAAATTCTCGCCCAGCTTCTATATCAACACCTGATGTTTTGTAATCCATGAAATAAAAATGATAGACTTTCTCTATATAGATATTCCTCCTAAGATTGCTTTTGTCCAGTAATTATTTATCAAATAGATTTATTTTTTAAAAACAAAGTGAAGAAAGTAATCATTAGGAAAACTGAAGAAATAGAAAATTGGAGGAGAAATATAAATAGTGAAATTAACTTCATTCCAACAATGGGTAATCTTCATAATGGACATATAAAACTAATATCAACAGCAAAAAATGACAATTCAAATGTTAATTTAGTAAGTATTTTCATAAATCCACTTCAATTTGATAACAAGTTAGATTTAGAAAATTATCCTAAAACAATTGAGAATGATATAAAAATATCCTTTTCAAATGGCGCAGATGCCATCTTCATTCCAAGTAATGAAGATATATATCCACCGAATAATAAAAATATTCAATTCCTAAAAGCACCAATAAAATTATCTTCTGCATTATGTGGATTAAATCGAAGTGGACATTTTGATGGCGTTTGTACAGTAGTTTATAGACTACTTAATCTCATCAAGCCAAAAAATCTTTACTTAGGAGAAAAAGATTGGCAACAACTTTTAATTTTAAAAAATCTTGTCCAAAGAAAGAAATTAAATGTTGCTATTAAATCTATTGCTACGCAAAGAGATTTTGATGGAATTCCTTTAAGTTCACGAAATGTACACTTATCACAAAACGAAAGAAAATTGATTAGGTTTTTTTCAAGTGAGTTATTAGAAACAAAAAAAAATTTTCAACAAGAAAAAAAGATCAATTTAAACGAAATAATTAAAAAGCTATCAGCAAAAAATATTTCAGTTGAATATTTAGAACATTTACACCCTCATACACTCCAAAAAGCAAGACTTGAGGATAATATTTCGTTACTTGCTGGTGCGATAAGATGTGGAGAGACAAGATTAATTGATCACGTTTTTCTAATGAAAAGAAGACCGATTATTGCAATTGATGGCCCTGCAGGATCAGGTAAAAGTACTGTAACAAAGTTAATAGCGAAGAAACTGAAACTTTTATATTTAGATACTGGAGCAATGTATAGGGCATTGAGCTGGCTTATCATAAAAGAAAGTATTGATTATAAAAAAGAAAAAAAATTTCAGAATATTCTTAAAGATATATCTATTATTTTCAAGTCGAATACAAATTCGCATCAGGATGTTTTTATTAATAACTACTGTGTTACTGAAGAAATCAGATCTCAAGAGATAAGTTCCATTGTTTCTAAAATTTCTTCAATTAAAGAAGTTAGAAAATTCTTAGTAGAAGAACAAAGAAAAATTGGAGAATCAGGCGGACTTGTTGCTGAGGGAAGAGATATAGGAACTACTGTTTTTCCTAATGCAGAACTTAAAATATTTTTAACTGCTAGCATCGATGAAAGAGCAAAAAGAAGGAAATCTGACGAACAAAGTAAAGACTCACATGAAATAGATCTTGAGACCTTAAAGGAACTTATAAAGAAAAGAGATTTTGAAGATTCCAATAGGGAAATTTCACCTCTAATAAAAGCTAATGACGCAATAGAAATTATTACAGATAAATATTCAATTAATGAGGTAGTAGATAAAATTATTGATCTTTATAACGACAAGATTCCTAAAGAGACTGAGATCAAATAAATTCAAGAAATACTTTCCAAAAAACCGTTTACAGAGTCGTCTAAAATATCAAGGACATAATCGAAGCCCTCATCACCTCCAAAATATGGGTCAGGAACTTCTTGCTCATTAAAAACTGATCTAAAATCTTGTATTTTTTTAATTGATGCAAAATCAGTCGAGGCTGTTCTATTTTTAAGATCTTGAATATTTCTAAAATTTGAGTTATCCATCGCAAGAATATATTTAAATTCATCAAAATCTTTGCTAGTAATTTGACGAGCCTTGCTTAAGATATTTATATCTCTTCTTTCTGCCGCAATTCTCATCCTAGAGTCAGCCTTTTTTCCAATATGCCAACTCCCAGTTCCAGCAGAATCTACAATAAAGCTGTCGGTTAATCCTTTCTGCTTAAGTAGACTTATAAAGATAGCTTCTGCTGCAGGAGACCTACAAATATTTCCTAAACATACAAAAAGAACAGAAATTTTTTTCATATGACATCTAATTTTAATAGATTATAAGAGTTTTAAGTAGTAAATAAAACTTCTTTAATTAAAGATTCAGTAAATTCTTTACCAAACAAACTCGACAACATTGGCCTAGCTGGATCATTCTCTCTTCTATATTTCAAATAATTATTTTGACCATTAATTAATTCTTTTTGCAGTTCCATATTGGCTTCTTTGCTTTCGAAAAGAATTTCCAAATACAAATTAAGATATTCCTTAAATGAGGTATAAAGCTGATTAGCAATTAAAAAATCACTTCTTTCCTCTTTTGGTAATTTTGACCAGATTACTCCTGGAGAAAAAAATCTAGCTACATCAGCAGATATTTTTTCAGCTAATGGGAGTGATGAATGACAACAAGTTTTAAGTTCTATCAATTGTTTTATCAATTTATTACTATACTGATTTTCTATTTTTAATGAAGGCTGAAAATCTAATACTAATAAATGACTATTAGGTAGAGAAACAAAATCTACCCCAAAAAATGGTACGTTATAATTGGTATTAGGAATAATTAAAAAATTTAAAACAGAATAATTTGGACTGTTAATACATACTGCTCTTGCGAATTTAATTCTTTTTTTATGCGATACACCCCAAGTAGAGAGATTCACATTTTTTTTTGATTTTTTTGAACCATAAGTCGAATCTTTATAAGAATATTCCGAGGGTATTATTTTTTCTAAACAGTTATATTTACTTAAATTATTAGTTAAATATTTTAGAAAATTATGCCATCTCCAATCTGGCCTATAAAAAATCGTATCTTGTATTAACATTCAATGAATAATCTCATTATTTAGTGGAAAAAGAAATTTATTGATAAATTTATTTGTCCATTTTTCTCCAAAAAAAGATTTAAATAATTTATCTGCAGGGTCTTTTTCAAAGCTGTACTTATCATATTTAATTTGATTAATCTTTATTTCTTCTGCATTTAAAAATTTATTGACAGGATTGGATTTATAAATATTCAAATAATTATTTACAAATGAATGAAATATATTATTTAAATCTCTATCAAGATTTAATTTATTTCCTCTACATATAAGCACCCATGGTGAGAAATACTTTTTTGAATCATATATATTCTTCATTTTATTATTAACAAATGCAGAATATTTTTTCTTAATACTACCTAAACTTGAACAATATTTTTCAAGATACTCTCCTTCTTGAATTAATGGTTGATAATCAAGTATTGCTAATAACTTTTGAGAAGTTCCAAACCATAAAATATCAGCTCCTAAAATAGGCATTTCACTATCAAAATTTGGATAGGCGACCGTATTAAACACTTGCAGTTTTTTGCCCCCATCTAATCTGGTTATTCGCCACTTTCTATATTCGGGAGATGAAAAAAGCCAATTTTTAATAATATATTTTGAGTCTTCATTTTTATGTTCTTTAAATTCGCGTGATATTTGTACTTCATGACCATTTAATTCATCAATATTGGTTTTAAGGAAATCAACTAATGAATCGAACATAAATTACTAGGTCTCAGTGCTTCCTTTCCTTACTTTTTTTTTAATGTAATTAAATACAATCTTGCCTAAAACAGCAATCAAGTTACCTTCAAGCTCCTTAAACATTTTCATATTGTACGTAAAAGCTTGATTAGCTTCATCAATAATTTGATCAGCAGTCTTTTGATTTATTGGAAGTTGATTCAAAGTAAGGGAATATTCTTCCTTGAATTTCTTTTCATCAGCAATTAATTCAAACTCATAAAAATTTAAACCATCATGTCCCTGCAAATTTAATGCTTTTTTAGCGATCCTTTTCAAAATTTGTCCCCCAGATAAATCTCCTATATAGCGGGTGTAGTGGTGACCAACCAATAGCTCTGGTGAATTTTTTGCGACCTCTCGGATTCTTTCAACATATTCTTTTGCTGAGTAAGAAATATTAATTTCGTTCTTCCAGTTTTCACCAAAATAAAATTTAAGATCATTTACAAGCTTTTCTTTACGGAATAATGATTTAAAACCTATAGGTTTTATTACTGGATGTTCCTCATTGACCAGTCTTTCAATTTCTTCTTCCATAGCTTCATAAACAAAATATAAATCACTAATTAATTTTCTATAAGATTTTTTTTCAACAACTCCTTTTAAAAAACAAGCCACAAAGCCAGTATTTTCTGCCATAGTGTGGGATTTTTTTGTCCCTTCTTTTAATTGTCCTGCAAGAGCGACTGCCATATATTTTGAATTATTTTTGTAAGTGTATTTAATCTACAAGGAAAATACATAAAACAGCTAATTTTTGTTACCAACAGATGTTGTAGAGAATAGCTTATAAAGTTCTTTACAAACCAAGAAAAGGTTATCTTTTTGTTCCTTTTGCGGTAGATGAGTTCCAGTCATTTCCCAATTGCCGATGGTAGCAACTCTCCATCTCTCGGATGGAACAATCATACCTCGCATGATTATTCCCAACAATTTCGGAACTCTGTCATTATTATCATTTTCAATTCTTAATTGTAAGAGTATTGCTCTACATTCAATAAGGGGACTCCATCCAGGAAAATGAAATGCAAAATCGATAGTATCTTGCATGGATTCATTATTTGAATTGTCCCAGGGACTAAAATTTACGCTTGCATCTGGGAAATATTTCCGAAACAAAGCTGCTGTAGAAGCAATTTTATTAGCTATTTCAACGTTACTTACATTTGAACTCGCATTCATAGTAAAAGCTGAGTATATTTTTGAAATTGACATAATTTGCTTTAGCTTGCTTATTAACTACTTTTTCTTTTAATAAAGATGTTGAAATGCTGATCAATAAAGTATTCCCTATTCACATTTGAATAATAAATTTCTAGGTTTTAAAGAAATAACTCATCGCAAATTACAATACGAGGAACTTCAATGAGTTATCTTTTATTAATTCAATGCTATGCCAAAATTTGAAAAATTAAATTTACCTAATGAAGGCGAGATAATAACTTTTAATCAAGGCAAACCTAATGTTCCTGATAATCCAATTGTCCCATTTATTAGGGGTGATGGTACTGGAGTTGATATTTGGCCTGCTACTCAAATTGTTCTTGATTCAGCGATTAAAAAAAGCTATGGAGATAAAAGAAAAATTAATTGGTTTAAAGTCTATGCAGGCGATGAAGCTTGTGAACTTTATGGAACATATAACTATCTACCCCAAGATACTATTGAAGCAATCAAACACTTTGGTGTAGCCATCAAAGGTCCTTTAACGACTCCAATCGGTGGAGGTATTAGATCTCTTAATGTTGCATTAAGACAAATCTTTGATTTATATAGCTGTGTTAGACCATGCAAATATTATTCAGGAACTCCAAGCCCTCATAAAAATCCCCAAAATTTAGACGTTATTGTTTATAGAGAAAATACTGAAGATATCTATATGGGAATTGAATGGGAAGCGGAGGATAATAATTGTCTTGAATTAATTAATCACTTAAATAACGTTGTCATACCAAAAAGTAAAAATTTAAAAAATAGATCCATACCGGACGGATCAGGTATTGGAATAAAACCAGTGAGTAAATCAGGTAGCCAAAGGCATATTAGAAAAGCTATTGAACATGCTAAAAGATTATCAGGAGATAAAAGGCATGTGACTCTTGTACATAAAGGGAATATTATGAAATATACAGAAGGTGCATTTAGAGATTGGGGATATGAATTAGCAGTAAATGAATTTAGAGAAGATTGCATTACAGAAAGAGAAAGCTGGATTTTAGATAATATTCAGAAAAATCCAGAAATTACAATTGAAAATAATGCTCGAAAAATTGAACCAGGTTTTGACAAGCTTACAAATAACAAAAAAGCATTCATTTGCGAGGAAATTAAAGAAGTTATTGCATCAATATCCAATTCTCACGGAGATGGAAAATGGAGAGAACTTATTCTTGTTGATGATCGGATAGCTGATAGTATATTTCAACAAATTCAAACTCGACCTCAAGAATATTCAATTCTTGCAACATTAAACCTTAATGGGGACTATGTTTCTGATGCAGCTGCAGCAATTGTTGGAGGCCTAGGTATGGCTCCCGGTGCAAATATTGGAGATAATGCAGCAATTTTCGAAGCTACGCATGGTACCGCTCCAAAACATGCAGGCTTAAACAAGATTAATCCAGGCTCAGTAATTCTTAGTGGTGTAATGATGCTTGAATATTTTGGTTGGGATGAAGCAGCTAACTTGATTACTAACGGTTTAAGTAAGGCAATAGAGCAAAAAAAAGTCACCTATGATCTCGCACGATTAATGGAGCCAAAAGTAGAACCCTTATCCTGCAGCAGTTTTGCTGAAGAAATTATCTCAAATTTCTAATTTAAAAAATTATTTTTATTTTCAAAAACTTTCCAAATATTAACCAGTGAATCTTTAGTGCCAATGTTTCCAGGATGAGTAACAATGGGGAGTTTTTCTCCATTTTTTAGGTTGTAAGTTACCACTGATATGCCTGAAAAAATCTGTCCTTCAAGATAAACATAATCTGCATTAAGTCCTTTACTAAGAATAAAATTTGTTGTTATTCCACCTTTTGAAATCAAATATCCTATTTCATACTTTAAATCTGCGACTAATTCAGAAATAAAACAAGCAAGTAAATTATAAAAATTAAATAGTTCAGAAGAATCTAAAGACATAAATTTTCTTGAAGTAAACAAAACAGGAGTTTTTCTTTTCTCAAAAGAAAATCTTATTTCATTCAAAAATTTATTTTTAAACAAATTCCTTCGCTTCTGATTATTATCTGATGAAGTAATTTTAAAGAATTCAAAAACATCTAATTCAACTGGATTGCAATTACTTATCTCTAATAAATTATTCAATTGAATTGTTGAAAGTTCTACATAAGATCCAACAATTATCATTCCTGGAAGAAAACTCTTTTCTTTATTTCTTACCCTTAAATTAGAGAAAAATATTTCACTATGAGAGACGCTTTTTTTCTCAGAAATTGAACTTATAAAACTTGCTGCAGTTCGAAAAAGAAATTTTTTGTTTTTAATTAATTTTTTAATTACTAAAGAAAATTTTTTTAGTTGAGAATAATTTTCTACATCTACAACTACATGTTTATTATTCTTCAAGTTCTTTAGTGTTTTAAAAACAATATTATTTTCTTCATCATTTAGCATTTCCATATCTGACAAGAAAAGATTTTGTATATCTTCAAAATTTATTTGAGATTTACTCTGCTGAAATAAAAGATTCTTGACATTACTTGTCTCATATCCAAAAATTTTATCTGTTGCAAAAATTGTTTGACTTACAGGAGTTTTATCAACAAAATGAGATCCATTAATTGTTAATCTTTTACCCTCTATGAAAGCTGGAATATGAAAAGTAGCATCAAAAGGACCTAAGCAACTATTCAGAGCAATTGGCTCTAAAAAATTATGTCCTCGAAGAGTAGAGTCTCCTCTACTTATAAAAATAATTTCTTCTTCATAGGCTTGAGAAGCAACTACAGTCTTAAGATTTTTGCAAATTTCCTCTAATGTTAATTTCGCATCATTTTCCGATAGCGACCTTGTATTAGCCAAAATAAAAAATAAATTAGATTTAGATTCAAAACCTTTGACTAAAGTTGAGCAGTCCCATTTAAGCAGTAATAAGCAATCATGAACAGTTTGAGAGCCTGTGGGATCATCATCTATAACGACAAATTTCATAAGTATTACATAATTACTTAAGAGATTTTATCTGTATTGAGGCATTTAACCTTTTACCGTCATTTGAAGGAATCATAATGTTTCTAAATCCATCAACAAAAGAATTTCGGGGACTAGTCCAAGGTTCGAGACATATCATTCTTCTAGGAGGATCACTCCAAATAACGCCTAAATCAAAAGGATATGGATGATTTAAAGTTACCTCTCTTTTTAAAATTTTATCTCTAAAAGAGCTTCTACCGGAAGTATACATAAGTAGATCAACTCCTAAATTAATTTTCTTTAATTCATCCAAAGTATTACTTATAATATTTCTTTCTTGATCCTGACAATTAAGTGGATTATGAAAAAACTCTAAATTTTTGAAATCTGAAACATTAAAATAAGGATGCAAACCAAAATTTATAGGCATAGCAAAGTCTGTTTTATTGTGGATTGTAATTTCAAATTCTAAACAGTTAATATTTAAGGTAACTTCTATTTTTAGTTCGAAATCGAAAGGATAATATTTCTTGGTTTTTTTAGATGCATTTAAGAATAAGCATAAAAATTTTTCATTCTCATTGAAGCAGTATTGCCATTGCAAATCCCTAGCGAAACCATGTTGTGGAAATTGCAAATAACCATTTCCAAATACTGAACTAGAGGTATTAAGATTTCCACAAATTGGAAACAAGATTGGAATGCCTCCCCTAATACTTTTTCTCTTATCCTTAAATCTTTTTTCATCGAAATAAAGTATTTCATTACCATCCGAAACCCAATTTGTAATAACGCCCCCTCTTTCAGGACAAAATTTAATGTAATTATTTTTATCTAATTGAAAGACAAAAATTCCTTGGTCCTTATCAGATAATTCAAGTTTCACGATTATTACTTAAAGAGAATCAATCCAATCCAAAATATGCTGATTAACTAATTCAGGTATCTCATCATGAGGACAATGTCCTGCGTCAAGAATAATTTCTTTTGTATTCTTTGGCGTAAATTTTTTATACAGATTTCTTTTTTTTGGTGTGTTCATCCATGGATCTTTCCCTCCCCAAAGAAGTAATAATGGTGCATTTAGTTTTGCGAATAGCTTATCCAATGGCAATCCCTGAGGCCCTGATGGGTTAAATACACTTCTAAAAACATTAAAAGCTCCGAAATCTAGAGAAGGCTTTCTTATTGACTCAACTAAAAAATCATCAACATTTTTTTTATCAACATAAACTTGATTCAAAGTTTTTTTAATATTTTTGGGATTTCTCATATTCTCAAAAATCAAACGTTGAAGAACAATATTTTTCAAAAATATGCCGGCAACTGTTTCAATTGAAGTTTGCAACATATTCTTTTTGATAGTTTTTTCTTCACTAAAATATCCAGCAGCATTAAGTAATATGACTCCTGCGTTAAGCTCATTTAATTCTGCACCAGCTGCTAATGCGGCATAACCACCTAATGAGTTTCCTACAACAATTGTAGGTTTTTTTATTTTCTCTTTTACATAAGCGACAACCTGATCTTTCCACAAAGATCCTGAGTATTCGACGTCTTGAGGCTTAGGACTCTTTCCGAAACCGAGTAAATCCATAGCATGAACTTCATATTTTGTACTCAAAACAGGGATATTAAATCTCCAATGATCAGTAGAAGCACCGAAACCATGAATTAATAAAATTGCGAATTCTTTTAATGCTTGTTCAGGGTTAGCTGAAACAGTATGTATTGGGTAATTTAAAAAATTCCAGTCATAATTTACATCACAATCTATGAGAGCTGATTTTTCCATTTATTAAAAATCTTTTTGTTTTTTTGATTCTAATAAACTTATTTCCTAAAGAAGACCTACAGGATCAGCTGCAACATCATCTGAAATTTTATTGCCATCGTTTGGGGGCTTATCTTTTAGGACAATTCTCAATAGAACGGGTGCAAGAAATGTAGTTCCAATAACCATTAATAAAATAGCTGCTTCAAGAGATGGAGTTAACAACTTAGCGCTTGTTCCTAATCCAAGGAAAATCAAACCAACCTCTCCTCTTGGCATCATACCCAAACCTACTACTAATCTATTTGTTGGTTTATCACTTGAAAATACCCATCCTGCTGCAATTTTTCCAATAATTGCGACAACTAATAAAAATCCTGCAACTACAAGAGCTGACCTACTTGTTGGATCAAGTGGATTGATAACTGATAAATCCATTCCCGCTCCAACTAATACAAAGAAAATAGTTGCGAATAAGGATACTAAAGGTAAAACGGATTGTTGAATTGCATGATTATTTTTAGAACTACTTAGAATTAATCCAGCTGCAAAAGCACCTAAAGCCGCTTCCAATCCAATGGCTGTTGCCACGAAACAACACAATACAAGAATCACAAAAGAAGCTACCACTACGGCTCCAGGAGCCTTTAATCTATCTAATAGCCAATCAAACCCTGGAGCAGCTGTTCTACTCAATGCAATAGCAGCAATAACAAATACTACAGCTGCTGCAACTAATTTAACGATAGGAGCAATTTCTAAAGTGCCTCCGGCAGCAAGGGCAACTACAACTGCCAGAATAACAATTCCCAAGATATCGTCTAACACTGCTGCACCAATAACAATCTGTCCTTCTCTAGTTTTTAAATAACCCAACTCACCAAAAACACTTGCAGTAATTCCTATACTTGTTGCCGTCATAGATGCTCCAGCAAAAACTGCTGGAATTAGATCTACTTGAAAAATAAACATTAATCCAAGAGTTCCAAAGGCAAACGGTAAAATTACACCAGCCATAGCGACAGTGAAAGCTTGAGCTCCGACAGCTACTAATTCCTCTAACTCACTTTCTAGTCCTGTTAAAAATAAAAGAGCATACAATCCTAGAGTTGCTACTGCTTGGAGGGATGGAAAACTTTCGAAATAAACGTCAGGCACAGCTTCTGGGGGAATTGAAGCTAAAGAACTAATAACATTTACAAGTCCTTCATTTAATTCGGTTCCAGCTGAAGGCGGTATCAACAAATGGAATCCTGATGCCCCTATCACTACCCCTGCAAGAAGCTCACCTACTATTGTTGGCAAACTAAGTCTTACTAATACTTCTGCTAATGCTCTTGCAGCTAAAAATATCAATAGAAACCTTATAACTCCTATCAACGTTTCAGCAACTTCTAAATCATGTGCACTTAATTCAGCAATTAAAGAGTACATTTAATTGTAAAAAATAAACTTCCTAATTGGAAGATAGTTTATTAAGGGCCCACTTTAAGAAATATGTAAGAAAAAAGCAAAAATACTCAACAAGTGTGGATCTGAAGTTACAACAAAGAAATTTTCTTAAAAATGGCTATTGTTTGTTATATGGCTAATCCAATGAATTCCAACAAACCCTTTGATCTGCGCTTGCCTACACCAGGCTGCTATTTAGATCCTGAGAAAGCTGGCATGGATTCTGATGCTGTTTTCCAAGGAATGACAGCCCATCTCTTTTATACTCTTGGAAAGTTAGCTACTTCTGCAAGTCCTCACGACCTGTACATGGCTCTAAGTTACGCAGTTAAAGATAGGCTAATGACAAGATATTTAGCTAGCCAAGAAGTCATAAGAAAAAAACCACAAAAAACAGTCGCATACTTATCTGCAGAATTTTTAATAGGACCTCAATTAAGTAATAATCTTCTCAATCTTGGAATAACTCGAGAGGCAGAAGATGCGTTAAAGAGATTTGGGATTGATTCACTTTCAACAATTCTTGAAGTTGAAGAGGAGCCTGGATTAGGTAATGGTGGACTTGGTCGACTTGCAGCCTGTTACATGGAATCATTAGCATCTTTACAAGTTCCAGCAGTTGGTTATGGTATTCGATATGAATTTGGCATATTCAATCAGTTGATTAGAGACGGTTGGCAAGTTGAAGTAACTGATAAATGGTTAAAAGGTGGATGGCCATGGGAACTTCCTCAACCAGACGAATCATGCTTCGTTGGTTTTGGAGGTAGAACAGAGAGTTATAGAGATGATAAAGGGAACTACAGATCAAGATGGATCCCTTCTGAACATGCAATTGGAGTTCCTCATGATGTTCCAGTTTTAGGATACAGAGTAAATACTTGTGACAGATTAAGATTATGGAGAGCTGATGCAACAGAAAGTTTTGACTTTTATGCATTCAATATTGGTGATTATTATGGTGCCGTAGAAGAAAAAGTTGCATCTGAAACACTTTCAAAAGTTTTATATCCAAATGATGGAACTGATGAAGGTAGAAGATTAAGACTCAAACAACAACACTTTTTTGTAAGTTGTTCTCTTCAGGATATGTTGAGAAGTCTTGAAAAAAGATCAATACCAGTAACAGAATTCTCTAACCATTGGACAGTCCAATTGAACGATACCCATCCTGCTATTGCAGTTGCGGAATTAATGAGACTTCTTATTGACCAATATCAAATCGGTTGGGATAAAGCATGGAATATAACAACCTCTTCAGTCGCTTATACCAACCACACATTACTACCTGAAGCTTTAGAGAAATGGGATTTAGGTTTATTTAATGATCTTCTTCCTCGTCATCTGGAAATTATTTATGAAATTAATTGGAGATTTCTACAGCAATTAAGACTACGTTATCCTGGAGATGACAATATTCTCCAAAAACTCTCAATAATTGATGAAGAAGGCTCCAAATCCGTTCGGATGGCTCACTTGGCTACAATTGGAGCACATCATATAAATGGTGTTGCAGCTCTTCATTCAGATCTAATAAAAAGACAACTTCTTCCCGAATTCGCAGCACTATGGCCTGAAAAATTTACAAATGTAACTAATGGGGTTACTCCAAGGAGATGGGTTGCCCTATCTAATCCATCATTATCTAACCTTCTAGAAGAGGAAGTTGGTCCAAATTGGATAACTAATATGGAACTTCTTAAGAAGTTAGAAGAAAAAAAAGATGACAACAATTTTTTACAAAAATTTGAGGAAACTAAACTAAATGGCAAAAGAAAATTAGCTAGTTTTATTCATTCAAAAACTGGCATACTTGTAGATCCATCAAGTCTATTTGATGTTCAAGTAAAAAGAATACATCAATATAAAAGGCAACATTTAAACGCTCTACAAATTATTGCTCAATACTTACGAATCAAAAATGGTACAAACGAGTATGAAGTCCCAAGAACAATAATATTTGGAGGTAAAGCTGCACCAGGTTACTTTATGGCAAAGCTGATGATTCGATTTATTAATGGTATTGCTGATGTAGTTAATTCTGATCCAGATATGGATGGTCTATTAAGAGTTGTTTTTCTACCAGACTATAACGTTAAACTTGGTGAAATAGTTTATCCCGCAACGGATCTTTCAGAACAAATTTCTACTGCTGGAAAAGAAGCATCTGGAACTGGAAATATGAAATTCGCCATGAATGGAGCGTTAACGATTGGAACCTTAGATGGAGCTAATGTGGAATTAAGAGATCTTGTAAAAAAAGAGAATTTCTTTCTTTTTGGTAAAACAGAAAGTGAAATTATGGATTTAAAAAATAATAATTATTCTCCCAAAACCTTTATTGATCAATGTCCAGAGCTTAAAGAGGTTATACGTTTAATTGAAATTGGTCATTTTAGCAATGGGGATAAAGAATTATTTAAACCTTTAATAAATAGCTTGACTGGACATGATCCATTTTTTGTTATGGCTGACTTTGAAGACTACTTAAATAAACAGGATGTTGTAAGTGAATGCTGGAATAATAAAAATTCTTGGAATAAAATGGCATTATTAAATACTGCTAGATCAGGATACTTTTCTTCAGATAGATCGATTAGAGAGTACTGCAAATCTATTTGGAAGGTATCTCCAATGCCTGTTGAAATTACTTGCGATGTAGAAGAATTAACTAATTAATATTTTTCTTATCTGGTGAATCTGGGGTTTGATGAAATAATCTATTCAGTATTAATCGATCCATATTTAATGGATCTGGGGCTAATTCATTTGCTATTTCTTTAAATTTTGATTCAATCTTATTGGGAATTTTTGTATCAAATATTCTTTCCATTAATGCCTCAATTGAATATAAATAAGCATTAACACTTTCAAGTTCATCTAAAGCTTCAGTAATTTCTTTATCAGAAATATGTTTTTCTTCTGAACAGATATCTTTATTTGATTCTCTTTCAGATAATTCTCTCTGCAATTCATCAGTAATCTTAGTACAAAGAGTTCTGAAGGATTGAATAGAGGCCCAATTCAATTCTTGTTGCTGTTTAAAAGTAGGAAATTCTCTAATCAGACGATCATGCTCTTTATAAAATCTCTGACAGTCAGAGCATTGACATGGTTCTTCAGCCAAAAGAAATAATATAACTCTTTTTATATCATCTCACTATTTGGGAAAAATTGTAGGGCCGTCCAATAATTCGTCATTTTCATCGAGTGAATCTGGACTATCTGGCAAAGGTATTTCAATACTAGTAACCAAATTAATAACATCTCTTAGTCTCATAGAATCGGCAAACCATCCCATTGCTTGCTCGGCGTCGCCTCTTTTTTCAGCATCATTTGCTTGATCTTCGTGAGCTTCTGCCAATAAAGCAAGCCAGCAAAGGCATCTTGCTTGAACTATTGAAAGATCTAAATCATTAGGTTGGGACTTAGAAATGCGTTCATGCTCTTGTTGAATTAAAAGCTTTAAACGCATATCATGCAACTTAGCCATAAAAGATTTATTACTAACTACACGCTAGCTAGAGAGTAGCATATTTGCACACATACTACATATAGTTTTTTATTTTTACGGGACTGGCGGGAGTCGAACCCACGACCTACGGTTTAGGAAACCGTTGCTCTATCCTGCTGAGCTACAGCCCCAATAGATGATTTTTGGAGTATTAAGCATTATGCTAAATGAAAGCAGGAGAGGCAATCGCAAGAAAGTTTTATTTTGGAAACAAAATAAAACTTTCTTGAGGAAAGTCCGGGCTCCCACATGGTCAGGCTTGCTGGGTAATTCCCAGTGCGGGCAACCGTGAGGATAGTGCCACAGAAACATACCGCCGAATACATTTCAATGTATGGCAAGGGTGCAAGGGTGTGGTAAGAGCGCACCAGCAACATTGAGAAGTGTTGGCTAGGTAAACCCCGGCTGGGAGCAAGGCTTAGTAGATTTATGACCATTACACAATCTACTTTTAAGCGCCGCTTGAGACTGTAAAGTAATTTCAGTCCTAGATAGATGATTGCCCATCTTTAACTAAGATGAACAGAACCCGGCTTATGACCTGCTTTCTAATTGTTGTGATTATTCAAATCAGATGACAAATATAATCAACGCAAAGAGAATTAATCAAATAACTACCTTTTTAAAGTCTTTAAATATTAGATCAAAAAGATTTTCTGAAATAATTAGAACTCAAAATATTTCAGTTATTCAAGATTTTAATCAAGCATTTATCCATTCCTCAGAGAACAAAATAATAAATTATGAAAAACTAGAATTTTTCGGAGATGCTGTACTCAGATTAGCTGCTTCTAATTTTATTGAAAAAAAGTATCCCCTAATGAGTGTAGGAGAAAGATCAGAGCTAAGAGCACAAATTGTAAGTGATGAATGGTTAACCAAATTGGGGAGGGAAATTGATATCGAGAAATTAATAATTAAAGGACCTAAAGCTCTTGGTGATGAAAATTCAAAAAATACTATTATTGGTGAGTCTACAGAAGCTCTAATAGGTGCTGTTTACAAATGCTTTAATTCAACTGAGGAAGTAAATCTTTGGTTAGATGATTTTTGGGAGGAAGATTCAGAAAAATTTTTAAAAGCTCCATATAAATTCAAATCTAAGACGGTATTGCAAGAGTGGTGTCAAAGTAAAGGTTTTGATCTGCCAGTCTATAAAATTATTGAAGTCTCAAAGAAAAATGGGGACTCTAAAAGATTTTCTTGCGAAATATTTATCGAAGGATTAAAAGAATCAACTGCATTAGGCAAGTCCCATAAACAAGCAGAAACAAATGCAGCTAGAATTTTGATAGAAAAATTTATTACATTAGGTAAAATATAATTTTTAAACTATTTCTAAATTCGTTAGCTGAAAAGTTATGAGTTTATCCCAATTACCCCCTTCAAATAGAACCGCTGCTCTCTTTTTTGTAACTCTTTGTACAAATCCTTTATATCCTCTGTATATAGAATTAGTGTCTTTTACAACAACAAAGGAACCAGGAAGTATGGGTTTAGTAGATAATTCCATAAAACACTCTTTCTAAATACAATATATGATAAATAAGAATGAATGGTTGACTGTTGGATTAATAACATCATGTCATGGAATTAATGGCCAGGTAAAGGTTAAATCTTTAAGTGATTTTGAAGAAAGATTTTTAATACCGGGCATTAGATGGCTGCAAAAAGAAAATGAACCTCCTTCAAAAATAGAACTTATATCAGGTTTCAAACAACCTGGCAAAGAAACCTTCATAGTTAAGTTCCAAGGAATAAACACAATAAATGATGCAGAGCAACTGAAAAAATTTAAAATTCTTGTTAAAAGCGATACACTACCCAAATTAAAAAAGGAAGAATTTCACTTGTTAGAACTTATAAATCTCGAAGTTAAGACTTTGGAAAATGATGAATTAATTACAATTGGGAAAGTTATCAATTTAGAAAATGAAAAAAATAATTTACTTGTTATTGAGCTATTTAAAAATCAAAAAAAAGTTCTTATACCATTTGTTAAAGAAATAGTCCCATTAGTAGATTTAAAAAATAACGTTCTAATTATCAATCCCCCAAATGGACTTTTAGAGCTATAAACTTAAAAAAAAATTGTAAGGAACTCATCATTCTACAGTTACACTTTTAGCTAAATTTCTTGGTTGATCGACATCAAGACCCCTATGAGCTGCGATATGGTAACTCAATAATTGTAAAGGCAATATATTAAGTAAAGGTGAAATCCATTCATTAGAGTAAGGGACTTTCATTAAATAATCAAAGATTTCAGTGCCATTACATTCAGGAGCAATTCCAATCAAATATGAATCTCTAGCTTTTGCTTCTTGAGCATTACTAATAACTTTATCAAAAACCTCACCAGGGGAGGCAATTGAAATTACAGGTACTTTTTTATCTAATAAAGCTATTGGACCATGTTTCATCTCCCCAGCTGGATATCCAGCTGCATGGATGTAACTAATTTCTTTGAGTTTTAACGCGCCTTCAAGAGCAATGGGATAATTTATACCTCTTCCTAAAAAAATAACATCTTTAATATTAAAAAAATCATGTGCTAACTTTTCTGAAGATTTATCATGTTGCTCTAAGAGTTCTTCCAATAATAAAGGAAGTTTTATAAGCTCGTTTATTAATTTACCTATTTCATCAGGACTTTGATTGCCTTTAATTTGAGCAAATTTTATGGCTAATCCATAAAAAGAAAGTAATTGAGCTAAAAAAGTTTTTGTTGCTGCAACTCCAACTTCTATTCCTGCACAAATATCAATTATATTTGAGACCTGTCTTCCTATTGAACTCTCTTTTCTATTTGTTATTGCGATAAGATTAGGTTTAAATTTTTTATCTTCAATCGAAGAACGTCTTTTAATTTCCATATCAATAGCTGCAATTGTATCAGCAGTTTCTCCAGATTGAGTGACTCCAATAGTTAATGTATTTGGCAATAGTGGAGGTGGTGAATATCGAAATTCGCTTGCATAAAAGACATTTGTAGGAATACCTGAAAATTGCTCTAGTAAAAAGCTGCCAACCATTGCAGCATGTTTACTTGTACCACAAGCTATAATTTCAATTCTTTCTATTGATTCAAAAAACTGAGTATCAAATGGATAGTTGATTTGATATTGACCATTATCTAAGTTCTTAATTAAATAATTTTCCAACCAGTTTTTTGCAGTCTGTGGCTGGTCATAAATCTCTTTTAACATGTAGTGTTTAAAATTCATCTTGTCCATTATTTGCTCTGAGACTTTTAAAGAAACAGGATTTCGATATTGTCTCTCGTTGTTTAAGTCATATATTTCAATTCCAAGCGGAGTCAACAAAGCTATTTCTTCATCCTCCATAGGCAAAATAATATTTGTAAAGTTTGCAATAGCTGGGGTATCACTAGCACAAATAAATTCTCCTTCACCCAAACCAATAATCAAGGGCGCTTGTCTTCTTGCAACTACCAAAGAGGTTGGAGCACCAGACCATAAAACTGCTAAAGCATAAGATCCTTCTAAATCAGATATGACATTTCTCACAGCTACTAATAATGTTGAACCATTATTCTCAAGATTAAGTTGACTTAATGTATTTAACTCTCTTTTTATTAGATGGGGAATTACCTCGGTATCTGTATCAGAATTAAAAATAACACCCTCTTCCTCTAATTTATTTTTTAAATCTTGGAAATTTTCAATAATGCCATTTTGAACAACTGCTATCTTCCCTGAACTATCGGTATGAGGATGTGCATTTTTAACCTCAGGCTTCCCATGAGTTGCCCATCTAGTATGACCTATACCCACAGTTCCAGGAATATTATGATTATTAAGATTATTTTTTAAATTCTTGAGTTTACCTTCTGCTTTATTACAAGAAATACTATTTGTTTCGGAATTTATTATTGCAATACCTGCAGAATCATATCCTCTATATTCAAGTTTTTCTAAACCATTAATTAATAACGGTAAAGCTCTTTTATATCCAGTTACAGCAACTATTCCACACATACGAATTTTTTTTTCAATTATATTGAAATAAAATGCGTATTCACTAAAACATGGACTCTCTTAAAACTGCACTATAAAAAATTAATATGCTAAACCCATGCTCCTAGAAGTCTCATCTCCTAAATAAACACGAATACTTAAGAAATCTGTAGGACATGCCGTTTCACATCTTTTGCAACCTACACAATCTTCTGTTCTAGGAGAGGAAGCTATTTGGCCAGCTTTACATCCATCCCAAGGAACCATCTCTAAAACATCAAGTGGGCAAGCCCTCACACATTGGGTACAACCAATGCAAGTGTCATAAATTTTAACTGCGTGTGACATGTAAAAATTGTCTTTTGAACCTCGTTTTATAATACTATTGTCTTACAAAGAAATTAAAAAAATTAAGATATGCTTCACTCTTGTTAACTCTAGGGCATAAAATCATATAGATAATTAGTAATTTTACATAAACTATGTCACAAGAAATCCTCGAAAAAGTCTGTTCTATTGTTTCAGAACAATTAAGCGTTGAAGCAGGAGAAGTAAAATCAGATTCAAATTTCCAAAATGATTTAGGTGCAGATTCTCTAGATACTGTTGAACTCGTGATGGCTTTAGAAGAAGCATTTGATATTGAAATTCCTGATGAAGCAGCTGAAGGAATAGCAACTGTTGGCGATGCAGTAAAATTCATCGAAGAAAAAAAAGGTTAATTAAGAATGCCAAATTTCCATCGAGTAGTTATTACTGGTATCGGAGCAGTAACTCCAATTGGTAATAACATTGATGAATATTTAGTCGGTCTTCAAACAGGTACTAATGGGGTCTCAGATATTTCTCTCTTTGATCCTGAACAACATCCCTGCAAATTTGCTGCAGAAGTAAAAAATCTTCAATCTGAAAATTTTATTGAAGCTAAAGAATCTAAAAGATGGGATCGTTTTTCCCAGTTTGGAGTTATTGCTGCAAAACAAGCCTTTCATGATTCTGGACTTGAAATTACTGAAGCTAATGCATCAAGAATTGGAGTGATTATTGGTTCTGGTGTTGGAGGCTTACTAACTATGGAAAGTCAAGCTCAAATATTGAGTCATAAGGGGCCTAAAAGAGTAAGTCCATTTACAGTCCCAATGATGATTCCAAATATGGCCACTGGATTAGCTGCAATTGCTTTGGGTGCAAAAGGACCAAGTTCCTCAGTTTCCACCGCTTGCGCTGCAGGGTCAAATGCAATCGGTGATTCTTTTAGATTACTCCAACTTGGAAAAGCAGATGCAATGATCTGTGGTGGTGCAGAAGCCAGTATTACACCTCTCGGAGTAGCAGGTTTTGCAAGTGCCAAAGCTCTTTCTTCCAGGAATGAAAGTCCTCAAACTGCTAGCAGACCTTTTGATGCAGAAAGAGATGGATTTGTTATTGGAGAGGGATCTGGAATTCTTGTTTTGGAAACTTTAGAAAATGCACAAAAAAGGAATGCAAGAATTTATGCAGAAATAGTTGGATATGGAACAACATGTGATGCTCATCATA
>CABYNZ010000012.1 GCA_902520485.1 uncultured Prochlorococcus sp. | reverse complement strand
GTTCCCCATCATGCAATGGAGAGATACTGTGCTGATTTAATTAAAAAAAATTATTCTGTGGTTATATGCGATCAACTAGAAAAAAGTTCTGGAAATTATGGGACTCCAATTAAAAGAGGAATAACAAGAATAATTACTCCTGGAACTGTAATTGAAGAGGGGATGTTGATAGCAAAGAAAAACAATTGGATTACTGCTATTTACTTATCAGAAGAAAACTCAGATGAATCTTATGAATGGGGCATATCAAAAGCTGATGTAAGCACAGGAGAATTAATAACTTTAGAAGGCCAATCTCTGTCAAAACTATTTGATGAAATTATTAAATTAGATTCTTCAGAAATCATTGTAGGAAGCAATGCAGTAAGAAATTTATTAATTAAAGAAAATAGTCAAATTACATATACTGTTTCTCAAGAGACTAATTTTGGAATTAATGAAGCAAATTATCTAATAAAAAATTATTTCCAAATTGCAAACCTAGAGGGAATAGGACTTAAAAATTTAAACAATGCAACTAGATCACTTGGAGGTTTATTAAATTATTTAGAAAAAATTAATCCTTCAAATTTAGATAAAGATTCTTCCTTAAAAATCTCATTAGACTTTCCACAAATCCAATATGGTCACAACAAATTAATTATTGATTATCAAACTCAAAAAAACTTAGAAATCAAAAATACACAACGAGAAAACAATTATGTAGGTTCGCTACTATGGAGTATTGATAGAACTTATACTTGCATGGGTGCAAGGTGTTTAAGAAGGTGGATAGATTCACCACTATTAAACGTTAATGAAATTTATGAAAGACAAAATATAATTACAAACTTTCTTGAATCTAAAAAATTACGTACAGATACCCAAAATTTACTTAGAGCAATGGGGGATTTAGAAAGACTTGCAGGTAGAGCTTGTGCAGGTCATGCAAGTCCCAGAGACTTAATTGCAATAGCTGAAGGTTTAAAAAAATTGCCTAGACTAAAATCCATAATTGCATTATTTAAATATGATCTCCCAGATTGGACTGATCAATTAAAAAATATTGATGAAGGACTCTTAGAATTAGCTGATACTATAAGTTTTAAACTTTTAGAAAATCCTCCTCTAAATATTAGTGAAGGAGGCATGATCCACGATGGTGTTGACAATATATTAGATGGTTTACGCAATTTAATGGATGATTACTCAGAGTGGCTAAATAAAGAAGAATTAAAGGAAAGGAAAATTAGCAAAATTTCAAACCTAAAAATTCAATTTCATAAAAATTTTGGATATTACATTTCTATAAATAAGTCAAAAGTTAATTTAGCTCCACAACATTGGATCAAAAGGCAAACACTTACTAATGAAGAAAGGTATATCACTTCAGAAATTAAAAGTAAAGAAAATAAGATTTTCCAAATAAAAAGTAGAGCTTCATCAAAAGAATATGAAATTTTCTGCGAATTAAGAAATATAGTTGCTGAAAAAACAAAACAAATAAGATCAATTGCAAAATCCATAGGATCTCTTGATGCACTACTTGGTTTATCAATTACTGCAGTAGAAAACAATTTTATAAAACCTTCATTAATACCAATAAATGATTCAATGACAAAAAATAGTACAAAAATTATCGCAGGAAGAAATCCAATTGTAGAGCAATTGTTAAGTGATAAAAAGTTTGTAGCAAACGATATCTCTTTTGAGGATAATCAAAAATTAATCATATTAACGGGTCCCAATGCAAGCGGAAAAAGTTGCTTTATAAGACAACTTGGTTTAATACAAATTCTCACACAAATTGGTAGCTTTGTTCCTGCTAATAATGCTGAAATCAAGATTGCAGATAGGATTTTCACAAGAATAGGGGCAGTTGATGATCAATCATCTGGACAATCAACATTTATGGTAGAAATGTCTGAAACTGCATCAATTCTAAATCAGGCAACTTCTAGCTCACTAGTTTTACTTGATGAGATAGGCAGAGGGACATCTACTTTTGATGGACTTTCAATAGCTTGGTCGGTAAGTGAATATCTTGCGAAAAAAATTCAATGTAATACTATTTTTGCTACGCACTATCATGAGCTGAATTATTTAAAAAATTCAAATAATAATATACAAAATTTTCAAGTTTTAGTAGAACAAAATAACGATCAGCTAATCTTTAGCCACAGGATTGTCAAAGGGGGCTCAAACAAAAGCTATGGCATAGAAGCAGCTAAATTAGCAGGAGTTCCAAAAGAAGTTATAGAAAAAGCAAAATCAGTTTTAAATTCTTTAGAATTAAATAACAAATTAAATTATAATATTAAGTAGATTTTTGACATTTTTATAAAATAAATACTTTTTAAATTGTCTCCCTCAATAAGGCGTTAACCGCAGCAGCTGCCATGGCAGCACCTCCTCTAGTTGAATTCAAAACAATTCTAGGAAGATCGGTGGAAATCAGTTTGTTTTTGCTATTCTCTACTCCAATAAATCCAACAGGCATTCCGATAATTAAACTAGGTAAATTTTTTGCATTTTCTAAAATATCAATTAAACAAGTTAACGCTGTAGGCGAACTGCCAATAACTACAATAGGAGATTTGCTTCCATAATTTAAAGCGGATAACTCCTTCCAACCTTCACTTAAGCCATATGCAGTTTTAGTTAAGTTTGTATGATTATTTTTTCCAAACCACATTCTAGCGGTGAATACTTTATTCCGATTGGTATTTTCTACCATGGATTTTATTGCTGCTGCTGCCATATCGGTATCAGTTAAAATAGGAGCACCATTTTTAAGTGCCTGAAGACCCTTTTCACAAGCACCTTCACTAAAATTTACAAGATTTTGAACTGTAAAATCCCCTGAAGTATGGACTAATCTCTCTAAAACTTTTTTTTCCAAATAATTTAGATCATTGGCTACTAAACGAGATCTTATGAATCTGATACTTTCCAAAAAAATTGGATGATCTATTACCATTAAATTTAATTTGTGTTAGAAGTAATCATAGTAAATATATAGTTTTTATTGATCTATTATGCCAATACAAATATTATGGGGTAATGATCTAAGTGCTCAAAATACATTTATTCAAAAATTAATTGATAAGGAAGTATCCAAAGAATGGAAAGAAATAAATGTAACTAATTTAAATGGAGATGATGATGAGCAAGTCAATAAAGCTTTTGATGAAGTTCTTACGCCTCCTTTTGGAGATGGATACAGAATAGTTACATTGAAAAATAATCCCATTTTTACTGCCAAAAATGAAGATTTAAGAACTAAATTTGAAAAAATTCATGACAATATACCTCAAAATACTTATTTCATTTTGCAAAATACAAAAAAACCAGACTCGAGACTAAAGAGTACTAAATTTTTACAAAAACTTGTCAAAAATAATTTAGCCAAAGAAAAATCATTTTCTTTACCAGAAATCTGGGACTATGAGGGACAAAAAAGATTTTTAGAAAATGCAGCAATTGAAATGAATATCAAAATTGATAAAAATGCAGCTGAATTAATTATTGATTCAGTTGGTAATGACAGCTTTAAACTAATAAATGAATTAGCCAAAGCAAAAACATACCTCTCTGCAGTATCAAGTGATTTGAATTCACAACTTTTTCTTAAAAGTATTGATGTAAAAAAAATATTTAGTGATCATCAATCCAATATTTTCAAAATCATTGATCTTCTCTTACAAAAAAATATTAATGAAAGCCTCATTGAAATAAATTATTCTTTACAGAAAGGAGAACCTGCTTTAAGACTAAATGCAGGTTTAATTAGTCAAATAAGAATTCATACCATTATAAAACTAGCAGTTAATTCAGGTAACGATAATGCTTTAAAGATTTGTAATCTTGCAGGCATTTCTAATCCAAAAAGAATTTTTTTTATTCGAAAAAAAGTCAAAAATATATCTCAAGAATATTTAATTAATTTAATGAGTAACCTACTAGATATTGAATCATTACTAAAACAAGGTAATAATCCTATAAATGTTTTTACAGAGAAATTAATTAATTTAAGTTAACCAAATTATAAGTTTAAGAATTTACATTATGATTTAAGTATGGCTTTACTAGTAAAAAAATTTGGCGGTACTTCTGTCGGTGATATTAAAAAAATTAAAAATATTGCAAGTAGCATTTGTCAAAGTAAAGAAGCAGGGAATGAAATTGTCGTAGTTGTCTCTGCGATGGGGCAAACTACAGATGATTTAAATTGTTTAGCGGAATCAATTAGTAAAAATCCTAATCGAAGAGAATTGGATATGCTTCTTTCAACTGGAGAGCAAGTAACCATAGCTCTTCTTTCAATGGCATTAAACGAATACGGAATACCTGCAATTTCAATGACTGGTAGCCAGGTTGGAATTATTACTGAATCAATTCATGGGAAAGCGAGAATTCTGGATATTAAAACAGAAAGGATCCAAAATTATTTAAATCAGGGTTTTGTAGTTGTCGTGGCTGGATTTCAAGGAACAACATTAAGCCATACGGGTTCAATGGAAATTACAACTTTGGGTAGAGGGGGTTCAGATACTTCCGCGGTAGCTTTATCAACAGCTTTAGGAGCTGAGACTTGCGAAATTTATACAGACGTTCCTGGGGTTCTTACTACTGATCCAAGGATTGTTCCTAATGCAAAACTCTTAGATGAAATTAGCTGCGAGGAAATGCTTGAACTTGCAAGCGTAGGTGCTTCAGTTCTGCATCCAAGAGCAGTAGAAATTGCTCGCAATTATGGAATTAAATTGTGTGTAAAATCAAGCCAAATTGACTCCAACGGGACTCTCCTAGAAAGTCAAATCCAACCTCTCCCGCTAAAAAGAGGAAGCTTAGAATTAACAAAAACAGTCAATAGTCTTGAAGTATTAGAAAACCAAGCAGTATTCAGTCTCTCAAATATTCCTGATAGGCCTGGGATTGCTGCGCAAATATTTGAAAAGCTTTCAGAAGCAAGTATTAACGTAGATTTAATAATACAAGCGACAAATGATGGAAATAAAAACGATATTACATTTACTGTTGGTGAATTAGAAGTAAAAAAGACTGCAGAACAATGTGAACTTATAACTAGTCAATTAGGGGGGGAATTTAACTTAAAAACCAACATGACTAAATTAAGTATTCAGGGAGCCGGCATAATGGGCAGACCTAGTGTTTCAGCTGATTTATTTGATACTTTATCTCAAGCTAATATAAATGTTAGGTTAATAGCTACTAGTGAAATTAAAGTCAGCTGTGTAATTGAAATTAATAATATACCAAAAGCTATTAGATTTGTTGCTGAGAAATTTAAGTTATCCGATACACAAATATTTGTTAATCCAATCAATGAAAAACAAGATCAACCTGAAGTAAGAGGAATTGCATTAGATAAAAACCAAGTGCAGGTAAGCTTTCGAAAACTGCCTGATCGTCCAGGTGTAGCAGCATCGATATGTTTAGCATTAGCTGAAAATAATTTACTTATCGATACTATTGTTCAGTCTGAAAGAATTTCCTCTTTAAAAACTAAGGATATTAGTCTTACAATGAATAAACAGGATAGAGAAAAAGCTAACTTAGTTTTTGAGGCCTTAACAAAAAAATTATCCGGATCATACATTGAAGATGGCCCTGCTATAGCAAAAGTAAGTACCGTAGGAGCGGGAATGGCATTTAAGGTTGGGACGGCTGGAAAAATATTTAGAGCATTGGCTGACCAAAATATCAATATTGAAATGATTGCCACGAGTGAAATTAGGACTTCATGTATTGTCTTAGAAAAAGATTGTGACAAAGCAGTTAATGCGATTCATAATCATTTCGAATTAGAAAAATAAGTTCTTTTTAATTATTTCTTGCCAATTTTTGTCTTAATTTTTTGATTCTATCCCTCAAATTTGCTGCTTCTTCAAAATTTAACTCTTTTGCAGCATCTTTCATTTTAATTTCTAACTTTTCTATTAAATCAGGCAATTCTTCGAGTAAACATTGATTATCACTGGAACTGAGAATTGCGTCAGTTTTGTTATTAACTATATTTATTAAATCCTTAGATAAACCACCAGCATCTAGTTTTCTAGAAAGTTCTAGAAAAGATAATATTGAATTTTCTATTTTTTTGCCTGCAGGTTTTGGAATAATACCATTGACTTGGTTATATTTTTTTTGGATAGTTCTTCTTCTTTCAGTTTCAGATATTGCTCTTTTCATTGAATCTGTGAAGTTATCTGCATAAAGCAAGGCAACACCTTCAACATGTCTGGCAGCTCTTCCTATTGTTTGAATCAATGACCTTTCTGCCCTAAGAAAACCTTCTTTATCAGCATCTAAAATGGCGACTAAGGATACTTCTGGAAGATCTAGTCCTTCTCTTAATAAATTAACTCCCACCAAAACATCATATTCCCCCATTCTAAGGTCTTGAATAATTTCAATTCTTTCAATTGAATGGATTTCGGAATGCAAATATCTAACTCTTACTTTATTTTCAGATAAAAAATCAGTTAGATCTTCAGCCATTCTCTTAGTAAGTGTTGTCACAAGCACTCTTTGATTCTTTTCAGCTCGAATTCTTATTTCAGATAACAGATCTTCTATTTGGCCTTCACTAGGTCTTACATCAATTACCGGGTCTAATACCCCAGTTGGTCTTATAACTTGCTCAATAAATTCACCATCACATTGATCTAATTCCCATTGACCAGGGGTTGCACTTATAAATAATGTCTGTTTTGATTTTTCCCAAAACTCTTCACATTTTAAAGGTCTATTATCTGCAGCACTTGGCAATCTAAAACCATGATCTATTAAAACTTTTTTTCTTGATTGATCACCGTTGTACATCGCATGAAGTTGAGGACATGTTACGTGACTCTCATCAACTACCAACAACCAATCATTGGGAAAGTAATCTATTAAGCATTCTGGCGGTGAACCTTCCTCCCTACCTGACAAATGACGAGCATAATTCTCAACTCCATTACAATAACCAACCTCTTTAAGCATTTCTAAATCATATTTTGTACGTTGTTCTAGACGTTGAGCCTCTAATAATTTTCCTTCGTATGTAAATTTATCGAGTTGAGTTTTTAATTCACTTCTAATTGCACTTATTGCACTCTCAAGTCTTTCTTTTGGAGTCACAAAATGCTTCGCTGGGTAAACGCTAACTTGTTCCAAACTTTCAAGTATTTCTCCTGTAGTAGGGTCAACGTATCTAATAGCCTCGACTTCATCACCAAATAACTCAATTCTTATTAATCTATCTTCGTAAGCTGGACCGATTTCTAAAACATCACCTTTAATTCTGAATCTACCTCTAGTAATTTCAATATCATTTCTAGTATATTGATTTTCAACGAGAGACCTCAAAGAAGAACGTAGATTTATTAATTTTCCCACTTCAAATTTAACTGCAGCTTTTAAATACTCACTCGGTATACCAAGACCATAAATACAACTTATTGAGGCTACAACAATTACATCTTTTCTCTCAAATAATGAGCGTGTTGCAGAATGCCTAAGCATATCTATTTCTTCATTAATTGAAGCAGTTTTGGCTATGTAAGTATCGCTTACAGGTACATAAGCTTCAGGTTGATAATAATCGTAGTAAGAAATAAAGTATTCAACAGCATTTTTTGGAAAAAATTCCCTTAATTCATTACATAGTTGTGCAGCCAAAGTTTTGTTATGGGCTAAAACAAGTGCAGGTCTTCCTGTTTGTTGAATTACATTGGCAATGGTAAATGTTTTACCAGTTCCAGTAGCTCCTAAAAGAGTCTGAAACTGTTTACCATTATTTACGCCTTTAACTAATTTTTTAATAGCTTCTGGTTGATCTCCATTTGGTTCGTAAGGAGCTTGAAGCTTATAGTTGTTCATCAAGCTAGTAGCTAAAGGATGTTGCTATACTAAGAAATTTTTTCTCCAATTATTGAATTTTTCAAAGATTCTTTTAAGCCCCTAACAACCGCAATCATTGATATTAAATCATCTAATTTATTAACCACAGATCCAACGCCAACTGCTGAGGCTCCAGAGGATATTGCTAGTGGACAAGTTACTTGGCTTAATCCAGAGGCACTCATGATTGGTATATTCAGAGATTGTTTCTTAAATTCTTGATGAATAGCATAGGTAGCTGCAAGAGTTGGTACTGATTTTTCAAAAAAACCTTGAATTCCTGGCGAATAAGGAGTAGAACTGGTACCACCTTCTGTTTGAATAATATCAACGCCTTCTGCCACTAGCTTTACAGCAAGATCAACTTGTTTATCAATAGGCATAGTATGAGGAACAGTTACTGATAAAGGGAAATTAGGCAATAAATCCCTCGTCTCTTTTGTAATGTTTAAAACTTTTTTATCAGAAAAATGAATGCCTTTTTCATAAAAAGTATCGTAATTTCCTATCTCAATTAATGATGCTCCTGCTTTTACACAATCTTGAAAAGATTGAGGCACTACTGAACTAACACAAACGGGTAGTGTTGAATTCTTAAGTGCTAAATCAACGAGTTCAGGTTTACAAGCAATATCGATAAGATCTGCACCTCCTAATGAAGCAGCCTCAACAATTATTTTCACAGATTGAACATCGAAATTATTCAATCCTGAAATAACTTTGAGTAAGGATTTGCTTCTTAACTCTTCTTTGATTTTTTGTGGCAAAAGATTAATCAGACTCATTTACTTAATGAATTTATTACCCGATTGTGACATTGTTTTAGTAAAACAGTGCATTTTTTAAAAAATATTATCTGAGCAACACAAAATGACTGATAAAAAATTAAGTCAGAAAAATTGGTCATCATGGCATCATCAGCTTCATAAGGAGATTCTTACCAAAAAAATATTAATTCCCAAAGGATCCAATATTTTAATAAGTGTTTCAGGGGGTCAAGACTCAATGGCCTTATTAACACTAATTAATGACCTAAAAAAACTACATAATTGGTCTATTAGTGTTTGGCATGGTGATCATCAGTGGCACGAAAAATCATCACTATATGCTCTAGAATTAAAAGATTATTGCGAAGATAAAAATATTTCATTCTCTTTTGATCAAGCAAATAAAGAAAGTATTTCTTCAGAAGAAAAAGCACGAGAATGGAGATATCAAAAATTATGTGAAAGAGCCAAAACTTTATTAAATAAAAACCAGCCAAAACATAATATTTATTTGTTAACTGGTCACACGAGTAGTGATAATGCAGAAACATTCATCCTCAATTTATCTAGAGGAAGCAATTTTGGAGGTCTGAGTTATATTGAGAGTAAAAGATTAATAGAAAAACAAATTTATTTAATAAGACCAATATTAATTTTCAATAGGGAAGATACAAAACAATTTTGCAATGATATGAAGATCCCAGTCTGGGAAGATCCTACAAATTCAGATCTTAAATTAAAAAGAAATTTAGTAAGAAAAAAAATTCTTCCTACCTTAGAAGCCATCTATCCTGGTTGTTCTGAAAGGATAAATAATTTTTCCCAAAAAATGAGCAAATACAATAATGAACGTAATGATCTTAGTGAACTAGCGTATCTATATTGTAAAGATGTTAAAGGTATCGATAGGAATCTCCTAAATGGTATGTGTATTGAAGCGAGGTGCACAATTTTAAATAGATTTTTAAAAGAAATATCTGCAAAGCAATGTAGTTCTAAAAATCTGACAAATTTAGCAACTTCAATTTATGAAAAACATAAAGGTCAAATTAATCTGCAAGAGTTTTTAAAAATTGTTTGGGATAAAAACTATATAAATTTTGAAAAAAGTTAAGATGTTACAGCCGATCTTCTTCTTCTTGTTCTACCTTCAAATGAATCTTCGGTAGCAGTATCAGCTGATGGATTCTGTGGAACTTTTGGACTTTTTTGGGTATTTTGTGAGTTATTTGAACTATTAGGATGATTATTGTTTGATTTCTTATGGAAATTATTATTTCTATTTCTATTGGAGAAATTTTGCTCTTCGGTAATCTTTGGAATATAAGCACGAGTTCCACTTGGAGCAGGTTGAACTAAACACAAAATAAGTGGTTCTACTTGTAATTCTCTTCTCATTCTTCTAGATAAACCATTTTCAATTTCTCTTTGTACACCAATCCAATCTACCTCAAAATTATTCGGCCCAGTTTGTCTGGATAATTGTTTCCATCTATTTTCTAAGACCCAGCTTATTTCTCGTTCTGTCCACATAGACATTTTTCTTGGCTCTGCAGTAGTAACTACTCCTCTTAAATTAACTCTAGGAGGTGCAACCATCTTTCCATCTGTACTAATAGGAGCTAAAACAGTTACTACTCCATCCCCAGCTAATTGCTGCCTTTCCTTTAATACTCGAGCATCTACTATCCCATTTCGTGAGTTATCAAGCAGTTCAACACCAGCTTTTACAGGATCACCCTTTTGAATAGAATTAGGTGTTAACTCAACTACATCTCCATTCTCAATAATTAAGATATTGTCCTTTGGAACCCCCATAGTTTGTGCACTCTTCCCATGACAAACAAGCATCCTATGTTCTCCATGAACAGGAACAAAAAACTTAGGTTTTGCGAGAGCCAACATTAACTTTTGATCTTCTTGAAAACCATGACCAGAAACATGAATATTCTCACCCTTTCCATAAACAACCTTTGCTCCGAGTTTCATTAATCTATCTATTGTATTAACAACAGAAATAGTATTACCAGGAATTGGACTGGCTGAAAATATTACAGTATCAGTAGTCTTAAGACGAACATGCTGATGTTCACCACGAGAGATTCTACTTAAGGCTGCCAGGGGTTCTCCTTGGCTACCCGTCATTAATAATAAGGTCTCCCTATCTGGCAAATCTCTAATTTGCTTGATAGGAACAAACAAATCATCTGGGCATTTCATATAACCAATATCTCTTGCCTTAGCAATAACATTTATCATCGATCTACCTAACAAACCGACCTTTCTTCCATGTTTCATGGCCAATTCTAAAATCATTGTCACTCTATGAACAGAACTAGCAAAAGTGGTAAGGATAACTCGTTCTTTTGCCTCTGCAATATGTTTTTCTAGAGAAGGATAGATAGTCTTCTCAGAAGGACAAAAACCTGGAACTTCAGCATTAGTAGAATCACTAAACATGCACAAAACACCCTTCTCGCCGTAATGCACCATTCTTTCAATATCAAATTGCTCTCCATCTACTGGCATATGATCAAACTTAAAATCTCCCGTGAAAATAATTGTGCCAACAGGTGTTGTAACTGCTAAAGAAAAGCTATCGCAAATAGAATGGGTATTTCGAATAAATTCAACAGAAAAATGTTGTCCTACTTTTACAACATCTCTTGGATTTACTGTCTGTATAGTTGTTCTATCAGATACCCCTGCTTCCTCCATTTTTCCTCTAAGCATTGACATTGCCAGTCTTGGACCATAAATAATGGGAATATTAAAATGCTTTAGGTGATGAGAAATACCTCCAATGTGATCTTCATGCCCGTGAGTGACAATCATACCCTTTATTCTTTTTTGATTTTCTTTTAAAAAAGTTGTATCAGGCATAACAACGTTTACGCCATGCATACCATCAGATGGGAAAGCTAGACCAGCATCAACAAGCATTAATTCATCACCATATTCAAAAACGCAAGTATTTTTCCCTATTTCATGTAGTCCTCCAAGAGGTATCACTCGAAGAGCTGGGATATTACTTTTAGATCTAGATGAATCATGAGTAGATCTATTTACAGTTGAATTTGTACTTGATTGCATAATTTTGAAATTTATGAAGGCCTGCTTGTAATCAAATAAGGTTTATTTAAATTTAATTATCAAGTTAAATATATTCCCTATTATAGGGAATTCAGGATAAAAGATAGTTGCTTTTTCATGTCAATGGTTAAAGGTGACAAAGGACTTCTAGGATTACCTACATCCCATCCCGATAGCTCCAAAGCAGCCTTAATTGGGATTGGATTAGTAGTCATAAAGAGAGCTTTGAAAAGAGGCTGTAGTTTTTCATGGATAGCAAGAGCATTGGAAACCTTTCCACTTTGAAAAGAATGAATCATCTCTTTCAATTGCAATCCAACTAAATGACTTGCAACACTTACTACTCCTACAGCCCCTACAGATAACATTGGAAGCAACAATGAATCGTCGCCACTATATACAGAGAGTTCGGAGCCACAAATAGCTCTTAGTTCTGTTACTTCTTCTATTCTACCGCTTGCAGCTTTGATACTGAGAATATTTGAAAAATCCATAAGTTTCTTCACAGTATCAGGTAATAAATTGCATCCAGTCCTGCCAGGAATGTTGTAGAGCATAAGAGGCAAATCCTTTGCAGATTTAGCAATAGAACTGAAATGTTTATAAAGACCTTCTTGAGGCGGCTTATTGTAATAAGGAACAACGACCAAAGCACCGTCGGCACCAGAGTCGTAAGCTTTTTTTGTAGCTGCCACAGCTTCGCTTGTACAATTGCTACCAGTGCCAACTATTAGTTTACAGCTTGCATCCAAAGATCCTTTTACCGCAATAAATAAATCATGCTGTTCTGCCCATGAAAGAGTCGGAGATTCTCCAGTAGTACCGCACAACACAATTCCATCGGAACCGTTCTCAAAAAGATAATTTGAAAGTTTTATAGCTAGTTCATAATCTACATCTCCATTCTGAGTGAATGGAGTAACCATTGCAGTCAATATTCTTCCAAATAGTGGATTATTACACTCAGTTTTGTCTGTAATCATTTTTTTGGAATTAATAACTCAGCTATTTGAACAGCATTCAGAGCTGCTCCTTTTCTTATTTGATCTCCACATAACCATAATTCTAATCCATGAGGCTGACTAATATCAGTTCTTAGCCTTCCAACAGCAACATTATCCCTTCCCATAACGTCATTTGGCATAGGAAATCTATTTTTTTTGTAATCCTCAATAACTTCAATTCCAGGAGATATTTTTAATTCTTCAAGAGCATCTTTAGGCTCTACTACATCTGCAAATTCAATATTGATCGATTCAGAATGTGCTCTCAGTACTGGGACTCGAACACATGTAGCAGAGAGCTTTAAATCAGCAATATTTAATATTTTCCTTGTCTCATTAACCATTTTCATCTCTTCTTCGCAGTAATTATTTGAAAGCATAGGGGAATTATGTAAAAACAAATTAAAAGCAAGGGAGTATGGCAAAACTTCACTTTTTTGAGGATTTCCTTGAAGATATTGTTCAGTTAAAAATTTTAGTTCCTCCATCGCCAGTTGGCCTGCACCACTGACAGATTGATATGTTGAAACAATAACTCTTTGAATAGTCGAAAGTTTGTTTAATGGAGCTAAAACTAATGTCAACAAAATGGTAGTGCAGTTTGGATTCGCTATTACCCCATCATGATTAAGTACTTCACTAGCATTAACTTCAGGGACTATAAGAGGAACGTTCTGATCTAATCTGAAAGCACTTGAATTATCTATCAGTAAAGCATTTTGATCAATAATGGTAGACAACCATTTTTTTGAAATACTTCCGCCAGCTGAAGCCAAAACTAAATCAAGATTCTTAAATTCTTTCTTAGTTGTTTTTTTTGTAACTAATACTTCATCTTTCCAAATAATTTTTTTTCCTTCTGACCGCTCTGATGAAAGCAAGACCAATTCTGATATTGGGAAATCACGTTGTTCAAGAATTTTTAGCAATTCAGATCCCACAGCACCTGAAGAACCTAAAACAGCAACTTTTAATGGCCTATTAGGCAAATACGGAGATTGTCTCACACTTTAAAATGATTTTTATAAATAGATTGACTATTTTTTTTACTTTATCAAAAAATTAACTTTCAAGGAAATCACATAATGTGAAATAATTAAGATTCGGTTCATTGTAATAACTTAGAAAAACATGGCTAAAGATGCACTAATAGTCAAAACAACTCCTCTGCCTCAAAGTAGAATTTCATTCGAATTAGAAATACCATCTGAGACATGCAAAACGTGTGTAAATGAAACAATAAGTTCTATCAGTCGTTCGGCTAAAATTCCGGGATTTAGACTTGGTAAGATTCCTAAACAAGTCTTAATACAAAGAATTGGTATCACACAATTACATGCTTCTGCTCTGGAAAAAATTATTGATAAATCATGGCAAGAGGCGTTAAAAATAAAATCTATAGAGCCACTAAGTGAGCCAGAATTGGTAGATGGATTTGAATCTTTACTTGCAAAGTTTAGTCCTGAAAAATCACTTAAGGTTACTCTTCAAACTGATGTTGCTCCAGAATTAAAACTTAAAAAATCCAAAGGACTAAGTGTTGAAATATCAAAGACAAAATTTGATCCTAAGTCAATAGATGAAGCGCTAGAAAAATCTAGAAATCAGTTTGCAAACATTATTCCAGTTACCAATAGAGCAGCAAAATTAGGAGATATTGCTGTAGTTAGTTTCAAAGGAAAATATAAAGATTCTGGTAAAGAGATTGATGGTGGAACAAGTGAATCAATGGATCTTGAGTTAGAAAAGAACAAAATGATTCCCGGTTTCGTTGAGGGAATCGTAAAGATGAAAATTGGTGATACTAAAACACTTAACCTTAAATTTCCTGATGATTATTCTCATGAAGATTCAAGAGGCAAAGAAGCAATTTTTGAAGTAAATCTTAAGGATCTTAAGGAAAAAGAATTGCCTGAACTTAATGACGATTTTGCAAAACAGTCTGGCAACAAAGAATCATTAAAAGAGTTAAAGAAAGATATTGAAAAGCAACTTAAAGACAATTTTGAAAAAACTCAAAAAGATATCAAAATTGAAGCTTTATTAGATGCCTTAACAAACGAATTGGTTGCTGAAATTCCAAAATCTATGATTGATATAGAAGTGAGGAACAATATTGAACAAACCGCTCAAAGATTTGCTCAACAAGGTCTTGATGTAAAATCAACTTTCACTCCGGAATTAGTTAAGTCATTAGCAGAGTCCACAAGGCCTCAGGCTGAAAAAAATGTTCAAAGAAATTTAGCTCTAAAAGCATTAGCTGAAACTGAAAACATAAAAGTTGAGAAAGATGAAATTGATTTAAAAATGAAAGATTATGAAGATGCAATCTCACAATCTTCCAAACAAATAGACATTAAAAAATTAACAGAAGTAGTAAGTAACGATTTACTCAAAGAAAAATTAATAATTTGGCTTGAAGAAAATTCTGAAGTGAAAGAAAAAACTACAAAAACTTCCAAAGCTACCAAAACAACAAAAGACACAAAAACTGCGACAAAAACTACAAAAACTTCCAAAGCTACCAAAACAACAAAAACTCAAAATAAAAAAGAAAAAAAATAATTTATGAAATTTCCTACTAATTAAACAAAAACCCCTTAAATTATTTATTAAGACGAAAAACTAATTTGTGAACTCAGAAAAAAAACATCTAATCCAAAGCTCAATAAGTTCTTACGAAAGTAATAATAAAAATATTGCTGCTGTTCCTACCGTTATAGAACAATCAGGTAGAGGAGAAAGAGCGTTTGATATATATTCAAGACTATTGAGGGAGAGAATAATTTTTTTAGGTACTGGAATTAATGATCAAGTATCTGATTCACTTGTTGCACAATTATTATTTCTCGAAGCTGAAGATCCCGAAAAAGACATTCAAATTTATATCAATTCTCCTGGAGGCTCAGTAACTGCTGGAATGGCAATATACGATACTATGCAACAAATATCCCCTGATGTAGTGACAATATGCTTTGGAGTAGCAGCAAGTATGGGGGCATTTCTACTTTCTGGAGGAGCAAAAGGGAAAAGATTAGCCTTGCCTAACTCTAGGATTATGATTCATCAGCCTCTGGGAGGTGCACAAGGTCAAGCAGTAGAGATTGAAATACAAGCTAAAGAAATACTTTTTCTCAAGAAAACATTAAATTCTCTCTTAGCAGAACATACGGGTCAACCTCTAGAAAAAATTAATGAAGATACAGAAAGAGATTACTTTTTATCTCCCTCCGAAGCAGTCGAATATGGATTAATTGATAAAGTTATCAAAAAGTGACAAGGAATACTGATTTTTTAAGAATATGATGACGAATCGATATTTATAAGCAATCCTAGTGAATAGGAAATATTTAAAACCTTTCACCTTAAAAATTTATAATCGATGGCTAAATTCGACGCCCATCTAAAATGTTCATTTTGCGGGAAATCACAAGACCAAGTAAGAAAGCTCATAGCTGGTCCTGGGGTTTATATCTGTGATGAGTGCATAGATCTTTGTAATGAAATTCTCGATGAAGAACTACTTGATAATCAAGCGAACACAAACAACTCGCCGCAAGTAAAAAAGAAAATACCAACTGATAATCCAAAAAAATCTGTTCCTTTAGAATTAACCTCAATTCCTAAGCCATTAGAAATTAAAAGTTTTCTAGATAATCAAGTTGTTGGACAAGAATCTGCAAAAAAAATATTATCAGTAGCCGTTTACAATCACTACAAGAGATTAGCTTGGAAAGTTAAAGAAGAAAGTAAAAATAGCAATTCAACAGATTCACAAGCAACTAAATTACAAAAATCAAATATTTTACTCATCGGCCCTACTGGAAGTGGAAAAACATTATTGGCGCAAACTCTAGCAGAGTTTCTAGATGTTCCTTTTGCAGTAGCTGATGCAACGACTTTAACAGAAGCGGGATATGTTGGGGAGGATGTTGAAAACATACTTTTAAGACTTCTACAGAAGTCAGAAATGAATGTAGAACTAGCTCAAAAAGGAATTATTTATATTGATGAAATAGATAAAATTGCAAGAAAAAGCGAGAATCCTTCAATTACTAGAGATGTTTCTGGTGAAGGGGTACAGCAAGCATTATTAAAAATGCTTGAAGGAACAATTGCTAATGTGCCACCTCAAGGCGGAAGAAAACATCCTTATCATGACTGCATCCAAATTGATACGAGTCAAATATTATTTATTTGTGGGGGAGCTTTTATAGGTTTAGAGGATATCGTTCAAAAGCGTCTGGGTAAACACTCCATAGGATTTACCACCAATTCAGATCAAAACAAAGTTGATACAAAAAAAATTGTAGACCCAAGAGATTCCCTGAAAAATTTAGAATTAGATGACTTAGTTAAATATGGCCTAATTCCAGAATTTATTGGAAGAATTCCGGTTTGTGCTGTATTAGATCGTCTAACTAAAGAAACTTTAGAATCTATTTTGACTCAACCAAGAGATGCATTAGTAAAGCAATTCAAAACTTTGCTAAGTATGGATAATGTTGAATTATCATTTGAGCCTGATTCAGTTGAAGCGATAGCAAATGAAGCATACAAAAGAAAAACAGGTGCAAGAGCATTAAGATCAATAATTGAAGAGCTTATGCTAGACATAATGTACACTTTACCTTCTGAAGAAAATATAAAAGAATTCACAATTACTAAAAAAATGGTAGATAATTTGTTCTCATCTAAAATTGTTAAACTACCCTCAGGATCAAAAAGAATCATTAAAGAGTCTGCATAAAATTAGAGTTTAATTTTTTTAATTGAATCCCGAATTTTTCTAATTAATGAAAAATAAATGTCAAATATACATAAGCCTTTTCATCAAAAATATAGACCAAACAACTTAGACGAATTAGTTGGGCAAAACTTTATATCCATTACACTCAAGCAAGCACTATTAACAAAAAAAATTGCTCCTGCATATCTTTTTAATGGTCCAAGAGGGACTGGAAAAACATCAAGTGCAAGAATATTTGCAAAATCTTTAAATTGTCAGGCATTCGACCAACCTACGACAACTCCTTGTTGTAAGTGTGACTTATGTAGACAAATTACTGATGGGAGCGCTTTAGATATTATCGAGATTGATGCAGCATCAAATACAGGAGTAGAAAACATAAGAGAAATTATAGAAAGAGCGAGATTTGCACCTACTCAAGCGAGATGGAAAGTATATGTTATTGATGAATGTCATATGCTTTCAACGGCAGCTTCAAATGCTTTACTAAAAACTATTGAAGAACCACCCTCAAGGGTTGTATTTATCCTTGCGACTACAAATCCCGAGAGAGTATTAAATACAATAAAAAGTAGATGTCAAAAGTTTGATTTTAGAAGAATAAGCCATAGTGATATTTTTCAACATTTATCAGAAATCGCCAAAAAAGAATCCATTGAGTACGAAGTTCAGGCGTTAAAAATGATTGCAAAAAGATCTAATGGAGGTATGAGAGATGCACAAAGCCTACTTGAACAATTAAATCTTTTACCAGAAGGGATAACAATTAATAACATCCAAAACCTCCTAGGAGAAGTCTCAGAAAGTGAATTAACAAATCTGATTAAATCATTGGTTGAGAATAATCCAGAGTCATTAATTATCACCTGCAACAAATTATATGATGCCGGAAACGAACCTCTTCAAATAATTATCGGGTTATTGAATATAACAAGAGATCTACTATTACACACTGCAAATAATAAATATTCAGATCTTTATTTTACGTCTGATGAATTTCGAGATGAATTGGATAAAATCTCAAAAACAATAAATAAATCAACAATAATTAATTGGCATACTAATCTGAGGAATATTGAATATCAAATCAAAACGAGTGATAATCCAAGGCTTTGGTTTGAAATACATTTAACTGGTCTTCTAGGTAATCAAGAGATAAGTAGTTTTGAAACTAAGCAAGAAAATAAAAATGATAAGACTGAGGAGATGCATGAAAGTAGAAAAAACATTGCAATTTTTAATAAAGAAAATATTTCCAATGAAATTCAAAAACCAAATACCAAAAAAGAGATAACTCGCGAGGAATTGATCGAAAAAAAAGACAAAAAATTTGACGTTGTTGAAAAAAAAAGTATTGAAAATATTTCTTACAATAACCAAATTAACCCTGGATCAAATAACTTAAAAGATAAATGGGAATTAATTCTTTCTAAAGTAGAATTACCATCAACAAGAATGTTACTTTCACAACAAGCTGAGATTGAAAGTTTTGATTCGGATAAAATCACAATTGCATTATCTCCAAACTGGGAAAATATGATAAAAAGCAGAAAAGTTATAATTGAAAACACATTAAAAAAGATATTTGGAGAACAAATAATACTTAATTTTTCAACCAAACAATCCACTAAAAGTAACCCAACAAAGACTCCAGAAATAACCCAACATGAAGAAAATAATTTGAAGCCAATAGAAAAAATAGAACCAAAAACTAATCCTTCAACAAAAATATCTAACGAGGAAACTTATGATAGCTCAAAAAACTTAGCAAATTTTTTTAATGGAGAAATAATAGACTTTGATGAATAAATTAAACTCCAGTATGCAGAGTTTTTCGCCAAAGTATCTTTTTGGGTAAAATAGACATTTTTATTGTTACCCAGGGTATTACTAGAAACCAATGTGATAAGTAAAAAACCGATACAAATACCATCAAAAAATTGCTTTTTTGCAATACTGGCACTTCGCTTTTGCAAGAAGAACCGTACCAAAAAGCTACTCCAGATAACATAAATGCTGTGAATGAAATAGGCCAATAAATTGGTGAATCTAACAAAGCAATACTGAGAACAAAATCAAAAATAGAAATGATTGGCAGTGCATATTGCAAGATGAAAAAGTAAGTTAAATCAAATTTTTGCAAATAATTAATTTTATTAGCAACCAATTCATCTCCATAATCAAAGAATCTTTGCAAACCTCCTTCTGCCCATCTTTGCCTTTGCGCTAATAAAGAATTTAAATTTTCAACTGCTTCCTCCATGACTGGAGGATCCCATAATATTCCAATCTTAAATTTTGACAGTAACAATCTTAAACTTAAATCTAGATCATCTGTAACCGTATCTTCATTAAAGGAACCACATGCCAATAATGTATCTTTCTTAATTAATTGACCATTTCCCCTTAATTCAGAAACTCCAGCAACTGATAATCTTCCATATTGAAAGATTGCGTCCATAGCCATCTCCATTGACTGACATGAAGTTAAAAAATTCTTACTTACATTTGTTACTGATTTTCTTAATTGAACTGCAGACCAATCACCCTCTTCTACGAAACTAAATAACCTTATCAAAGAATCTTGTTTTAATTCAGCATCAGCATCTAAAACTAATAACCATTCGCCATGAGTAAACTTCAAGGCATAATTTAAAGCTCCTGACTTTCCTCCACCTGCATTTGGAGAACGACTTACGACTTTTAGCTTTTCATATTTTCTAGATAATCGATCTAAAATTAAAGGCGTCTTATCAGAGCTCCCATCATCGATTATGTAAATATTTAAGTTATTTGTTGGATAATCTAAATTAAATAATCTTTCAACTAAACGAGCTATAACATTCTCTTCATCTCTTGCTGCAACTAAGATATCAAGCACGGGTAACTCTTTATTGCTTACTCTGCTGCTTACTGTATTTGAAACGTTATTCCGTTTGAAATTTCTAGAAATAACTATTAAACCGTAACAAACAATCACAAAAGAAAGAGTCAATATGAGGTAAAAGAAACTTTCGATCTTGTAAAAATGAGGAATAAAAGCTACTAAAAAACAAGCACTAAGAAATATAAACGACTTCAATCTTCGATTTTTATAAAAACCCTTACTCATAAAAGTGAAATTTTAATTACTTAAATTTCATTGAGACAATATCTCAATTTTTTTTAGTTTTGCATTTCTATAGTAATGATTCAATATTTGTTCATAAGAGAATCCTAATTTAGCCATTTCAATTGCTCCTGACTGAGATAAACCTACACCATGACCGAAGCCTCCTCCTCGCAAAAGCCATAAATCATCACTTAATTTATTAATAGTAAACAAATTACTAGGTAAAAAATTTAACACCCTTCGAATATCATCTTTAACTAGAACAATAGATTTTTTAACTTTGTTAGTTTTTATTTCCAATTTTGTCACTCTGCCACTTGAGCCTCGTTCAATAGAATTAAAATCCAAAACTTCATCATTAATATTGATAAGTTTTTTTTGAATTAACTTTTCTTTAATTTCAAGACTAGAAATTTTCTTATTCCATCGAAAAAGAGAATGATTACTCCCATAAAACTGTTCTTTATTCAAATCTAAAAAATTATTCAAATCGGATTCACTTGTAATCGGAAGTTTAAGAATTTTATTCAATGATTTAGAACCATCAATGATTGAATTAAAATAAGAATAGTCTTGAATTTGCCAAGACTCGCCTGCAGTAGCAGATATTCCACCATTAGAACCATGGTAAAAAGCGTTTATTGGTTGATTTCCATAAGTAAGAATTAAATTAGAAGTTGCTTCTATAGCTTTTAGTACTTTTTTATTTATAATTTTTGAAGGCTTATAAACTTGACATTGAGTGCTTATACATAAATGATATTTATCAATATTAAATCTATCAGAATTAAAAATTCCCCAAGTTCTTGCTATGACGGCTTGTGCCTTGAGTGCTTCTAAAGGAGAGTTAGGTCCAATTTCGTATGGCAAAACACCTGCCAAATAATCGTTAAACTCAATTTTTTGAACTAATGTCCAAGTTCCATATGAATCTTTTATTAAATAAAAATTTTTGCCAAAATTGACACCATTTATTTTTATTTCCTCTTGAGCATAAATATTTATAGGTCCCTCGAGTTTCAAAAGACTATGGTCATTTCTAAGAAGAGGAGTAATTTGAATATCTTTTATTTTTCTGAAAATCTTATTTTTTAATTCAAACTCTGGCAGATCATCTTGAAATGGAATCCAAACTTCCCAATTAGTATTAGGGTAAGCAACAGTAGCCTTAAATCCTTGATTTTTTAGTTTATCTGCTTGTTTTTTTGCTGATTCATAGCTAGAAAAAGGACCAAAAACAATCCTTTCAATTTTTTTTGGATTTTTGATGGGAATATCCACCCAGGTAATATTTATTTGTTTTGATTTATGTTTAATACCGTTGGACGATATTAGATTTAAAAAACCTTCATCAGTTGTAAAGTTAATATTGTTTTTCTTAGAAAACCTATCATTTTTCCCACCAAGATATTGCTCTAAACCAATTAAAAATTTTCCTTTTTTAATTTCTGTAGCGAGTTCAATCTTTAGCAATTCTTCTGCTTTTACAGAAGATGTAAATTTAATATTGATTATTAAAAGAGAAATGCAACCTAAAAATAAATTTAAAAAAGCAAATTTAAGCTTCATAAGTTAAAACTTTCCTTATCAATTAAAAACTTTAATTTGCACCAATGCGAATAAAGGTTTAGATTATCCTAATTAAACACATTTGACTTAAATGTCTAAACTAAAAACTCGTAAATCAGCTGCCAAAAGATTTAAAGCTACTGCAACGGGTAAATTCATGCGAAGAAGAGCTTTCCATAATCATTTACTCGATCATAAAAGCTCCAAATTAAAAAGACATCTATCAACAAAAGCCGTAGTTGATGAAAGAGATGCTGATAATGTAAAATTAATGATTCCCTACGCATAAATCTTTAACCAATTTTTATTAGATATTCATGGCACGCGTAAAAAGAGGCAACATAGCCAGAAAAAGAAGAAACAAAATCTTAAATCTTGCAAAAGGTTTCAGAGGTGGCAACAAAAATCTTTTTAGAACCGCAAATCAAAGAGTGATGAAAGCTCTTTGTAATGCTTACAGAGATAGAAGAAGAAGAAAAAGAGATTTTAGGAGACTTTGGATTTCTAGAATTAATGCATCTGCCAGAATAAATGGTACAAACTATAGCAAGTTAATAAATGGCATGAAAAATTCAGAAATTATCATAAACAGAAAAATGCTTGCTCAATTAGCCTTAAACGATCCTCAGTGTTTTGAAAAAATTGTTTCTTCCCTTAGTAATTAGAAAAAAGAATATAATTTTAAAGAATTTATTATAAATAATGGAAATTTCTTCCTTTCAATCCTATTTAATAATTCTTTTTGTTGTATTAATAATAATTGCTATTTTTGTATTCAGACAATTTCTAAAAACAAGAAGTGAAGAATTAAATTTAGTAAAATTCGAGCAGAAAGGTTTAGATTCTCTCACTCAAGCTACAGAATTATATGAATTTGGATCTATTCAGATAAAAAAAAGATTATACTCTGAAGCAACTAAAACTTTTTTGAAAGCAATTGAAAACTATGAAAATGAACCTGATGAAGCCAAAGCCATAATAAATAATGCTATAGGGTTTTCTTATGCTGCGCAAAATGAATTTAAAAAAGCAATAAAACATTATAACTCCGCATTAAAATCACTCCCAGAATATCCTATAGCCCTAAATAACCTCGCATCAGCACAACAACGTTTACTAGAATATGATTCGGCATATGCAACTTATCAAAAGGTTTTGGTGATAGATCCAAAAAACAAAACAGCAATTAAAAAAAGTAAAGAGTTAGAAAAAAGAAATAATTACAAACCTTATAGAGGTATTAAAGATAAAGGATTTTAAATATGAAAAATTATTCATCTTTAGTAATTGGTGGAAAACAATTTTCCAGTAGATTAATGGTGGGTACTGGCAAATACAAGTCTTCTCAAGATATGGTAGAAAGTTTGTCAAATGCTGAAACAGAAATTATAACCGTCGCTGTTAGAAGAATTAAAAATGATCAGACCGGAGAAAATTTACTCGAAAAGATCAACTGGAAAAAATACTGGATGCTTCCTAATACAGCTGGTTGTGTTAATTGTGATGAGGCAGTCAGAATAGCAATTTTAGGTAGAGAACTTGCAAAATTGTCTGGTCAAGAAGAAAATAATTTTGTGAAGTTGGAAGTGATTCCTGACAAAAAGTATTTGCTACCAGATCCCATAGAAACCCTTAAAGCAGCCGAAATTTTAATTAAAAAGGGTTTTGCTGTACTTCCCTACATCAATGCAGATCCTATTCTTGCTAAAAGATTAGAAGAAATAGGTTGTGCAACTGTAATGCCATTAGGCTCGCCTATTGGTTCCGGTCAAGGTTTATTAAATTTATCAAATATAGAGATCATTATTGAGAATGCAAAAGTCCCAGTAATAATTGACGCAGGAATTGGGGTACCTAGTGAAGCTTCTCAAGCTATGGAACTGGGAGCTGATGGTGTTTTAATCAATAGTGCAATTGCACAAGCTAAAGATCCTCCTCTAATGGCTCAAGCGATAAACTATGGCGTAAAAGCTGGCAGGCAAGCTTTTCTGGCAGGAAGAATTAAAAAACAAGAATTTGCAGTAGCAAGTTCACCGGAAAAAAACATATCTATCTAATTCTCTAAATGGAGCAGAGTTTAAAAGTATAGAAACTTATTATTTTATTTATCGTGTTAAGAAAGAAGATTTGAAACTATTTACAATGTTTTTTCGCAAATTGGAAGCTCATTGTAGTAATTTAATAAATATATTATGAATCTATTAATTCTGGAGTTCTGAGTGAAAGTTATTGTTCTAGGTGGAGATGGTTTTTGCGGTTGGCCTTGTGCGGTGAATTTAGCAGAGCAAAATCATGATGTAATTATTGTCGACAATTTAAGTCGTAGAAAAATTGATATTGATCTAGAGGTAGAATCCTTAACTCCAATTGCTTCGATAACAGAGCGACTTTCTGCATGGGAAGAGAATGGAGGTAAGCCTATGAGATTTCTCAACATGGATATCTCTAAACAATATCAAAAATTACTCAATTTGCTCATTGATGAAAAACCAGATTCTGTGATCCATTTTGCAGAACAAAGAGCAGCCCCCTACTCGATGAAATCGAGTTTTACCAAAAGATATACAGTAGATAATAATGTTAATGGTACCCACAACCTTCTTGCTGCAATAGTAGAGAGTAATTTAGATATTCATGTTGTACATTTAGGAACAATGGGAGTATACGGATATGGATCACATAGAGGTGCAACAATTCCAGAAGGTTATCTAAAAGTTGAAGTTCCACAACCAGATGGAAGCCGCTTTGAAGAAGAAATATTACACCCTGCAAGTCCAGGTAGTGTTTATCATATGACTAAAACTTTAGATCAATTATTATTTCTTTACTACAACAAAAATGATCTTGTAAGGATTACTGACCTACATCAAGGCATTGTTTGGGGAACAAATACAGAAGCAACTTTAAAAGATCCTAGATTAACAAACCGATTTGACTATGACGGAGATTATGGAACTGTTCTCAACAGATTTCTAATGCAAGCTGCAATTGGATATCCATTAAGTGTTCATGGGACAGGAGGGCAAACAAGAGCATTTATACATATAAAAGACTCTGTAAAATGTGTACAACTTGCTCTTGAAAATCCTCCAAAACCTGGAGAGAGAGTTAAGATCTTTAATCAAATGACTGAGAGTCATCAAGTTGGAGAACTAGCTAAAAAAGTTGCTTCCCTAACAGGTGCTGATATCAATTATTTACCAAATCCAAGGAATGAAGCAGTAGAAAATGATCTAATTGTTGATAATAAATGCTTTATAGAATTAGGATTAAATCCAACGACTCTTGATAATGGTTTATTAGAAGAAGTTGTTGAAGTTGCTAAAAAATATTCCAATAGATGTGATCTTAATCGCATACCTTGTGTTTCATCCTGGACAAAAAAACAAGCTGAGGCTATTAAAACTAATTAAAATTTCTGAAATAATTACTTTAAGAAAGTGAAAATTGCATTGTTTACTGAAACTTTTTTGCCTAAAGTTGATGGCATAGTCACAAGACTGACTAAAACGATTGAATTTTTAATAAAAAATGGTGATGAAGTTTTAATTTTTTGTCCAGAAGGATGTCCAGAGTCATATATGGGTGCAACTGTAGTTGGAGTTGCTGCAATGCCATTACCCTTATACCCAGAGTTGAAGCTTGGTTTACCAGGTCCTGCAGTTTCAGATAAGTTAGAAAAATTTAGCCCAGACTTGATACATGTTGTTAATCCAGCTGTACTTGGCTTAGGTGGCATATGGTTGGCGAAAACTAATAATATCCCTTTAATTGCTAGTTACCATACTCATCTTCCAAAATATCTAGAACATTACGGTATGGGTATGTTAGAGCCGCTTTTATGGGAATTACTTAAAGCAGCTCATAATCAAGCTTTGTTAAATTTATGTACTTCCACGGCTATGGTCAATGAGTTAAAAGATAAGGGTATTCAAAGGACTGCTCTATGGCAAAGGGGAGTAGATACTTACAGTTTTCGACCAGATTTGAGAAGTGAGAAAATGAGAGAAAAATTATTTGGTAAGTATAAAGATGCTAATTACCTATTGATTTATGTAGGAAGATTATCAGCAGAAAAACAAATTGAGAGGATTAAACCAGTCTTAAAAAGTATCCCTAATGCTTGCCTAGCACTTGTAGGTGACGGACCATATAGAAACCAGCTTGAAAAAATCTTCGAAAATACCAAGACTAATTTCATAGGATATTTATCTGGTGATGAACTTGCTAGCGCCTATGCCTCTGGAGATATATTTTTATTTCCATCTAGTACAGAAACACTTGGGTTGGTTTTACTAGAAGCAATGGCCGCGGGATGTCCAGTTATCGGAGCCAATAAGGGGGGAATTCCAGATATAATTAGCGATGGGATTAATGGTTGTTTATATGATCCTGACGAAAAAGATAATGGGGAGCAGAGTTTGATTGAAGCGACCAAAAAAATTCTAGAAAATAAAAATAAAAGAGAAATTATGAGGAAAGAGGCACGAAACGAAGCAGAAAAATGGGATTGGAATCAAGCGACGTTACAATTGCAAAATTATTATTCAGATACTCTCAAAGAAATAGATTTAACTTAATCTTAACTAAGCAACATGTGGAGGCGTAGGCCTACTGTACGAACTTAAAGGAAGTATTAAAGTAGCGATATTTTGATTCTTCTGAGGCTTTTTTTTCTTTGAGAATTTTTTACCGAAAGGTACTCTTATAACATTAGTTCCCTCAATTGAACAAATACTTGAATTATCTCCAGGAAAATTATTAACAAAATTTGGTAAGTCGATGTTTTTAACTGGCAGCTGTTTAACATTACCAGATTTAAAATCTTTGGTCATAGCTTCAAATACCCCAAAAAATTTGATGCTCGAATATTTTAATAAAAAAATTTAAAAAAATTCTATAAGAAAATATTAAATTTTTATTCAATTTGATAATAACTTAGTAAATATTAGGGCGCTAGTCCTCTAAGCACATTTTTTTTCTTCGAAAGTTTCTCCTTGATTTACATTGCAAGAACAAATTAAATTGCGATCGCCATATGCATTATTAATCCTAGAAACTGAAGACCAAAACTTAATAGATGCTGAATTTTTATAAGGGAAAGAAGCCTTTCCTTTTGAATAAGGATAATGCCAATTATCAGCAATTAACTCTTTCAGCGTATGGGGAGCATTGCTAATTACATTATTATTCTTTAATTTAATATTTTTTTCTATTTCGCTGATTTCTTCTCCAATCAATAACATCGCCTCACAAAATCTATCCAATTCAACCAAACTTTCACTTTCAGTTGGCTCTATCATTATTGTCTCTGGAACAGGCCAACTTATAGTAGGTGCATGAAAACTATAATCTATTAATCGCTTAGCTAAATCATTTACACTCAATCCAGTTTTAGATTTTAAATCTCTAAAATCTAAAATACATTCATGTGCGACAAAATTATTTTTTCCTTTATAAAGAATCTTAAATTTATGCTTTAAAGAATGAGCAATATAATTTGCAGATAAAATTGCATGCGCAGTTGCTTTCCTTAAACCACTAAGACCAGCCATTTTTATGTACATCCAACTTATTGGGAGAATACTTGCACTCCCATGCTTGGCAGAAGATACGTAATTGAAACTATTAGATAAATCATTATCCATTAAAGAATGAGTCGGAAGAAATGGGCTTAAAGTTTCTGATGCAGCGACTGGACCTACTCCTGGACCACCTCCTCCATGTGGAATGCAGAATGTTTTATGTAAATTCAAATGACAAACATCAACACCATAATTTCCTGGTTTGCATAATCCAACCTGAGCATTCAAATTTGCTCCATCTAAATAGACAAATCCTCCAACAGAGTGAATTAAGTCACATATATCCCTGATTTGCAATTCAAAAACTCCATGAGTAGATGGATAAGTCAACATAAGAGCCCCTATTTGGTTATCAAATTTTTTGACCTTGATCAATAAATCTTGAAAATCAATATTTCCTTCGGCATCACATTCAACAGTTAAAACATCAAAACCTGCCATAACTGCACTAGCAGGATTTGTTCCATGAGCACTTTTAGGAATTAAACATTTTTTTCTTGAAAATTCGCCTTTTGATTCAAAATAAGAATTTATTGCCAATAATCCTGCAAACTCTCCTTGAGAGCCTGCATTTGGTTGAAAAGAAACTGATTTTAAACCTACAATATAACTTATCCATTTTTCTAAGTCAGATATTATTTTTGAATAGCCTTTAGTTTGATCTGATGGAGAGAAAGGATGAATGGCAGATAAATTAGCCCAGGAGACTGGATTTAATTCTGCAGCAGAATTTAACTTCATGGTACAACTTCCCAATGGCATCATTCCATCAACCAAAGAAAAATCTTTTTCAGCAAGTCGAAATATATATCTCATTAGTTCAGTTTCACTTTGGAAATTTTTGAATATATCTTGCTGCATCCATTCACTGGATCTTAAAGCTAAACTTTCAAGATGAAATTCTTTATCAAATTTTATATGGTCTAAATCTTCTTTTTTATCTATTAGGTTTGCTATGAAAGTCACAATATCTTTGATTTCTTTTTCATTACTAAGCTCATCTAAAGAGATTCCAAAACCAGTTGAATTTTCAATAGTTGATCCCAATGGCAAAATTCTTAAGTTATACCCATTTCTTAAAGCTTCATTATGGATCCTCTGGGAGTGCCTAGAATAAACATCAACACTATCAAATCTACTCCCATCAGGAATATCAAAACCTAAATAAGCTAAACATGATTCTAAATTTATTCTCAACTCCACTAATCTCTTAGCAATTTGTGTTAATCCAGAAGGTCCATGATAAATAGCATAAAAAGATGAAATTATGGCTAACAAAGATTGAGCAGTACAAATATTACTAGTGGCCTTTTCCCTTCTAATATGTTGCTCTCTTGTTTGCAATGCAAGTCTTAGAGACTTTTCTCCATTTTTAGAAAGAGTTTGCCCAACAATTCTTCCAGGTACAAGCCTTTTATATTTTTCGCTACAGGCAAAATATGCGGCATGGGGGCCACCAAAACCCATTGGGACACCGAATCTTTGCATACTACCAACTGCTACATCAACACCAAATTCAGAAATTGGTTTAATTAAAACTTGTGCCAGTGGATCAATACATGCCGTTACAATAATTTCTGATCTATGTGCTTGGGATATTAAAAAAGTAGGATCAAATAATTGACCATTTTTACCAGGTAGTTGCAACAAAATTCCAAAAACATCATCATGATCAGGAAGGTTACCTTGATCAAAGCGTTTTAAGGATATTCCCAAAGGTTTTGCTCTGGTTTGTAGAACATTAAAAGTATGATCAAAAACATTTGATTCCACTAAGTACACTTTTGAAGGTTTATTTTTTCTTGCGGAAAAACTCATGGCCATAGCTTCTGCAGCAGCAGTGCCTTCATCTAACAAAGATGCATTGGCGACAGGGAATCCTGTTAGTTCACAAACAATAGTCTGAAAATTAAATAGAGCTTCTAATCTTCCTTGAGCAATTTCTGCTTGATATGGAGTATAAGACGTGTACCACCTAGGATTTTCAAGAACATGTCTTTGGATTACTTTAGGCATGTGATTGTCATAGTAACCAAGGCCTATTAATGATCTCATTTTAGTATTTTTCTTCGCAATCTCTTCCAATTCATTTAAAGCCTCAATCTCTGAACAACCTTGGGGTAATATTTCTGAAGATTTATCCTTAAGCTGAATATCTTCAGGAATAACTTGATTTATAAATTGATCAATATTCTTAAAACCAAGCTTAGATAGCATTTTCTGCTCGTCAACATCACTCAAGCCAAGGTGTCTATTAATAAATAAATCTGAATTAACGATGGATTCCATATCCAATTTTTTCTATAACTTAGCCTACTGATACAGATTTTGCTTTAATTTGGCATAACCTTTGATTGATATTCCTTAGATGTCATCAAATCAGCAATTGATACTTCTGATTCTGGTTTCAAAATCACTAACCAACCTTCCCCAATCGGATCATTCTGTAAGAGCTCAGGATTATCAGTAACACTTTCATTTACAGATACTATTTCCCCTGAAAAAGGAAGGTAAACTTCCTCAACGGCCTTAACAGATTCTATTGTTCCAAAAGTCTCACCTTTCTCTAGAATCGTCCCTTGATCAGCTAACTCAACAAAAACAATATCTCCTAATTGATCAATAGCAAATTCACTAACTCCAATTTTTAACAATCCATTTTCTTCCAAGACGTACTCATGGGTATCAGCATAGTTAAGGTACTCTGGAAACTGGTAAGACATGATTAAGTTGATAAAAATAATAGAGAATCCTTTGAAATTAATTTTTCCTCTAATAATTCAAATAATAATTGAATTAGTGCAATTTTGATGTGAGCTATGTGAGAACCACCTTGAACAAAAATATTGTAAGGATCTCTTAGAGGAGCATCAGCGGAAAATTCACTTGTACTTCCTTCAATAAATGTACCTCCTGCCATTAATAATTTTGAATCATATCCATCCATTGATGATGGAACAACATTAAGAAAAGAATCTACTGGTGAGGAATTTTGAAAAGATTGACAAACTTTTTTTACCAAATCAGGATTATTCAATCTCACTGACTGAATAAGATCAGATCTATAAGTTGCTGGCTCTGGCAAAACCTTAAATCCCAAATTTTTAAAAACTGCTGCAACCATATCAGCGCCTTTTAGTGATTCGTGAACAATTTGTGGTGCTAAAAACAAACCCTGCAAAATTAATCTTCCTAGTCCAAAATTTATTCCTGCAGATGAACCAATGCCTGGTGAAGTTAATCTAGAACATGCCATCTCAACCAACTCTGCATCTCCTGCAACATAGCCACCAGTAGGAACGATTGTCCCTCCCAAATTTTTAATCAATGATCCAGCAATTATATTTGCCCCTTTAGAAATTGGTTCACTATCTTCAACAAGCTCCCCATAACAGTTATCAACAAAACATATGCAGTTAGGATCAAGAGTATGAATCAAACTGCAAATTTTCTCTATCTGATGATTGGTAAGAGATTTTCTCCAACTATATCCACAACTTTTTTGTATGAATACTAATTTGTATGAATTTTCTTGAAAAGAATGAATAATCTTTTCTTCAAAAGAATCAAAATTCTCACAAATATTTATTTGCTTATATTCAATCTCAAAATCATTAAGTGAGCCTTTACCTCCTCCCCTTATTCCTATCACTTCTTCTAACGTGTCATATGGTTGTCCTGTAAGAGATAACATGACATCTCCAGGCCTAAGAATTCCAAATAAAACAGAACTTATTGCATGCGTTCCGCTTACAAATTGCATTCTCACAGCTGCCTTTTCAGCAAGAAACAATCTTGCGAAAACCTCATCAATTTTTTCTCTAGATATATCGCCATGACCACTACCAGAAGATTGATTGAAATGACTAGTAGAAACTTTTTCTTCTTTAAAAATTGTCAAAATATTTTCTAATTTCTGGAAAACTTGATTTGATCTTTCTTGGAAAACCTCACTTAAACTCTCTTCTACAGAAAGAACAGCATTTTTAGCCAAGTTTAGGTTATTGTTCAATGTCATTAATTATTAAAACTCAGGTTACTTTTCAGAAGCTAAATTTCTTAATTCTGTGAGGAAAGCATTAGGACCACTACCCTGAAAATAAGAGAGCTTTTTTGAAGCCTCATATAAATCAAGAAGTTCTCCATCTAACTCTTCAGCCGTATAGTCTCTGATTCCTGCTATTACCTCAGCAAAACGTTCTCTACGGTTAGATTTATTGACAGCATAGGCTTCCATTACCTTAATTTTACATGATCTCCAAGCCTTATTCTGACAAAAATGAACTGAAAGAGCATCACTTAAAGCAGAAGCTTCTTCATCCTCTATATACCAGTCAAAAGATGAAGGGAGAGATTTTAATCCTGAAAATATCTCAAATAACTCCCCAGCCGACAATGGATTACCAGAATCATTTTTCAGGGGTAATGCAGACTCTTGCAAAGATTTCCATAACTCTGGATAATCATTTTCTAAACGATCCCTGATTTTTTCTATACCTTGATCAAGAATCGTATTAACTTGAGCTAAAGCAAGAAAAACTTCAGGCCCTGGCGAAGATAGCTTTCCATTCCTAAGATTAGAAATTTGCGAATTATGAACTTTACCTAAATCAAGAATTTCAGAAAGTAATGGCAAAACCCTATGTGACCAACCATTTCTCTCATGCCAAAGGTGTATCAAATGAGCCATAGCCCTTCGACCTCTAGATAATTTATCGCGATATCCGAGACTCACAGATAATTAAACTTATCAATAGTATAGTATGATAATATTACATATCGGTAATTTTGAAAATAGTTTTTCAATATCATGAATTCAGTAATTTTCCAAGAAACAGCAAAATTAAAAAAACCTGTTCCAGCTGAAAAAGTTATAGAGCTTTCAGAAAAATTACTGGAACCTTCCAGTCATTCCAAAAAATATCCTCCAAGATTACATAAAACTTGGGGAACAATTTTTTTCATGGTAGCAATTCATATTCTATCCCTCATAGCCATACAGCCAAAATTTTGGAGTTTGCCAGCAGTAGTATCATTGTTATTTTTTTACTGGGTTACTGCTTGTCTGGGAGTCACTCTTGGATATCACAGATTGTTATCGCACAGATCTTTTGTAGTTCCAAGATGGCTAGAAAGATTTTTTGCTACCTGCGGAGCGATAAGTTGCCAGCATGGACCAATAGATTGGGTAGGTTTACATAGGCATCACCACTCTTTTTCAGATACTGAAGTAGATCATCACAATAGTAAAAAAGGATTTTGGTGGAGTCATATGGGTTGGATGTTTAAAGACGTTGAAGCACTCAAAACTGTTCCAAAACTAAGTGCAGATTTAATTAAAGATCCATACTATAGGTTGTTAAATAAATATTTTTTATTCCTTCAAATTCCTATTGGACTTTCTTTGTACGCAATAGGTCAAAAATTAGGAGTTGGAGGCTGGGCTCTAGTCCTTTGGGGCATACCATTGAGGCTTGTGGTGGTTTATCACGTCACTTGGCTTGTAAATTCAGCAACACATTGTTGGGGTAAAGCGCCTTTTGAAAGTGGCGATTCATCCAAAAACAATGCATGGGTTGCTGCATTAACTTTTGGAGAAGGTTGGCACAACAATCATCATGCGTTTCCGAATTCAGCTAAACAAGGATTATTTAGAGGTCAAATCGATATAACATGGGAACATATTAAGATTCTTGCGAAATTAGGTCTTGCAAAAAAAGTAAAGTTGCCCTCTAGGTCTTATTATTAATTATATTGTTCAATACTTTCATGGCTAAAAGAGTACAAGTCGCATTAACTGAATCAATCGCCTCATTAGGTAAAGAAGGCGATTTAGTTGAAGTAGCACCTGGATATGCAAGAAACTTTCTATTACCTTACGGAAAGGCAATGAATGTAACCCCAGCTGTTCTTAAACAAATTGAACGGAAAAAAGAAAAAGAAAAAATTGCTGCAGATAAGTTAAAGCAAGAAGCTTTAGATTTCCAAACTGCCTTGTCAACAATAGGTAGGTTCACTATCAAAAAACAGGTTGGAGAAGATGGTATCCTTTTTGGAACTGTTACCAATGGGGATGTTGCCGAAGCAATAGAAGCAGCAACTAAAAAAGAAATTGATAGAAGAAACATAATTGTACCTGATATTCATAATTTAGGTTCCTTTACTGCAAAAATAAAACTACATCCAGAAGTAAATGCAGAAGTAAATATTGAAGTAACAAGTTGATCAATTTGTTGCATTATTTTGAAAAGTAGCCAGAGTATATATCTAAGCAATTAAAGATATGGTTTCCGTACCTTTTCCAAATAATGGGCAAAATAAAAATTTTAAAAAAGATTTTAATAGTGAAAATGCTGGATTAGTCCCTCCTCAAAACGTTCAAGCAGAGGAAGCAGTTCTTGGTGGGATACTTCTTGATCCAGACGCGATCGGAAGAATTGCAGACTTAATTAAACCTGAAGCTTTTTATATAAATGCCCATCAAGAGATTTATAGAACAGCATTAATGTTGCATACCCAAGGCAAACCAACTGATTTAACATCCATGAGTGCTTGGTTAGCAGATAATGGATCACTAGAAAAAATTGGAGGTAACAGCAAACTAGTAGAACTAGTTGAAAATGTTTCCTCAACAGCGTCCATAGAACAAGTTGCTAATTTAATTAACGACAAATTCATGAGAAGGCAACTTATCAGATCTGGAAATGAGGTGGTTCAACTAGGTTTTGATCAGACTCAAGATACTAATGAAGTTCTAGATAAAGCGGAGCAAAAAATATTTGAAATCAGTCAAGAAAAACCTTCAAAAGGTCTGACTCAAGCAGCTGAAATCCTTACAAGTACTTTCAATGAAATAGAGTCGAGATCATTAGGTACTTCAGTAGCTGGAATTCCCGTAAATTTTTACGACCTTGATGCGATGACTCAAGGCTTTCAAAGAAGTGATTTAATAATTGTTGCTGGAAGACCTTCAATGGGGAAAACTTCAATAGTTCTTAATCTAGCTAAGAATGTTGCGCAATCTCAAGATTTACCTGTTTGTGTATTTAGCCTTGAAATGAGTAAAGAACAATTGACATATAGATTACTTTCTATGGAAGTTGGGATAGAGAGCGGAAGGCTAAGGACAGGAAGATTACAACAAGATGAATGGCCATTACTTGGAGAAGGCATCAATTCATTGGGTCAATTACCAATATTTATAGATGACAAACCTAACTTAAGTGTTTTAGAGATGAGATCTCTATGCAGAAGATTAATAGCTGAACAAAAAAAAGAACTGGGATTAATTGTGATTGATTACCTTCAATTGATGGAAGGATCAACCCCTGATAATAGAGTTCAAGAACTTTCGCGGATAACAAGAGGTCTTAAAAGCATGGCAAGAGAATTAAAAGTACCAGTGGTTGCTTTATCTCAACTTAGTAGAGGAGTAGAATCAAGAACAAATAAGAGACCGATGTTAAGCGATCTAAGAGAATCAGGTTCTATCGAACAAGACGCAGATTTAGTACTAATGATTTATAGAGATGAATACTATAATCCAGAAACTGAAGATAGGGGGATAACTGAGATCATTGTCACTAAACATAGAAATGGGCCCGTAGGAACTGTTAAATTATTATTTGAACCTCAATTTACAAGATTTAGGAATTTAGCTAATTAAATCGATCCTAAAATGCAAGATCATAAATCAACAAATGAATCTTTTGACATCATAGTTATTGGAGGAGGACATGCAGGATGTGAAGCAGCTATTACTACAGCAAAATTAGGTTTTTCTACAGCATTATTTACAATCAATCTAGATAGAATTGCCTGGCAACCTTGTAACCCTGCAGTAGGCGGACCAGCAAAAAGTCAGTTAGTGCACGAAGTTGATGCGTTAGGAGGAATTATTGGAAAATTAGCTGATGAAACAGCTATACAAAAAAGAATATTAAACGCAAGTAGAGGACCAGCTGTATGGGCATTAAGAGCTCAAACAGATAAAAGAGAATACTCAAAAAGAATGATCGAAATACTACAAAATACGGATAATTTATCTTTGAAAGAAGCAATGATTACTGAACTTGATATTGGAATAACTGAAGTAGTTGGACCTAACTCAAAAAAAAATATAAAAAAACGAATAAAAGGTGTAAGAACTTTCTTTGGTAGTTATTATTCAGCGAAATCAGTCATAATCACTGCTGGAACCTTTTTAGAAGGAAGAATATGGATAGGTAATAAATCAATGTCAGCTGGCAGATCTGGTGAACAAGCAGCACAAGGTCTTACTCAAAATTTGCACGAAATTGGTATAAAAACAGAACGTTTAAAAACAGGTACTCCTGCGAGAGTTGATAAAAGAAGTATCATTTTTGATGAATTAGATATTCAACCAAGTACTGCAGCAGATAAATATTTTTCTTTTGACCCAGATATAAAAAATAATATGCCCCAAGTAAGTTGTCACATCACAAGAACAACTACCAAGACACATCAACTAATTCGAGACAATTTACATTTAACTCCGATTTACGGCGGTTTTATTGATAGTAAGGGGCCAAGATATTGTCCATCAATTGAAGATAAAATCGTTAAATTTGCTGATAAAGATTCACATCAAATTTTCTTAGAACCAGAAGGAATTAATACCCCTGAAATATATGTACAAGGATTTTCTACAGGTTTACCCGAAAATATTCAATTAGAACTTTTAAGAACCTTACCTGGATTAAGTGAATGTAAAATGTTACGACCAGCATATGCTGTGGAGTATGACTACATACCTGCAACACAGCTCCAAACATCACTTGAAACGAAAGAAATTGAATATTTATTTAGCGCCGGACAAATTAATGGGACTACTGGCTATGAAGAGGCAGCAGCACAAGGATTAGTTGCAGGAGTCAATGCGACAAGAAAACTAAAGAAAAAAGACCCAATAATCTTCACTAGAGAAAGCAGTTATATAGGAACAATGATCAATGATTTAATTAACAAAGATCTTAAAGAACCATACAGAGTTCTCACTAGCAGGAGTGAATATAGGTTAACTCTTAGAGGAGATAATGCGGATAGAAGATTAACCCCATTGGGTTATCAAATAGGGTTAATTAATGAGAAAAGATGGTCGTCTTATCAAGAAAAAATGAAACTCCTCGAGGAAGAGAAATTTAGATTAAAAAACACTCGTTTAAAAAATACCGATAAAATATCAAAAACAATAGAATTAGAAACGGGATCTAAGATCAAAGGCTCAACAACTTTGAAAGAACTTTTAAAAAGACCAAACTTTCATTATTCAGATCTAATTAAATATGATTTGAATGAAAAAAATCTAGATTCTTCAATACAGGAAGGTGTTGAAATAGATATTAAATACGAGGGTTACCTTAAAAGACAAAAAAACAACATTGAACAAATAAATCGTCAAAGCTGTAAATCTCTGCCCCAAGAAATAAATTATGAAAAGATAGATACATTATCTTTAGAAGCTAGAGAAAATTTGAATAAGATAAAGCCAAAAAATTTTGGTGATGCTTCGAAAATTCCTGGAGTAAGCAAAGCTGATTTAACTGCATTACTTATTTGGCTAAAAATAAGAGAAATAAAAAAAGAAAAGGCAAATATTTTGGTCGAAAAAAAGTTATCATCTTAAAAGCATTCCGTCTGAGCACTGAATAATAAACTTTTTAACTCGCCAAAAATTTTATGGGAAGAAAAAGCCTCTAATTTTTTAGTGAAAAATTCATTACCAAAAATATCTGGTCCATGGAAATTAATGCTGCTTGGAGATGGAAGTCCAACTAGACATTTACAGCTTTTAACTAATCAAGAGACGAAAATTAAATTAATTTCAATGCGAGAAGATCCTCTATTCATTGAAGAAGGTCCTAAAGAACTAAATCAGTTAAATGGACCTTTAATTAGAAGACAAGTATGGATTAAAAATAATAATAAAAACCTAGCATGGGCTGAAAGTTGGTGGAATGCAGAACAAGTGAATGAAAATTTAAAAGCCAAAGAAGAACCAATTTGGAAGAATTTGACACAAGACAGATCAGAATTATTTAGAGAAGTTGACGGAATTTCACTTGTTAATTCAGATTGGTTAGAGGATCAATTTTGTTTTAAAGGACCATTCTGGTCAAGAAATTATAGATTTTTTCGAGACAAAAAGCCCCTAACAATTATTAGAGAAGTATTCAATCCACATTTAGAAAAGATATTAGGCTATTCAGGAATTAAAGAATTCACAAAACTATACTCTTCTTCTTCTTGATCTAGGAAGATTTCTTGAGTTTGATTGAACTTTTTGGTTTGATTGATCTCTCGAAGTATTATTCTCTTTTTCTGAAGCTCTTTGCCATCTTTCAACTTTGAAATCCATTTCATCTGGCCAATCTTCGTCCTTACTCTCTTTCACATAAGGTAATTTCTTTTGCGCAGTTGTCTGTAAATTTTTTGGTTGCCTTAGAGATATCGCCTCTAAAGGTCTTTTCGAGTGCTGTTTAGCAGATTCATAAGAATTTGATTCTCTGGAAAATGTCTTAATATCGCTGTTATCATCATAAAAATTCTCATCATTCCA
>CABYNZ010000011.1 GCA_902520485.1 uncultured Prochlorococcus sp. | reverse complement strand
TCCAGAAAGGCTATGCCAGCCAATGGTTGATTATATTACTGCTCGTGGAGGTGAAGTTCACATGAATAGTCCATTAAGGGAAATCAATCTTAATGAGGACAGCACTGTTAAAAGTTTTACTGTTGCCTCTTTAGAAGAAAATGAAAAGAAAGAGCTAACGGCTGATGCTTATGTAAGTGCAATGCCCGTAGATCTCTTTAAATTAATGATCCCAAAACAATGGAAAGGGTTAGATGATTATGAACTTCGAAAAATAGGATCAGAAATTGAAGGTTTAATTAAATTTTTGCTTTTAAATGGTCAGCTAAGTTATAACCCTGACTGTAGAGTAATGAATTATTCAATGGGGTTACCAAAGACAAATGAAGTGCTGTGAATAGATCATCCTCAAATAGAAGGCCAAGAAGAGGCCCTAATAGAAATTATTACCCTCCAAATCCAAGAGACATGGATTCTTATGGACAAAGAAATAATAGATTGCCTGCTTCATCTGAACAAAAGATTAACTTCAGTACAGGAACTATTGCTGTCCTTGCTGGAGTACTAATTTTAGGAGTTGGTATTGGGAGCGCTATTACCAGTACAACAGATGGCGGACAGGGAAATATAGCTAGTCAACAACAATTAGATATGGCTGTTCCAGACCCTGAATTTTGCAGGCAATGGGGAGCCAGTGCTTTCGTAATTGATGTTGAAATGTATACAACTCTTAATCCATCTACCAGTTTTGTAACGCAACCAGCTCTTCAGCCGGGTTGTGTGATTAGAAGAGAGAATTGGACAGTTTTACAAAAACAGGGGGCAATCAGTAATGAAGATGTAAGAGAATGTAAGCAAAGGATGAATACTTTTGCTTATATTGGATCTATAAGAGATAAGCCAATTGTAAAATGCGTTTATCAGACCGATGTAAATGAAAATAAATTTATAATAAAGGGCGATGGACAAGCCGAAGATGGAGGAGTAGGTATTAATAAAGAAGCTGTTCAGTTTTGATTAAAATTATAAATGCCTTAAAGGGCTCTCTAAACTAGCAAATTGAGGCAGAATATTCTTCTTAAATACTTCCGATGCTCTTGATGTATATCTTGAAGGGTTAGTAATTAATTTAAGTTCTCTTTTAACCTCTAAGTCCGCAACGAATGCTTTGTGAATTGTTCCAGCTGATAATTCTCTTTCAATAGAAACAACAGGCAAAAAGGAAGCTCCTAAACCTGATTGAACGGCATTCTTGATTGCTTCAAGAGAATTAAGTTCCATTTCAATTTTTAATCTTTGAATATCAAGTCCAGAATCTTTAAGAAGTTTGTCAACAACTTTTCTTGTTGTAGATTGAGAGTCTAATGTTACAAAATTTAATTTGTATAAGTCTTCTTTTAAAAGTTCTTTTTTGCTTGAAAGTGGGTGTTTAGAGGGTAAAACCAACGCTAATTGATCTGTGGCATATGGAATTACTTGTAGCAAATTTTCTAAATCGCCAGGTAATTGTCCGCCAATAATGGCTAAGTCAATTTGTCCATTGGCGACACTCCAACCCGTTCTTCTAGTACTATGGACTTGAAGTTGAACAGATACATCAGGATATTTTTGTCTGAAAAGTCCTATCATTCTCGGCATTAAATAGGTTCCCGTCGTTTGGCTGGCTCCAATGACAAGAGTCCCACCTTTTAAACTATTTAAATCTTCAATAGCTTTGCAAGCTTCATCGCATTGATTCAAAATTCGTTCGCAATATTCAAGCAATAGTCTCCCTGCTTCAGTCAATAGAGCCTTCCTACCACCTCTGTCGAAAATTGTGATTTCAAGTTGTTTTTCTAAATTTTGTATTTGTAGACTTACGGCAGGTTGAGTGACATATAAGAGATCTGCAGCTTTTTTAAAACTTCCTTGAGCTGCTATCGCTTTTAGTATTCTTAATTGGTCGAGTGTAAATGGTAATTCTGGCATCTATTATGCCTACAATTACTTATAATTCTAATGCTTGGAAGCATTCTTGTTAAGAACAAAAATTATTTGAAAAATTTAAATATATGGAAACACATAAAACTTCCTTAATAATCTTACTTTTGATTTTGATTTTTGCAGTAATTCATAGCGGGGGAGCTGCTTTAAGAATCAAAGCAGAATCTTTTATGGGGCCTAGGTTATGGCGGTTATGTTTTGTTTTTTTAAGTTTGCCATCTGCAATAATTTTGATTAGTTATTTTTTGGCACATAGATATGACGGAATCAGATTATGGAATTTACAGGGTAGTAATTTCGTTTTTATAGTGGTTTGGATCTTAACTGCAATAAGTTTTTTATTTTTATATCCCGCTACTTACAATTTGCTAGAAATTCCGTCCGTTTTAAAACCTAAAGTGCGAATTTATGGAACTGGGATAATGAGAATCACAAGACATCCGCAAGCATTTGGTCAAATAATTTGGTGTTTTGCGCATACTTTATGGATTGGTACATCATTTACATTGATAACTTCTATTGGCTTAATTTTGCATCACCTTTTTGCAATCTGGCATGGGGATAAGAGATTAGCAAACAGATTTGGAGAAGAATTTGAAAAGTTTAAAAAAAATACTTCCATAATCCCTTTTATAGCAATACTTGAAGGTAGGCAAGAATTTAAAATTAGAGAATTCTTTAGGTTATCTCAACTTGGTATATTGCTTGCAATTGGAGTACTTTGGTGGTCTCATCAGTACATCAATATGGCTGTTAAAACATTTAATTCATCATTTTTGTCTGAATTTTTCAATTGACAGTTTAAAATCAAAATACAAATCCTTTAAAATATGCCTCAAGCTTCAGAAATTGCCTGGTTAATTCCTGTTTTTCCACTTATTGGAGCAGTGCTTTCTGGATTAGGACTTATAAGCATCAACAAGAAAATTAATAATTCAAGAGAAATTGTTTCTGTAGGTCTGATTTCTTTCGTTGGGATTTCTGCAGTAATTAGTTATAAAGCTTTAATTGAACAAATAAATGGTTATCAATCAGTAGAAAAATTATTTGTATGGGCCAATGCTGGGGATTTTACGATCCCAATGGGATTTGTCCTTGATCCTTTGGGAAGTGTAATGCTTGCGTTAGTAACTACAATAACTTTGCTGGTAATGATTTACTCTCATGGTTATATGGCGCATGACAAAGGTTATGTCAGATTTTTTACATATTTAGCATTATTTAGTAGTTCAATGATGGGATTAATAGTTAGTCCGAATTTATTAGAAATTTATGTTTTTTGGGAATTAGTTGGGATGTGTTCTTACTTATTGGTTGGTTTTTGGTATGACAGGGATGGCGCTGCCCACGCCGCACAAAAAGCATTTGTCGTTAATAGAGTGGGAGACTTTGGTTTATTACTAGGAATTCTTGGCTTATTTTGGGCAACAAATAGTTTCGATTTCAATGAAATAGCTTCTGGAATTTCTCAATCAATATCTGATAATTCAATACCAATTTGGGCTGCTTTACTACTTTGTTTTTTAGTTTTTTTAGGCCCAATGGCAAAATCTGCTCAGTTTCCTCTTCATGTGTGGTTGCCTGATGCGATGGAAGGCCCTACACCTATTTCTGCACTTATCCATGCTGCAACAATGGTTGCTGCAGGAATATTTCTTGTAGCAAGACTTCAACCTTTGTATGCAATATTCCCCTCTATTCAGTTCATTATTGCTTTAGTTGGTACCATCACTTGTTTTTTAGGAGCCTCTATAGCTTTGACCCAAATGGATTTAAAAAAAGGTTTAGCATATAGTACTGTTTCTCAACTTGGGTATATGATGCTCGCAATGGGTTGTGGAGCACCAGTAGCAGGAATTTTTCATTTAGTCACTCACGCTTGCTTCAAAGCAATGCTATTTTTGGGATCTGGTTCAGTTATACATGCTATGGAAGAAGTAGTTGGTCATCAGCCTGTATTAGCTCAAGATATGAGATTGATGGGAGGTTTAAGAAAAAAAATGCCATACACATCAACAACATTTTTAATAGGTTGTGTAGCAATTAGTGGCATCCCCCCTTTAGCAGGTTTTTGGAGTAAAGACGAGATACTCGGAAATGCTTTTATATCATTTCCAGCTTTTTGGTTCGTAGGACTTCTAACAGCTGGTATGACTGCTTTTTATATGTTTAGACTTTATTTCTTGACTTTTGAAGGAGATTTCAGAGGGGAAAATAAAGAATTGCAAAAAGAGCTTCTTATAGCCTCTAAAACTAACCTAGATGAAGAAAATGAAGAGGAGCATGGAGAACACGGGTCTATTCATGAGTCACCCTGGTCAATGACATTTCCTTTGCTATTTCTTGCTGTACCGTCTGTAATTATCGGTTTTATGGGACTTCCATGGGATAGTAAAATTGCGAATTTACTAGATCCTGAAGAAGCAGAGACTGCTGCAAAAGCTTTCGAATTAAAAGAATTTTTGCCTTTAGCAATTGCGTCAGTACTTATTGCATCAGCTGGAATCATTATTGCTTATCAGGCATATTTTGCGAAAAAAATTAATTTATCGGTTTTATTTGCCGAACAGTTTCCTAGCATCAACCGATTCTTATCTAATAAATGGTATCTAGATGATATTAATGAAAAACTTTTTGTTAAGGGTAGTAGAAAACTTGCTAAAGAAGTCTTAGAAGTTGATTCTAAAGTTGTTGATGGCGTAGTAAATCTAACTGGACTTATAACTTTAGGAAGTGGAGAAGGTTTAAAATATTTTGAGACTGGTAGGGCTCAATTTTACGCTCTCATTGTTTTTGGAGGTGTAATACTACTTGTTGCTATATTTGGTTTTCAATCTCCTCAAGTATCTTAATTACAATTGTGTGTCTTCACTGTCCATTGGGGTGAAAAAATAAAGAAAATTTCTAGACTTAATTTAAGATAAATTTGTTATTAAATTGAGTACTTATTTTTTTTCACATTTTGCGACACAAATGTTGGGAACTTTGGGAGCTGGATTGTCTAACTTTCCTTGGTTATCTGCCTCAATCTTATTCCCAATTGGTAGTGCATTTGTGATTCCTTTTTTCCCAGATAAAGGGGATGGTAAAGAAGTGAGATGGTTTGCATTATCTATTGCACTAATAACTTTTTTAATAACTGTAGGTTCATATATAAATGGCTTTGATATAAATAGTGAAAATGTTCAACTGAAAGAAAATATTAGTTGGCTCCCTGATTTAGGTCTAACTTGGTCTGTTGGTGCTGACGGCATGTCTATGCCTTTAATATTATTAACTAGTTTTATAACTTCTTTAGCAGTTCTCGCGGCATGGCCAGTCAAGTTCAAACCAAAGTTATTTTTCTTTTTGATATTGGTTATGGATGGCGGGCAAATCGCTGTTTTTGCCGTACAAGATATGCTTCTATTCTTTCTAACCTGGGAACTTGAGCTAATTCCTGTCTATTTATTATTAGCTATATGGGGTGGCAAAAATCGGCAATATGCAGCAACAAAATTCATTATATATACAGCTGGCAGTTCTATCTTCATTCTTCTTGCAGCTTTAGCAATGGGTTTCTATGGTACAGAAATCCCTAACTTTGAGTTTTCTCACTTAGCAGCTCAAGATTTTAGTCAAAAATTCCAAATATTATGTTATGTAGGACTATTAATTGCATTTGGAGTAAAACTACCAATAGTTCCTCTTCATACCTGGCTTCCAGATGCCCATGGAGAGGCTACAGCCCCTGTTCATATGCTTCTAGCAGGAATTTTACTAAAGATGGGTGGATATGCTCTTTTAAGATTTAATGCACAATTATTACCCGTTGCTCATGCTCAATTTGCCCCATTATTAATAGTTCTAGGGGTAGTTAATATAATTTATGCTGCTTTAACTTCTTTTGCTCAAAGAAATCTTAAAAGAAAAATTGCGTATAGTTCGATAAGTCATATGGGTTTTGTTCTTATTGGAATAGGGAGTTTTAGTAGCCTTGGGACAAGCGGAGCTATGCTGCAAATGGTTAGTCATGGATTAATTGGTGCAAGTCTATTTTTTCTTGTTGGTGCTACCTACGACAGAACAAAGACTCTTAAACTTGATGAAATGAGTGGTGTAGGACAAAAAATGAGAATCATGTTTGCCCTATGGACTGCTTGTTCTCTAGCTTCCCTAGCTTTGCCTGGTATGAGCGGATTTGTTTCCGAATTGATGGTATTTACAGGATTTGTTACTGATGAAGTTTACACACTTCCGTTTAGGGTAGTGATGGCCTCTTTAGCTGCTATCGGTGTAATACTTACTCCTATTTATCTACTTTCAATGTTGCGAGAAATTTTCTTTGGTAAAGAAAATCCTAAATTAATCGAACAAAGAAAACTTATAGATGCAGAGCCTAGAGAAGTTTATATTATTGCATGTTTACTTTTGCCAATTATTGGAATAGGTTTGTACCCAAGATTAGTAACTGAAAGTTATATTGCATCTATCAATAATTTGGTAGATAGAGATTTAACCGCCGTTAAAAGTGCTGTGAAAACAAATATTTTTTCAGGAACTAAAAAAAATGACATCTTAAAAGCTCCAACAATATAATTTTTTTAAATTAATGCAATATTGTTTGGCATTAATTTAATTAAAAGATATCTTGTGATTAGATTTTATCTATTTTAAAATATCTTATTTCACTCCTATTGATAGGCAACAATTAGGCCCTAGATTGTTGATTAAGTTTCTTCAAGATGCCGCAGGCAAAGGTGAACTTAATCCATGGGATATTGATGTAATAAGTGTAATTGATAGTTTTTTAGAGCAATATTCATATAATTTCAATAAATCCTCAAATAGTCAAATCACATATCATAAGGATTTGGCTGAGACAAGCGAAGCATTTTTTGCGGCATCAGTACTAGTTAATTTAAAGGCTCAGGTTTTAGAAGCTGATGTTTTCAAAGAAAATTCTTCAGATTTTGAAGATGAATTTGATTTGGATGATCATGATTGGATTGATAAAGAATTTGATATTCCTAAATATCCTGAAAAATATCTAAGGAGAAGATCAATTGCACAACCAATCCTGAAACGTACAACAACATTGGGAGAACTTGTAAGTCAGTTAGAGTCCATAGCAGAAGTTTTAGAAACTCAAGATCTGCTGATCATGAAGAGAAAAAGAAATAAAAAATATTCTGATAAGGCTCTAATTTCTCAAGTAAAATCATTAGCACATCGTGAGAAACTTCCAGAAACCACTAAAGCATTAGGAAAATTTATTGATGAATGGGAAAAAGCATTACAATGGACAGATTTTGAATATTTAGTCAATAAATGGCAAACAGTTGTACAAAATGATTTAGATAAAGATCGTTTGGGAGTTTTTTGGGCTTTGTTATTTTTATCATCTGAAAACAAAATTGAAATTAAACAAATTAATTCCTTATATGGTCCAATTCAAATTAAAAGAATAATACCTGATGGTGGCTTAGCTCAATTGCCTATAGAAAATCTTGAGGTAAGTAACGCCTCTTGATGGCAGCTTAGAAGCTTGATAGTAATAACGTATAATTTTAAAAAATGATTTTGAATTTATGAAGGCAATGATACTTGCGGCAGGTAAAGGCACACGTGTTCAGCCTATTACTCATGTTATTCCGAAACCGATGATTCCAATTTTGCAAAAACCTGTCATGGAGTTCCTCTTGGAACTTTTAAGAGAACATAACTTTAAGGAAATAATGGTAAATGTTTCTCATCTGGCTGAAGAAATTGAAAATTATTTTAGGGATGGGCAAAGATTTGGAGTAGAAATTGCTTATAGTTTTGAGGGAAGAATTGAAGATGGAGAATTAATTGGCGATGCTTTGGGATCTGCAGGAGGATTAAAAAAAATTCAAGATTTTCAAAATTTCTTTGATGAAACTTTTGTTGTTTTATGTGGTGATGCTTTAGTTGATTTAGATTTAACTCAAGCTGTAAAAAAACATAAGCAGAAAGGAGCTATTGCAAGCTTAATCACAAAAAAGGTAACTAAAGATCAAGTATCTAGTTATGGCGTTGTGGTTTCAGATGAAAATGGACGAATAAAGGCTTTCCAGGAAAAGCCATCAGTTGATCAAGCTTTAAGTGACTCTATAAATACAGGAATTTATCTTTTCGAACCCGAAATTTTTAATTACATACCATCAGCAGAGAAATTTGATATCGGAGCTGATCTTTTCCCTAAACTTGTTGAAATGGATTTACCATTTTTTGCACTACCAATGGATTTTGAATGGGTAGATATTGGAAAAGTTCCTGATTATTGGAGTGCCATTAGAAATGTATTACAAGGTAAAGTAAGACAAGTGCAAATACCAGGCAAGGAAATTAAACCAGGGGTTTTTACCGGCTTGAATGTTGCGGCTAACTGGGAAAAAGTTAATATTACCGGGCCTGTTTACATAGGAGGCATGACTAGGATAGAGGATGGGGCAACTATTATTGGCCCTTCCATGATTGGACCAAGTTGTTGTATTTGCGAGGGAGCAACTATAGATAACTCAATTATTTTTGATTATTCTAAAATTGGTAAAGGTGTACGACTTATGGATAAGTTAGTGTTTGGTAAATATTGTGTAGGGAAAAATGGAGATCATTTTGATTTACAAGATGCCTCTTTAGATTGGTTAATAGCAGATTCAAGAAGATCTGATTTGACTGAGCCATCACCCCAGCAGAAAGCTATGGCAGAATTATTAGGTACTGATTTGATTAATATTCCAGACTAAGATCAGCTTTTTCAATAATCTCAGGAATTAAATGCTCTGCCTTTACGGCCATTAGATGCACACCATTTGCGATATTCATAAAATCATGAGCTTGTTCAGCTGCAATTTTTATACCTTCCTGCAAAGGGTTTTTAGCATCTTTAAGACGATTTAAAATATTTTCAGGAATGTTTGCGCCTGGTACATATTTGTTTATAAAGAGAGCGTTTTTGTAAGACTTTAATAGAAATACACCAGCAATTACAGGCATTTCAAGAGGATTGCTAATTTTTGCGCAAAATTCTTTCAAATTTTGTTTTTCCATAACCATTTGAGTTTGTATAAATCTAGCTCCAGCCTCTTTTTTCTTTCTTATTCTATTTTCTAAACTTCTTTGATTTCTGCAACTAGGATCAGCTGCCGCACCTGCAAAAATAAATGTTTTTTCATCGGAAAGTTCTCCTAGAGTAGGATCTATTCCTTTATTAAAAGCTTGAATTTGTTTAAGCAATCTAACTGACTCAAACTCGTGAACTGCCTTAGCATCTTGTTGATCCCCTGCTTTTACTGAATCACCGGTAATGCATAAAATGTTTCTAATTCCTAAAGCATTTGCTCCCAGGATGTCAGATTGTAAAGCAATTTTATTACGATCTCTGCAAGAGATTTGCATTACTGGTTCTATTCCATTTTCCAGTAATAGTTTGGACATTGCCAAGCTGCACATTCTCATTACAGCTCGGCTTCCGTCGGTAATGTTAACAGCATGTACCTTATCTTTCAAAAGTTGTGCTATCTTAAGAGATCTTATGGGGTTACCACCTCTTGGCGGCATTAACTCTGCCGTTATTACCTTAGATTTTTTTTCTAAAGTCTGCTGAAGTTTTGATTTCAATTGCCTTTGTTTCCTAGTTGGTTAACAAGTGTACTGAGATTGCTAAACTTAATTAATATAAAAAAGGAACTGTTTAAATGCAAATGGTTGAAGAAGAAGTAAACAACATTGATATGATGGGTCTCTCAGCTAGAGAGATGGAAATCATTGATCTAGTAGCTGATGGGCTCACAAATCAAGAAATTGCTGTAAAACTAACTATCAGTAAAAGAACCGTTGATAATCATGTAAGTAATATGTTTACAAAAACTGGTTCTAAAAACAGAGTAGCACTTTTGAATTGGGCAATGGACAACGGAAAGATTTGCAGAGATGGATTTAATTGTTGTTCACTTCCAGACTCTGATCAAGAATAGTATTACCCATTACTTTTTTTGTATCATTAGCTAAATCCATTAAACAATAATTTGTAGAACCTAATTCAAAGAGTTCTGCATATGCAATACATGCATCTTTGTCTGAATCAATAAATCTCAATATTCCTTCCTTATCGTAAAGACCATACATCTGGAGAAATTAAAAATAACTTTGCTTAAATATAAAGAAAATATAAAGGATGGATGACTCTTTTGACTAGTTACTTTTGAAAGTTGTCAAATAATCTTCTTTCCATTCTGAAAAAGGATTGTTTGAGAGACTGAAATTGGAGTAATGGGTTATCCCAGTAATTTCTTTTGAAATGAATGATGGAAGAAATAAATCTTCTTCTTCATTGGAAAGTTCAATTTCTGCAATTTCGAGTGGATAATTATTTTCTTTAAAACAATCTATAATCCAAGATTTTTTTTCAACTTCTAAAAAAAATCTTTCTTTTTTAATTGTACTTGAGAGATCTGACATGATTTTTTCAGCATCCCTTCGCGGAATGGAGTATTCAAATTCAAAGTTGGTAAAGCCTTTGATATGTTTTTTTAGCGCAATTTTGGAGTCTTTCCCTGTAAATCTTAATCTTATAATCCAACCATCTAAACTTTTGGATAAATATCCTTGTTCAATATCAATTTTTTTAGTTACAAATTCTTTCCAATTATCATTTTTTATAAGAAATCTTCTTTCTATTTCTAAGGCCATTTAATTTTTTGGATTTTTTTGAGATAAATTTCCTTTCCAATCTAGTTTTTTTATTAGGGTATTATAGTAGTTAGTACTTTTTTTAAACTTAATTATTTTGCAGGGTGATTGCCCTTTTTTGATCTCACAATAATAATTCTCTTTAATAGTCATACATTTTGAACCGTCTCTCCATAACTTAATTTCCCCTTTACTTTTTTGTACTGGTTTAATTATTACCTTACTTGTATTAGGTATTACTATTGGTCTACTAGCTAAACTCATTGGGCATATAGGGTTAATTATCATTGCATCAATACTAGGGTGCACTATAGGACCACCTGCAGCCATTGAGTAGGCAGTTGAACCAGTAGATGTAGATATGATTAATCCATCACCTTTATATTCATTGACCTTCTCGTTATCTATTTCAATTTGAATTTGGTTGGTAGGAGAAATGTCTTCTTCAACAGATTTAAAATAAAAATCATTTAAGGCGTCGTAGTTTTTTATAATTTTTTTCTCAGAAGTTGACCCGTTAATACAGACATTACAATTTAATCTATTACGAAAGTCAATTGTATATTCTTCTTTTTCAAGAATTTCAATAAAAGATTTATCAAATAAAAAATCTTTTTCTTGCGTAAGGAATCCCAGATTACCACCAATATTGATGCTCAACAAAGGAATATCATAATCAGCTAAAGCATTTGCACATTTTAGGAAGGTTCCATCCCCACCAAGAACTATTCCAATATTTGGTTGTAATTCTGGGTTAGAAAGATGTTTTTCAATTTCATCTTTGTGAAAATCACTTTCAATTCTTTTTGACTTTATATTTTTAGATTTAAGTACTTCTTCACAGAATTTAGAAGCCTTTTGAGCTATAGAACTATTTGAACGATATACAATAAGCACTAATGAAAGTTTCATTTAGTGGTTTTACCATTTTAATAAATTAAAACTTTCCATATCTACAGTTACCCTATTTCTGTAAAGAGATAATAGTATAGCTAATCCAACGGCTGCTTCTGCAGCAGCAACAGTAATCACAAAAATTGTAAAAACTTGTCCTTGAATTAAATTATTGTCAATGTAGGAAGAAAATGACATCAAGTTTATATTTACTGCATTGAGCATTAATTCAATGCTCATAAGAACCCTGACTGCATTTCTGCTATTTAATAATCCCCAAATACCAATACAGAATAGTGATGAAGATACTATTAAAAAAGCTTGGATAGGGATTGATTCTAAACTCATAATAAGAAATTTGAAAGGTTAATTTTTATTCGTAAGTAATGGTTCTGAAGATTTTTCAATTAACTCTTGATCAACAGGTAATCCAGTAGAAATATCTTTGCTCATTACATCTCTTCTAGCTAATACAATAGCCCCAATCATTGCCATTAAAAGTAAAACTGATGCTACTTCAAATGGGAGTAAATAATCACTAAATAGATGTTCACCAATTCTGATAGTTGATTCTTCTCCTATTGCATTTTGAGGACTTGATAAGCTCCATGCATTTGTCAAATCAACTCTTATTAAGAGGCTTAATAGGGTTATACATATTGATGTCGATATTATTCGTCTCGATTTAATGTCATTAATAGGCTTTAAATCCTCTTTTTTATTGACTAACATTATTGCAAAAATTATTAATACGTTAACAGCACCCACATAAACTAAAACTTGTGCTGCAGCCACAAAACTTGCATTTAAAAGAAGATATAATCCTGCCACACTCATGAAAACTCCCCCAAGAAGAAAGGCTGAATAAACAATACTTTCGAGTAATACAACACCTAGTGCTCCAATAAGGATAACTAAAGATAAGACTGTAAAACAAATAATTTGGGTTGTTATTGCAATGGACATAAATTAATGGAGATTAATTGTTAGGATTAGAAATTTTATCTTTATTTTCATTGGATTCAGGCCTCATCCAATCATAGACTTCTTCAGGTAATTTACCAACTCTAGCATCTGAAGCTGGGATTTCATGAGGATCCATTACACCTTTAGGAAGATAAGCAAGTTCTCTAAGAGGTTTTACTGAAGGATCTGTTGTGACATTAGTAGGTAGCCTACCAAGTGCAACATTATCAAAGTTTAGATTGTGTCTGTCAAAAGTAGCTAATTCATATTCTTCTGTCATTGACAGACAATTAGTTGGACAATATTCAACACAATTTCCACAAAATATACAAACTCCAAAATCTATAGAATAATTTCTAAGTTCCTTTTTTTTGGTCTCTTTATTCATTACCCAATCAACTACTGGAAGATTTATGGGGCATACTCTCACGCAAACTTCGCAAGCAATGCATTTATCGAATTCATAATGTATTCTTCCTCTATATCTTTCAGAAGGTATTAATTTTTCATATGGATATTGGACGGTAACAGGCCTTCTTCGAAGATGATCAAAAGTTACTGACAATCCATTATATAAATATTTACCAGCATTAAATGCTTCTTTGATATAGCTATTTATTTGTTGAAGAAAATTTTTCATTTGAAGAATTTACTTATTTATTTTATTTTAGTGGATTAATTTTAAATTTAAGTATTTTTACTTAAGTTTAACCACCAAAGAATTGCGGGAAAGCAAGTTTTAATCCTGCAGTTATCAAAAGATTAGCAAGAGATATTGGAAGAAGAAACTTCCATCCAAGATCTAATAGTTGATCTATTCTTACTCTAGGAGTTGTCCAACGCAATAATATTGCAATGAAAACTAGAAGATATGCTTTCAATACAGTCATTACAATTCCTATTGATGCAGTGAAAACTTGTATGAAGGGTGCATTAATTGGCAAGTTTAGAAACTTAGATATTATTTCAACTGGAATGGGAAAACCCCAACCTCCTAAATAAAGTATTGATACCAATAAAGCTGAAAGGATTAAATTAATGTAACTACCAAGGTAGAACAATGCGAATTTCATCCCTGCATATTCAGTTTGATATCCCGCCACTAATTCTTCTTCAGCTTCAGGCAAGTCAAATGGAAGTCTCTCACATTCTGCAAGAGCACAAATCCAAAAAACTATAAAACCAACTGGTTGTCTCCATATATTCCAACTAAGAATTCCAGCACCACTTTGTTGGTTGACAATGTCAATAGTACTTAGAGAATTTGTCATTAGTACCACAGCTAGTACAGATAAAGCTAAAGGAATTTCGTAACTTATTGATTGAGCAGCAGCTCTTAATCCTCCCAATAAAGAATATTTATTATTTGATGCATATCCGCTCATAAGAAGTCCAATTGGCTGGATACTGCTTAAAGCGATCCATAGGAAAATTCCAATACCAACATTACTTATTAAGAGGTTTTGTCCAAAAGGAACAATTAGCCAGGACAGAATCACTGGAACAAGAACTAATATTGGTCCTGCAGTGAAGAGAATTCCATCCGCTTTATCAGGAATAATATCCTCTTTTACAAGTAACTTAAGGCCATCTGCAATTGGTTGAAGGACACCAAGCGCTCCTGCATATTCAGGGCCTATTCTTTGTTGAGCAGCAGCAGATATTTTTCTTTCAAGCCAAACTGTTACTAAAACCCCAACAACTGCCGCTACCAAAACCAAAAGCATAGGGAGAGGGAGCCAAATTATATGAGCGATTTCGCTGGACAGGCCAAAGCCTTTCAAGAATTCATTAAAACTATATTCGAGATCTAATCCGTATTCCAAAATTTTTAAGTTATTTACTTAATACATTAACTCTTCACAAACAATATGTGTGTTTTTTATGAAAAGCTGCAAATATTATTCCCTATTTTCTAGGCTGATCCAATCTCTTGGTGCTGAACCCGTGTAGATTTGCGATGGTCTGAAAATTCTATTTGCTCCAAGTTGCTCTCTCCAATGAGCTAACCAACCTGCCACTCTAGATATGGCAAAAATTGGCGTAAATAAGTCACGAGGAATACCAAGTTTTCTATAAACAAGACCAGAATAAAAGTCCACGTTAGGAAATATACCCTTAGGTCCAAGTCTTGGTATTGCCTCTGCCTCAAGTGATTTAGCAACTTCATACATTTCATCTGCTCCAAATCTAATAAAAAGCTCTTCTGCCAGTTTTTGAAGAATTATTGCTCTTGGATCTTTAACTTTATATTCTCTGTGGCCGAAGCCCATTATCTTGCTTTTATTTTTTATTGCATTATCTAAAAAAGATCCAGCATTTTCTGGGGTTTTAATCTCTTCTAACATTGCAATTACATCTTCATTTGCTCCTCCATGCAATGGGCCAGCCAAGGTCCCTACTGCAGAGGCTATGACAGCATATGGGTCTGTAAGAGTACTTGCAGTCACTCTAGCGCTAAATGTACTTGCGTTTAAACTATGTTCGGCATGTAGAATTAAACACCTATCAAAAACTTTTGCAGCTATAGGATCTTGTTCTTTTTCAGTCAACATGTAAAGAAAATTTGATGAGTAAGTTAAATCATCTCTAGGTTGAATGGGGTCTTGACCTTTTCTGATTAGTTGAAACGCAGCAATCATTGTGGGTATCTTTGCTATTAGTCTTATCACTGCGTTGTAGATGTAATTAGGATCATCTATTGCTCTACGTGAATAGAAGAGTCCCAAAGAAGCTGCACTAGATTGCAGAGCATCCATAGGATGACCGGTTGCAGGGAAACATTTCATCATATCTCTGACTCTAAAACTTAACCTTCGATGCATCTGAACTTCTTGTTCGAAATCTCTTAGTTGAATAGCTGTGGGCAATTCACCCCAAATTAATAGGTAAGCAGTTTCTAAAAAACTGCTTTTTTTGGATAGTTCCTCAATGGAATAGCCTCTGTACAATAATTTACCTTTCTTCCCATCAATATCACAGATAGATGAATTAGTAACTGGGACACCCTCTAATCCTGGTTTTAAAATTAGTTTGTTGCTATCCAATTGCTTAATTCAATATCAAATACTTATAGATTAAAGATAGTCAAATAATTTTTAATTAACCACAAGATATTAATTTCACAAAAAATTAAAAATGATTGTGATTGAAGCTTGTTTGAATAAATTTAATTTAGAGAATTTTTAATTTTGTTTCTTTATAAAGAATTGGATTTTTTTCAGGAATAGATTGACTTATGATTTCTAGCGATTCTTCATTTGATATTTTTAAAATATTTTTAATGAGAAAATTAAGGTCCTGCAAACTAGAAAAATATTTAATATTATTAGAATTATCATTTTTGATATCAACTTTTGAATAAAGAAAAGCAGATTTATCTTTATTAATTTTGAAGTTAAAAAATTTTTTTGATATTTTCTCTAGTTTTTTACCATCAATTAAATGATTACTTATGATTTGTAAATCTCCTGATTCTATTGAATAGATATTTTCATAAGTTAATTGTTTTATAACATCGTCTTTTTCTTCAAGAATATCTTTGGAATATATCGAATAAATGTCTTCATTTTGTTTCAAAGTATATTTGTTGAAATCTTTTAGTTTTTTAAAAGCACTTAAATCAAATTGATCTTCATTATTTTTTTCAAATGTAATAAGCCAATCTTTATTTGAATTGAGAATTAAAATGTTTTGATTATCATTTTGATTAAACTCTTCAAAAAAATTGAGTTCAAAATCATTTATTAAAGGTTTTAGATATTTTTCAAGATTTTTTATATCACTAAAAATTGAAATTTCAGGATTATCTTCATTATTATTCTTATTCTCTTGATTTATTAACTGATCGTAAGTAAGAATATCAATATTTTTTTTATTATTTAGTAAATACGATTTTAAAATTAAGTATTTATTTTTTAAATCAAATGTTGTAGCTATAACATCCTCTTTATTCTCAGTAAAAATTTCTTTATCAAAAAATATGCTTACCCAAAATTTATTTGTGAATAATATATTTTTTTCGTTTTTTAGTCTAAAAAGTTCTTCCTCATATTTAAAATTATTTTCTTTAAAATTATTGCTGGAGCTAATACTATTTTTGATTAATTTTTTATCTGATGAGGTAATTATATAATTATCCTCGGTTCGGTATATATAGTTAAGGAAATTTATTTTGTTTTCTCTATTAATTGAAATTATCTCATCAATTTGATCAATTTTATTAGGCAAATTTAATAAATCGTCTATCGTTTTTTCTGGCTTAATTTTAAAAATAATCAAAATATCATCTTTAAGCTTTTTATTATTTTCAAAAAATGAGATTATAAGTTCATTATTATAGATATCTTCTAATTTATTGTTTCCTAGATCTATACCTAAGTAATTTAGTATAGAGTCTTGTGTTAAAACAAAGTCATCTTGGTTTGTTGCATTTTTATCTTTTTCAAGATTATTAACAATATGAAAACTATCTAAATTTGAAATAAATAATAATTTATTATTTTTAGGTATATATCTTAAGATATTTAGTTGGTTAATATTTGAACTTTGCTCCTTGTTTTTATTAGCAGAGACTTTTTTAAAACCAAAAAAAAGTAATAAAGTTAATAATAGTATTATTGCTACTACTCTAAGTTTCATTATCAATGTTTATTTTTATTTTTAACAATAAACTCCTTACTGCAACTTAATTTATTAAATTGTAAATAACACATAATTTATCCTATAAATTGGGAAGTTATCCAAAATCTATAAATGCTTCTAGTCTCAATGATTGGTTTAATTCTGAGAAAGAAGATCCAGTTTTGATTGATGTAAGAGAACAGTCAGAGCTTGAAATAGCTCGTTTCTCAAAAGAATTTTTACATATACCAATTAGTAAAGTTACATCTGAATATGTCGAAGAAATATTTGCTGGTTTATTAGACAGAGAAATTGTAGTTATCTGTCATGCAGGAATAAGAAGTTATAACTTTTCTCAATGGTGCTTGGATAATAATATTGTGAGCGAAATATGGAATTTGGATGAGGGTATTGATGGATGGAGTAGATATATTGACCCATCAATCCCAAGGTATTGATTAAATATCTAATGAAGATGCAACAGTATTAACATCTTTGTCGCCTCTACCAGAGCAATTGATAACTATATGAGTATCTTTTTCAAGAGAAGGGCATAATTTATCTAACCAAGCAAAGGCATGGGAAGTTTCAAGTGCAGGTATAATTCCTTCTAGTTCACTAACAAGTTTTAAAGCTTCTAAAGCTTCTTGATCTGTGACTGATCCGTATTCTGCTCTTCCTATATCTTTTAAATGGCTATGTTCAGGTCCTACTCCAGGGTAATCTAACCCTGCACTTATTGAGTGAGCTTCTTGTACTTGACCATTATCATCTTGCAAGAGAAGACTCATTGATCCATGCAAAATTCCAACTGACCCTTTAGTGATAGTGGCAGCATGTTTGTCAGTATCAACTCCGCTTCCTGCGGCTTCAACTCCAATAAGACGCACAGAAGTTTCTTTAACAAAAGGATGGAAAAGCCCCATTGCATTTGATCCCCCACCTACACAAGCAAGCAAAATATCGGGCAAAGACCCAAATGATTCCAAACATTGTTTTTTAGTTTCTTCACCTATAACTGCATGAAAATCCCGCACAATCTTTGGGAAAGGGTGTGGGCCTGCAACAGATCCTAAAATATAGTGTGTGGTTTCGACATTAGAAACCCAATCTCTAATGGCCTCACTAGTAGCATCCTTAAGTGTTGCAGTTCCAGAATTTACAACTTTAACTTCAGCTCCTAAAAGTTTCATTCTGAAAACGTTAAGGGATTGCCTTTTTATGTCTTCAGCACCCATGTAGATAATACATTTCAAGCCAAATCTCGCACAAACAGTAGCAGTAGCAACTCCATGCTGACCTGCTCCAGTTTCTGCAATTATTCTTTTTTTGCCCATTCTTATTGCCAATAAAGCTTGTCCAAGAGCATTATTAATTTTGTGAGCCCCAGTATGATTTAAATCTTCTCTTTTAAGCCATATTCTCGGAGTTGCTTGTTTATTTTTGTAATGTTCAGTAAGTCTTTTAGCTTCATAAAGTGGTGTTTCTCTTCCTACATAAGTCTTAAGTAGATGATTTAATTCTTCTACAAAAAGTTTGTCTTTCCATGCATTAGATGCAGCGTCTTCAAGCTCAAAAAGAGCGGGCATTAGCGTTTCAGGAACATATTGACCACCATATTTTCCAAATCTTCCCTCTTTGGAGGGTTGATTTAAATCGTCATTTTTATAGTTTTGATCGTTGCGAGAAAATGTACTTACCACTTTTTCTATAGAATAAGTATTAACTAACTATAGATTATATTGAAAATAATGGGAAAAAAGAATTGGATCGAATTTGATAATCAAGAAAAGAAATCTGAAGAAAAAGCTAAGGTAGATACTTTTAATAAAAGATCAAAAATAAATATTTCAAAACAAAAAAAAGGTAAAAAGGGCAAGACTATAACTTTAATTAGAGGTTTAGGCACTGAGGATGAAATCTTATTAAAAGAATTACTAAAAAAAATTAAAGTTTTTTGTGGGACTGGAGGAACATTAATTGATAGAAATATCCAGTTACAGGGTGATATGGTATCGAAATCGATTGAGTTTCTTCGTAAAGAGGGATTTCATAATTTATGAAGCAAGGGTTAGGATAGGTTTTTAATTTTGATGAAGTAAAAAATGAAAGAACAAAATCAAACAAAGTCAACCAATATAAAGTGGCACAACTTAACTATTGATAGAGAAAAGTTAGAGAAAATGAGAGGTCATAAAGGTATGGTTATCTGGTTTACAGGTTTATCTGGTTCTGGTAAGAGTACTTTGGCCAACGCTTTAAATGAAGTTTTACACTTAGATGGTTTTTCAACTTATGTGTTGGATGGAGATAATATTAGACACGGTTTATGTAAAGATCTTGGTTTTTCGGATGAAGATAGAGAAGAAAATATAAGAAGAATTGGCGAAGTTGCGAATTTATTTATGAATGCTGGGATAATAACTATTACTGCATTCGTTTCGCCATTTATTAGCGATAGAGATAAGGTGAGAAAAATTATTGGATCTAAGGATTTTATTGAAGTTTATTGTGCTGCTGATATCACAGTTTGTGAAAATAGGGATACTAAAGGTCTTTATAAAAAAGCTCGTTTGGGTGAAATTAAGGAATTCACAGGGATTTCTAGTCCATATGAAGCTCCTCTTAATCCCGAAATTGTTGTTGATACAGGTTCGTTAGATTTAAATGATTCCGTTGAAAAAATTATTAATTACCTTAAAAAAGAAAACTTTCTTAACAAGGCCTAATAGAAAAATACTAATTCATTTATTTTGAAGATAATTGTCAGGTCCAATATTTGATAACTTACTATTTTTAGTTCTTACCTGTGAATGTAGATTTTCTCTGAATTCTTTCAAATTTTTCTTTATGGATTCATCAAATAAACTGATCATCTCTATTGCCAATAATCCAGCATTCTGACCTCCATTAATCGCAACTGTTGCAACTGGAATTCCAGCGGGCATTTGAACGATTGATAAAAGAGAGTCAATCCCCTTAAGTGTCTTACTCTCTACTGGTACGCCAATTACAGGAATGCAAGTTATGGATGCCAGCATTCCTGGAAGATGAGCAGCACCCCCAGCACCGGCAATTATTACTTTTATGTTTTCTGATTCTGCATTTTTTGCATATTCCATCATTTCAATAGGTGTTCGATGTGCAGAAAGTATACAAACTTCAGTTTTTATTCCAAATTCTCTTAAAATATCAATGGCTGGTTTCAATGTTTTTAGATCTGAATCACTACCCATTACGACAGCAATTTTATAAATATTTTTAGAATTCAATTCTGACAAAATAACAAATCAATTCTTTCCTATAATGGCGTGCAATTAATTTGGCGCCAGTTAGTTAGTATAAATAAGGATAAATTTTCATAGAATACTATGACGTCAAATAAGATTATCGAAAAAAGTGAAGTAAGAGAGTATTTTAATGGAACTGGCTTTGAAAGATGGAATAAAATTTATAGCAAATCTGATGAAATTAATACAGTTCAGAAAAATATTAGGAAAGGACATCAAAAAACTGTAGATGATGTAGTCTCATACATCAAAAATTATCCTGAACTAACAAAAAAAAGTTATTGTGATGCAGGCTGTGGTGTAGGAAGTCTTTCCATACCTTTATTAAGACTCGGTATAAAAGAACTACAGGTGAGCGATATTTCTTCTGAAATGATTAAAGAAACAAAAAAACGCATTCATGAATTAGGTTTGAGTCAAGGTAAAATTAAATATGAAGTCTGTGATCTGGAAAAATTAAAAGGAATATTTGATGTTGTAGTTTGTTTGGATGTATTTATTCATTATCCTCAACCGGTCGCAGAAGAAATGGTTCAACATCTATGCGATTTAAGCAAAGAAAAACTAATCGTTAGCTTTGCTCCTTACACTCCAGTTCTTGCTGTTCTAAAAAATATTGGAAAATTATTTCCTGGGCCAAGTAAAACTACAAGGGCATATACATTGAAAGAAAAGGGTATTATTAATGCTGCTAAAGAAAGAGGATTTAAAGTTGTTAAAAAGAAATTAAATCAAGCTCCTTTTTATTTTTCAAAACTAATTGAATTCGAAAAAATTAAATAATTTATTTTACTAAATGATTTTCAAGTGCATAACGAACTAATTCTGTTCGGCTAGATGTACCTGTCTTGATAAAAAGTCTACTTACATATTTCTCCACATTTCTAATTGATGTTTCAAGCTTTCTAGCAATTTCCTTGTTCATCAGTCCCTCTGCTACTAGTTGAAGCACACTTGCTTCTCTAGGAGTAAAACTATGAAGATTAATTTTATTTTCTGGATTAGTTTGGTTTTGGTCTGTGAGCATAGATTTTATTTCAGTAATTTGTTTTGCCATTTTGCTTACGTCAATATCTGCGAATCGTGCCGCTTCTTTTAATAGTCGTTCTTGTCTGTTGATTACATTTTTAACTCTTGCAGCTAATTCATCGGGATCGAAAGGTTTGGAAATATAATCATCAACTCCTGCAAGATAACCTTCTGTTCTGTCTAGGGTCATTCCTTTTGCAGTTAGAAAAATAACTGGAGTTCCTCCTAATTTTTCATCCTCTCTAATTTTTTCTAATAAATCATAACCGTTGGCTCGTGGCATCATAACATCGCTAATTATTAAATCGGGGAAAGTTGTTTGAGCTTTTTCCCAACCATCCTCGCCATCAACTGCTACAAATATTTCAAAGCCTTCATCTTCTAAAAATGTTTTAACAGCTGTTCTTAAACCAGGTTCATCATCAACTAATAAAATTCTTGATTTTCTTACCGGTTCATTATTTATTTGATTAATTTCATTCATTTTTTAAATTCTTAAATTTGATTTTCTAGTAATAAACAGAATTTTATATACTAAACATAATGCTATCAAATCCCATACTACTCGATTATCAATCTTCGACTCCTTGCTCCAAAGATGTTGTTGATTCTATGAAACCTTTTTGGAGTGAGATATTTTCTAACCCTGCAAGCAAATCTAATTTGGCGGGGATTAACGCAAGCGCTATATTGGAAGCCTCAAGAGAAAAAATAGAACAAAATTTATTTCTTAAGAATAAAAAAGTTATTTTTACAAGCGGGGCAACTGAATCTAATAACTTAGCTCTATTAGGTTTTGCTAGAAATTTCTATAAAAAAACAGGAAATTATGGACATATTATTACCTTAAAAACAGAGCATAAAGCTGTTTTGGAGCCACTAAACCAACTAAAAAAAGAGGGATTTATGGTTACAGAAATTAATCCTGAGAAAGATGGCTTAATTTCAGAAGAAAAATTCAGAAAAAATATAAGAGAAGATACATTTCTGGTGAGTGTTATGTTGGCAAATAACGAAATAGGAGTTATCCAGCCTGTAGAGAATATTTCAAAGATATGTAAATCGCGAGGAATAACTTTTCACTCTGATTTTGCACAATGTTTAGGTTATATCGAGTTAGACAATCTTTTATCAGATGTAAATATGATAACGATGAGTTCTCATAAAATATATGGTCCTAAAGGGATAGGACTTCTTTTGATTGATGAAGAAATGAATCTTGATCCTTTAATTGTTGGAGGAGGTCAGGAATATGGTCTCAGGTCTGGTACATTACCTCTTCCTTTAGTAGTTGGCTTTGCTAAAGCAATAGAGATAGCAGTTTTTAATCAAAAAAATAATGCTGAGAAATTACTTTTGCATAGAAATACCCTTTTAAAGGGTTTGTTAGAAAATAATTCTGGTTTATTAATTAATGGCTCCATAGAAAAAAGATTACCTCACAATTTAAATTTGACTGTATTGGATTTAAACGGGGCAAAGTTTCATAAACTTTTAAAATCTAAAATAATTTGTTCTAGTGGTTCTGCATGTAGTAATGGTGAACCATCTCATGTTTTACTAGCCTTAGGTAGGTCTTTAAAAGAAGCAGAATCCTCAATAAGGTTAAGTATTGGATTAAGCACTAATTCAAAAGATATAAAACAAGCAATTCATATTCTTACAAATACGATCAGATCATTACGCTAGAAATTATTGGCTCTTATTTTAATTGAGCAATTCTTAATTTTCCACTTCTAGCTCTTTTATTGAGTTCGACTTCTTTTTCGGAAGGAGTTATTGGCTTTTTTGTCAGGTTTTTTAGTCTTTGATCATTTTTAAAAGAATTTTTAACTAACCTATCCTCCAGGGAATGAAAACTAATAATAGAAACAATACCTCCTGGCAAAAGCCATTCAGGTACAACTTGCAAAAATTTTTCTAATACTTCAATTTCTTTATTGACAGCAATTCTTAGTGCTTGAAATGTTCGTGTTGCTGGGTGTATTTTTTTATATCTTTGTTTTGGTGGAAAGCAGCCTGCAATAGAATAGGCTAATTCTTTTGTCCCAGAATATTTCCCATTTTCCTTCAAATCCATTTTTATTTTCCTAGCAATCTTTCTTGATAATCTCTCTTCTCCATATTTATAAATTAGGTTAGCGAGATCTTTTTCATTTAAAACCTCAATTAATTTCTCTGCATCAACATCAAGCAAAGGATTCATGCGCATATCAAGCGGACCATCTTTTTGGAAACTAAATCCTCTTTTAGGGTCATCAAGTTGGTTGCTATTAACTCCAAGATCTGCAATAACAAAAGCAACTTTTTCTTTTGGTACAAAATCCGCAAAATTTGTAGCCTTAATATCAAGCCTACTTTTAAACTCATCAAGTTTTTTTAATGCTGATTTTCTTGCGAATTGATCTTGATCAAGTCCAATTATATTTAAATCCGAATATTTTCTCAATAAATGATAAGAGTGCCCGCCTCCGCCTAAAGTTGCGTCTATTCCTTTAAGTTGATTGTTATGTATAAGTGGGTAATGCTCTAATGAGGCCATAATCTCATCTGTCATCACTGATTTATGATTGAAAAAAGATGAATCAGATAGGTCAGTTTGCATAACTTTCGACTAAGATTTGTTTAGAAGTTAAATTTCGAATGGCTCAGCTAGAGACTAGAACAGAACCAATGGTGGTCAATTTCGGCCCTCACCATCCTTCAATGCATGGGGTTTTAAGGTTAGTTGTAACTCTTGATGGTGAGAATGTCATTGATTGTGAGCCAGTAATTGGATATTTACATAGAGGAATGGAAAAGATAGCTGAAAATAGAACAAATGTAATGTATGTCCCTTATGTAAGCAGAATGGATTATGCAGCAGGAATGTTTTATGAAGCTATTGTAGTAAATGCTCCTGAAAGATTAGCTAATATTCCAGTTCCCAAAAGAGCTAGTTACATCAGAGTTCTTATGCTCGAACTTAATCGTATTGCTAATCATCTTTTATGGCTTGGTCCCTTTTTAGCAGACGTAGGAGCTCAAACTCCATTTTTCTATATTTTTAGAGAAAGAGAGATGATCTATGATCTCTGGGAAGCTGCTACTGGACAAAGGCTAATAAATAATAATTTCTTTAGGATAGGCGGTGTCGCATGTGATCTCCCATACGGATGGTTAGAAAAATGTATAGACTTTTGCGATTGGTTTGGTCCTAAGGTAGATGAATACGAAAAATTAATTACAAATAATCCAATTTTTAGAAAAAGAATTGAAGGTCTAGGAACAATACAAAGAGACCAGGCAATTAATTGGTCTTTGTCTGGGCCAATGCTTAGAGCTTCTGGAGTTTCCTGGGATCTAAGGAAAGTCGATAGTTATGAATGTTATGACGATTTTGATTGGCAGATTGCTTCAGAAAAAGAAGGAGATTGTTATGCGAGATATCGAGTAAGAGTTGAAGAGATGAGACAATCATTAAGCATCATTCGCCAAGCCTGCAAAATGATTCCAGGAGGTCCAACAGAAAATTTAGAAGCTCAAAGAATGGCGACTGAAGATAAGAAAAGTGAAATATTTGGTATTGACTATCAATATGTAGCTAAGAAGGTTGCTCCAACTTTTAAAATTCCTAACGGAGAATTATATACAAGATTAGAGTCCGGCAAAGGAGAAATAGGTGTATTTATTCAAGGAAATAATGAAGTTACCCCATGGAGATTTAAAATCAGAGCAGCTGATTTAAATAATCTGCAAATATTGCCTCATATTCTTAAAGGTGCCAAAATCGCTGATATTATGGCAATCCTCGGTTCAATAGATGTCATTATGGGATCTGTTGATAGATAATTTATTTAAATGAAACCATCTGACTGGTTAATATTGCAGAAGAAGGTAAGGTTTGGTGATTGTGATTCTGCAGGTGTAATTCATTTTCATAACTTATTAAAATGGTCGCATGAAGCTTGGGAAGAAAGTATTGAAATCTATGGTATTCCTTGTCATGATATTTTTCCAGATTTTTCTATACGTAAAAGTCAAATTATTTTTCCAATAGTTAATTGTGAAGCAAACTTTCATGCGCCTATAAAAATTGGAGATTTATTAAAAGTAAAAATTGCCCCTAATAAAATTAATACTCATTTGTTCCAAGTAAATAGCTTTTTTATAAAAGAATGCTGATTATTATTTTTTAAATTTATAGTTTATTTTTTCTGTAATGCTATTTTTGTTTTTAACAATCCATTTTTCAGGCTTTTCATGTTTAGGCCAACTTTGAGAAAAATTTTTTAATAAATTTAAAGAAATTTCAATATTTTTATCATTTGTAAGTTCTCTAAATTCAACTATTACTTTAATTTTATTTCCCCATAATTTGTTAGATACTTTCGAAATATTGAATTTATTAATTGGGATATTTTCTTTCATAATGAAATCATTTAATCTAGATTCAATTATTTCAGGGAAAACAACTTCTCCTCCTGAATTAAAGGCATTATCACTTCTTCCAATAAATTTTAAATAGTAAGAATTATTGATTTGCTTAATTTCTCCTAAATCACTTGTTTGCCACCACCCATTTTTATTTTTGAAATTTTCAGTTTTTAAAGAATCTATTATTTCGATTCCAATTCTGGCTGATTTTATCTCGATTAATCCTTGTGTGTTAATTCTTATTTTTGTATCAGGTAGTATTTCTCCAACATTTTTAAAACCCATTAAAAATTCTTTTGGTTTTAAACTCGTAACCATTGCTGCTGTTTCAGTTGAGCCGTAACAAGGTGCTAATTTTATTTTTTCTTTTATGCATTGTTCTGCAGTTTCGTCTGGAATTGAAGCTCCACCTACCCAAATTAGATCAAAAATTTTTAGCCAACTAATTCCATCTTTTTGAGCTAAAAGTCTTTGTAATTGGGTAGGTACTAATGACGTAATCAAGTGTTTTTTGTTTTTTTTAAATTTAATTGTGAAATGTAAAAGTTCTCGAGTTTTTTTTATCAAATTCGGAGAAATATTAATACAATCACATCCCCAAGTTTGACTTCTAAAAATTGGCATTAATCCACTTATATGGTTCAGGGGTAAAGTATTTAAAATTAAGCAGTTTTGTAATTCAAATCCTTGCTCTATTAGCCATTGACCTGATGTAGTTGCAGATAATATAAGATTATTTAAATGGTGAAAACATTGTCTCGGTTTTCCAGAACTCCCACTACTGTTTAAGATAATTGCTGGCCCATTTTCAGTAATTGAATCTAATACATCTTTGTCTTCATAAAATTTGTTTTTTACATGTATAATTTTATTCTCCCTAATTTTTTCAATAATTTTTTTTACAGATTGAGTTTCGTTATTTTCAACTTCAATAGTATGAATTTTATTTTTCATAGTTGATCCCATATCTTTTTTGCTTCATTTAAAAATAGAAACGAATTAGGGAATTTATTCATTGCTAAACCAGGAACTTTTGGCGTTGGTCCTTGTAATTGTAGAGAAGATAAATGATGGAGCCATCTCTTTCCTATTCCAGTTTCAAATGAGGTACTTATAGATATTAAAGCTTTTTTATTTTCTAATTCTCTTAAAAGTTTAACTGGATTATTTTCTTGAGAAGGCCTTCTAATTTGCCAACCCTTCCACTCATCAATCAAAGTTGGAAATTTTAAAAGTGATTCGTCTAAAGCTATTGGAATTTTTTTGTTTAGTTCTGTCAGTCCATCAATATCATCAACACAGAGAGGTTGTTCTAACCAATCTATATTTTCATTATCTTTCAAGATATCAGCCCATCTATTAGCTATGTCTCTTCCCCAAGAACCATTAGCATCTATTCTTAACTTAATATTATTACCTATTTTGCTTAAAATTTCTTCTAATTTTGCTTCTTCCTCATGGTTATTTTTTAGTGCTACTTTCCATTTTAAAGTTAATGATTTTCCAATATCACAATGTCTTTTTTTAATATCATTTAGATCTGAAACTACATTTTCATGATTTAACAATATGGCTGTTTTACCAATTTCATCAAAGTAGTATTTTTTTTTAAAAATTATTTTCCCATTGATCTCAGCTAATGCAGAATTTATTGCAGATTGAATACATGGGTGAAAAATATTTATTTGCTCAGATAAATTAAATTCCTCTATATACTCAGGGATCATATCTAGTTGTTTCCCACACTTTTTTAAGTCTTTTTTATGTAGCGGTGAAACTTCTCCAAACCCTATTTTTTTATCATTACTTATTAATTTAATTATCCAACCCGATTTTGTGTGGTAATTGGTTTTAGAATTTTCTACTTTGGCCGATAACTTAAAGCTATAAGATTTTTTTTGAAATATTAAGTTCATTTATTTAGCAAGTAATTAAATATTAATCCTGTGATTAAACCAATTCCATTAAGAGTTTGAAATTTTATTGCGACGAATTTGCAATTTTTTATTGCAGAAGGTTTTGCATACGAAGATTTTAATAAATTTATAAGTCTTATTGCTTGAGGGAAACTAAGCAAATAAAGGATGCAAAAAACTGGAATAAATCCATAAACTATTATGAAAAGTTGAAAAATATATATTGTAAAAATTATCCAAGGCACAAATTGAGAACCTTTTTTTGCTCCTAAGCGAACTAAAGGCGAATTTTTCCCATGCTTTTTATCTTCAGAAATTTGATGAAAATGAGAACAAAATAATACAAGAGTTGTTGCCAAGGAAGGTCCTGAACCAAGTAATAAAGAAACCTTCCATGGAATATCTTCGAAGTAAATATTAGACGGATTTAACGCAATTAAGATTGCAGAGTACGCAAAAGGTCCAAATGCAAGCCAGCATAATGGTTCTCCTAAACCTTGATAGCCCAATCTAAAAGGAGGACCTTGATATAAATATCCTAAGAAGCAGCAAGCTGCCACCAAAATAAAAATGTTTATACTTGTTGATACTGAAATAATTAAAATTATTAATAAACCAATAACTAAAGATGTATATGCAATAAATGAAATTATTTTTTTATTTTTTACAAGATTTACAATTGAATGGAATTTAAATTCATCGATTCCTGTTTCTGCGTCGTATAAATCATTAGTTAGATTTTCCCAAAGTAATATCAAAATTGCAGCTAAAGTAAATGAAATCAAATTATAAATTTTTACCTCTTTATATTGATTGAGTAAGTAAGCCCCTGTTATTAAAACTGGAAGTATGGCAACAGAATAAAGAGGCCATTTTATTGCTTTTTTCCATAATTTTTTTTTATCTTCGTCCATTTTTAATTAACGCGCAAAATTAGATAATTATTGAATGTAGTTTATAAATTGAGTTACATTTTTTACTTTATTGCATCATTTTTAGTTATTTTCAATAAGTAATGAAAAATGATTTAAACTTAACAGATTTTTTAAAAGATGTATTTTCCTCTTTCGATAAGAAAGTTGAAAATTCTGGATTAGTGAGTATTTGTGTTGAGATTCCTTGTATTGATTTATTCCAAGTTTATGAATTGTTAATAAATCAATATCCGTTTTCTTCATTTTGGGAGGAATCTGATGGCATTTCATATATAGCTTTCGAGAAGTGTAAATATGTTACTCTGGATGGCCCAAAAAGATTTGAGGTAGCAAAAGAGTTTAATTCTGAGAATTTTAAAAATTTAATTAACTTAACTAATGAATCGCATAATTCTGCACTTTCAAAAATAATTTATTTATTTTCTTTCTCTGAAAATTTGAATAATAAGAATTTACCTTCAGATATCCCTAGTTTGGAAGCCATTTTGCCAAAAATATTAATTACTAAAAGTGGCAAGAATTGCTGGTTAAGAATCAATGGTCATGTTGAAGGTAAATCATCATTAAGAACATTAATTGAAGAAATATGGACAATTAGAAATCAAGTTATTAATTCTGGCTCAGAATTAATAAAATCATCTGTCTTAAAAACTAGTTTTGATTCCCCTTTTATTGATGATTTCTCACGCTCCTTAGAAACTTCTAAAACAAAAATGAAAAAAGTAGTAAATAGAGGAATTCAATTAGTAGATAAAGATATCCTCGAAAAGATAGTTTTAGCGAATAGGATTAAAATAAAACTTAAAAATAAATTAGATTTAGTAGAAATTTTAAAAAGATTTAAAAAGAATCAACCAAATACATGTAGATACGTTTGGAAAAGGAATAGTAAGGATATTTTGTTTGGAGCATCTCCAGAAAAATTATTTTCTTTCTCTAAACCTAATTTAACTTTAGAGGCTCTTGCTGGAACTATCTCTACTAATTCAAATTTTAAGAAACTCCTAAAAAGTACTAAAGACTTAAAGGAACATAATTATGTAATACAACATTTGATTAAATCTTTAGAAGTTTCAAAAATAACAAACTTTAAAAAAAGTGATATCAAGGTAAATTCATTTGGAGATATTTCTCATTTGCAAACACTCATTTTCTCTAAAGTTGAAAATATTTGTCCTTTTGAATTACTTAAAAACTTACATCCATCTCCAGCTGTTTGTGGATACCCAAAAAATGCAGCATTGGATTGGATAAACACTCTTGAGTCTTTTCCTAGAGGAAATTATGCTTCTCCAATGGGTTGGGTTGATTCATCAGGCAATGCTTCATTTCTTTTGGTAATAAGAGGCGCAAGATGTATTGAAGAAAATATTGAATTTACTGCAGGTTCAGGTATAGTTTCTGGCTCCGTTTTAGAGAGAGAAATAGATGAGATTAAATTAAAATTTGAATCTATAGTAAAACAGATATTTTGCGCTAAAAACCCTAGATAATTTCTACTAATTTTTCAATAACTTCCTCTGAAACATTTTTATTGGATAAATTTTCTATTTCTCTTAAACCTGTTGGACTGGTTACATTAATCTCGCTAAGCATTCCATTTATTACATCAATACCTACAAAAAATAAACCCTCATCTTTGAAGTGTTGAGATAATTCTGAGCAGATACTTTTTTCTTTTTCTGTTAATAATGTGGGTTCAGCCTTGCCTCCCATCGCTAAATTACTCCTAAAATCGCCTCCTTGAGGAATCCTATTTATTGATCCAATTGCTTCTCCGTTTACGATAATTATTCTTTTATCACCCTCTACGACTTCAGGAATAAATTTTTGCATCATAACGGGTAATTCTTCTTGAGAAGTGATTAATTCAATGATTGATTTAATTCCTGGAGAATTTTTATTTATCCTTATAACACCTTGACCACCTTTTCCTCCTAGAGGTTTTATGACAACTTCATTATTTATATTTGCAAAATTAATAAGATCTTTTACCTTACTCGCAACTATTGTAGGTGCCATTAAGTGGCTGTATCTTAAAGCACCTAGCTTTTCATTCCACGCTCTTAACGATGAGGGTTTGTTAATTACTTTTACTCCTTTTCTTTCGGCAACTTCTAAAAGATGGGTTGCATATAAATAAGCCTCATTTACAGGAGGATCTTTTCTCATCCAAATGCAATTAAATTCGGCGAGAGGTATGCAATCATTCTCTTTGAAAGAAATCCATGGAATTACTTCAACTTTTACGGAAGATGCCCATACTTCATCACCTCTAGCTTCCAGGTCTTGAGGAGTACAACTCCAGATTTCAATATTTTTTTTTGATGATGCTTGCATTAAAGCAGCAGTTGAATCTTTTAAGGGATTTATATTTTTAATTGGATCTATTACGAATAGAAATTTCATAAGATCTAGTTTAATAATGCTTCTAATTTATTTTCATTTTCTAATGCGTAGAGATCATCGCAGCCTCCGATACCCTCATTATCTATAAATATTTGTGGTAATGTTCTTCTACCATCAGCTCTTTCAATCATCAATGCTCTGGCATCTTCGTCGCCATCTATTTTATATTCTGTAAAATTTACATTTTTTTTCTTGAGTAGTGATTTTGCTCGAATACAGAATGGGCAATATTGCCAAGTATAAATTTCAACTTTGGACATTTTTTTAAAATAATACTTAGTTTATACTATTAAACAAAAGTGCTTGTTAGATTATAAATAACGATTAAATTCTATTTTGATAGATATTACAGATTTCAAAAAAGATCTTTCGGAACTAACAGAGCGCCTGGGTAATGCTCAGGATTGTCTTTGACGTTCCAAGATTAAAAGCGAAAAGGAAAGAGTTAGAGCAAATTTCTGCTCAGCCTGAATTTTGGGATAATCAAGAAGAAGCTAAAAAGCAAATGTTAATCCTTGATGATGTCAAAGCACAACTCGAATTGTTAGATAAATGGAAAACTTTTATTTCTGATGCTAATGCCTCTCTTGAGCTTTATTCGCTAGAACCCGAAGAGGAAATGATTTTAGAATCTCAGCTGGGATTAAAGAAATTAAGAGAGAATTTGGATAAATGGGAATTTGAAAGATTGTTATGTGGTGAATACGATAAGGAAGGAGCAGTAGTTTCTATTAACGCAGGTGCGGGTGGAACAGATGCGCAGGATTGGGTAGAGATATTATTAAGAATGTACTCTAGATGGGCCGATAATAATCAAATGAGCCTTGTCATTAATGAATTATCTCAAGGAGAAGAAGCAGGTATTAAAAGTGTAACGTTTGAAATTGATGGAAAATATGCCTATGGCTATCTGCAACATGAAAAAGGAACTCATAGATTAGTAAGAATTTCTCCTTTTAATGCCAATGGCAAAAGACAAACAAGCTTTGCTGGGGTAGAGGTTATGCCAAAATTAGATGATAATATTTCACTTGATATACCTGAAAAAGATTTAGAAATTTCAACGAGTAGATCCGGTGGAGCTGGAGGACAAAATGTTAATAAAGTAGAAACAGCAGTGAGAATTGTTCATTTGCCTTCAGGGATTTCAGTAAGATGTACTCAAGAAAGATCTCAATTACAAAATAAAGAAAAAGCTATGTTACTTTTAAAGTCTAAACTATTAGTGATTGCTAAAGAACAACGAGCTGCTGAAGTCGCTGATATTAAAGGTGATATTGTGGAAGCTGCATGGGGCAATCAAATAAGAAATTATGTTTTCCATCCCTATCAAATGGTAAAAGATCTTAGGACTATGCAGGAGACTAATGAGTTAGATAGTGTTTTAGATGGTGGACTTGACCCATTTATTCATGAATTATTACGTATGAATATTTCTTCTAATGAATCTATTGAATAACTAATGGAAAATAAAAACGAAATTTTAGAAAAAAAAGTTTCTCCTCCAAGCTTTATAAAGCTTGCTATGAGAAATATGGTAAGGAAAGGCTCAAAAAGTATTTCTCATTTTTCAATAACCTTTCTAGTTTTAATTGGGATATTAATACTTGTGGCCACAATAGGTAAGCCCAATATTCCAGTTTAAGAATGTATGAAAGAAAAAATTATTTCTGAAATAAATTTAGATTTGGTTTTTCAATGTAATGATTTATCTCAATTTTCAAATAAGTTAAAAGATACTAAAACTCATCTTATTTTTGAATCTATTTTTTGGGAGAAAGTTTTTTTATCTTGGATAAATACTATATTAAAAAAAGAGGATTATGAATTACCAAATTATATTTTTGAAAAAAAATCTTTTTCATTAGGCTTACAGATAATAACTAATCAAGAAATTGCTTCTTTGAATAAGAAATGGATGCAAAAAAATGGTCCAACTGATGTTCTATCTTTTCCAATTATTTCTGATGAATCTCTAAATAATTTAGATCATATAGAGTTGGGAGATATTTTTATATCATTAGAGATGGCACTTGAGCAATCTTATGAATATAAACATTCAATCTATAGAGAGATGATCTGGCTGGCTAGTCATGGATTTTTACATCTTTTGAGATGGGAACATAATAATGAGCATGATTTAGAAAATATGTTAAATTTCCAAGAATATTTAATTACTCGATTAGATTAAAAATAAATGGGAAAAAAAATCAACTATTTAGAAAATAGAAAAGAATCATACAAAACTTCTAGTAATATATTTAGTAGTTTTAAGTATGCTTTCAGTGGTATTAGTTATGTATTAAAAACTTCAAGAAATTTTAAAATTCAATTAATTTTTGCAGTTACAAGTTTAATAATTGGTTTTTTACTAAAAATTAGTCTAAGTAATTATGTTATTTTGATTGCAACAATAATGTCTGTTTTAATATTAGAAATATTGAACACATCTATTGAATCAATCGTTGATTTAGCAGTGAAAAAAGAATTTAGTATTTTGGCTAAAATTTCAAAAGATACTTCTGCAGGAGCAGTATTATTAGCTTCCATTAATTCTGTTATTATTGCTGTATATATCTTTGTTCCTAAAATAAAGTTGTTATTTTAAATCCATATAAATATGTTTCTCGTTATTGATAATTACGATAGTTTTACTTATAACCTTGTTCAATATTTAGGAGAACTTTCAGTTGAGCATGAAATAACTAAAGAATTAATAGTTAAAAGAAATGATGAAATTACTTTAGAAGAAATTATCAAATTAAATCCTGGTGGAATTCTCTTATCTCCAGGTCCAGGTAATCCAGATCAATCTGGAATTTGTCTGCCAATTCTAAAAAAATTATCTAAAAATATTCCGACCTTGGGAGTTTGTTTAGGTCATCAAGCTTTGGCCCAAGCTTTTGGAGGTAAGGTTATAGTTGGGAAAGAACTTATGCATGGTAAGACATCCAAAATATTTCATAATCAAAAAGGATTGTTTAAAGATATCGAGACTCCATTTGTGGCTACTAGATACCATAGTCTTATAGTTGATTCAAGTTCTTTACCATCTTGTTTCGACATAACTGCGACTTTAGAAGACTCAACAATTATGGCTATCTCTCATAAAGAATATAAACATTTACATGGGGTACAGTTCCATCCTGAAAGTGTGTTGACGCAATTTGGTCATAAATTAATTAGTAATTTTCTAAAAATGGCTGAACAAAAGTAAAATAACAAAAAATAATATTATGATTTCTCAAATTAAAAACTTTTTATTTTTGATATTAGTTAGCTCTTTTTTACCTACCTCATTATTGGCAAGAAACTTAGGAATAAAAAGTTTGGGACATAGTAGTTTTTTAATTACTAGTGCAGAAAAATCTATTCTTATAAATCCCTTTAAAGCAATAGGTTGTGCAAGTAATTTAAAGGAGCCAAAAGAAGTCAACGTAGATTTTATTTTGGCTAGTTCTAGGCTTCCAGATGAAGGATATAACCCTAATGATCAATTAATGTTCGTTGAGCCAGGAATCTATCAATTTGAGGATATTTTATTAAATGGAATTTCCGTACCACATGACAGAGTAGATGGAAGAAGATTTGGGATGGCAACTGTTTGGAGTTGGGAGCAGAATGATCTTAAAATTGTCCATATGGGAGGAGCTGCTGGTGATATTGATATAAACAGTCAAATTATTTTGTCTGGTCCAGATATATTGTTTATTTCAATTGGAGGAGGAATAAAATCTTACAATGGTAAAGAAGCCTCAAAAATAGTTAAGCTTCTAAAACCTAATGTAGTTATTCCTGTGCACTTTGAACGCGGCAAAAAAATTAATAAAGAATGTGATTTCTCAAATGCTGATTTATTTATCGAAAATATGAAAGATTTTAAAGTAAAATATGTTGGAAAAGATTTTCAAATAAAACCTAAAACAATCGATCAAAATACAATTTATATTTTCAGTAATTAATTTTTTAAATCTAATATCTTGTAATTGTCCCAGAAAAAAATCATTTGTTCTTTAGTTCCAATACTAACTCTTATTGAATTACTAATATCTTTTTTGTTTTCCATACTTCTAATAAGAATACCTTTTTCTCTCATCTGTTGTATTAAGATTTTAGGATTTTTTTTTGGCCAAATTAAGAAATAATTACCTCCACTAAAGTGAGTTCTGATTTTTGTTGATTTAAATTTATTTAAAATCCATTCTCTCGCCTTTTTTACTTCTAAAACATAATTATCAATATATGATTTGTCTTTAAGTGCTGCTAATGCGGCTATTATAGCAAAGCTGTTTACATCATATGGTCCTGTAACTTTATTAATGTACTGAATTAAACTTTTATTGCCAAAAGTAAAACCTATTCTTAAACCAGCTAGACCTGCAGTTTTTGAAAGAGATTGGATTATTAATATATTTTTATTCTTTTCAAAATCTATCGATTCAAGAAGACTATCTCCATTAAATTTTTCATATAGTTCATCAACAACTATTAATGAATCTTTATTGATATTGGCTAAATTAATTATTTCATGAGAGCTTAGAACAGTTCCTGTTGGATTATTTGGATTGCAAATAAATATTAACTTTGGATTATGCTTTATTATTTTTTCCCTAAATTCTTCGATGGGGAATAGAAAATTTTCTCCAATGTAAGAACAACTTATTTTTTTCATTCCTCGGATTTCTGCACAAGGAGAATAGTAACCAAAAGTTGGATTTGTGGTTAGAAATATTTGATCTTTTTCTCCAAAGCAATTGAAAATTGCATTTATTGCTGCATCTGCTCCATTGAAAATTCCGATTTCATCATTACCAAATTTTCTTGAATCAAGATACTTATCACATAAAAATTTTTTTAAAAAATTATATTCTGGATAAATTGAAATCTCATCTAATTTTATCACTTGTAATGCCTCTAGAACCTTAGGACTTGGACCTAAAGTATTTTCATTAAAGTCTAAGCGGAGTAAATTTCTTCTATTTTCTAAAGGTGCAGAGTAAGACTGCATATTTATTATTTCTTCTCTTGGTTTTGGGAAAAGATTATTTAGTGGATCAAAATCATTCATTACATTCTTTCTAAAGTTTCAATTCCTAAAAGCTCTAAGCTTAATTTTAGTGTTTTTGCAGTTAAGTCACATAAATTAAGCCTAGAAATTTTTATATTTTTTTCTTCTTTGAGGATTGGAACTTGATCATAGAATCTATTAAAAGTCTGACATAGCTCGAACAGATAATTGCATAATCTATTTGGCATTAAGTCTTTTTCAATAGAAATTATGACTTCATCGAACCTAAGTAATTTTCTGATAAGTTTCCACTCAGATTTATGTTCATAATTTACGTATTGAAAATCTTTAGAGTCATAAACAAAATTATTTTTTCTTTTAATTCCTAAAATTCTTACAAGTGTATATAACAAATAAGGAGCAGTATTACCGTTTAGGGAAAGCATTTTATCAAAACTAAATTGATAATTGGTAATCCTATTTTGACTTAAATCTGCATACTTAACAGCTCCTAATCCAATAATTCTTGAAGTATTTGTTATAAACTCTTCGGTCTCATAACGATCTTCATCTTCTAATCTTTTCAATAAATCTTCTTTTGCTCTTCTAACTGCTTCATTTAATAAATCTTTTAGGCGTATTGTTTCACCTTCTCTTGTCTTTAGTTTTTTGCCATCAATTCCTTGAACTAACCCAAAAGGGACATGGTCTACTAGACAATTTTCTGGGATCCATTTTGCTTTTTTTGCAACTTGAAAAACTCCAGCAAAATGATTTGCTTGCCCATGATCAGTTACATAAATAATTCTTGAAGCATCATCGCCATTAGGAGGTTTATTGAATCTGTACCTTATAGCAGCAAGATCTGTAGTGGCATAATTAAAACCCCCATCTTTTTTTTGAATAATTAGCGGTAAAGGTTTGCCTTCTTTATTAGTCATCCCATCTAAAAATACACATTTTGCTCCTTGATCTTCTACTAATATTTTTTCTAAATTCAAATCATCAATAACTGATTTTAAGAAGGGATTATAAAAAGATTCACCTCTTTCTTCTATTTTTATTTTTAAATTTTTATAGATTTCATCAAATTCTTTCCTTGATTGATCACATAATAATTTCCAAGCTTTAATCGATTTAATATCTCCACTTTGTAACTTAACTACTTCCTCTCTAGATCTTTTTTGGAATTCAGATTCGTTATCAAATCTTTTTTTTGATTCTTTATAAAATTCAACTAAATCACTTATTTTGATCTTTCCTATTTCTTCTAGATCATTTGAATATAAATCTTTGAGCTGAGTAATAAGCATGCCAAATTGTGTTCCCCAATCACCAACATGATTGAGTCTTAATACTTCATAACCTCTTAACTCGAAAATTCTAGATATTGAGTCACCTATTATTGTAGATCTTAAATGCCCTACATGCATTTCTTTAGCAATATTAGGGCTAGAAAAATCTACAATAACTTTATTGGACAAACCACTATCTAAATCTTTTCTAATTAGAGGTATGCCAGCCCTATTGCATTGAATATTTGACTTAATTTCTTTTATTAGAACCTCATCTTTTAATTTTATATTTATAAATCCAGGTCCAGCTATTTCTAGACTCTTACATAATTTTGATATGCTTTTATTTTTATTTAAAAGGTTAATAAAATCATTAGAAATATCTCTTGGGTTCTTTTTATATATTTTAGATAAACTTAAACAAACATTACATTGATAATCACCAAATTCCTCTTTTGATGATTGTGTAATTAAATTTTTTTGAAGAATTTCGAATTCTCCTTTTTTATCATTTTTTTCAAGACTATCTAAAAGAGATTGTTCAAATTGTTTTGTTAATTCTTTAAAAATGATTAGCATTAATTATTCAATTATTTATCTATATAATTAATTAATATAACGCATACTCAAATCAATCCAATTACTTTTGGTGATTGAAGAACTTGTTGAAATCAAATCAATACCTTTTATTAGATATTTACTAATTTCTTCAGGGTTAATTCCAGAAACTTCTATTATCAAATTTTTATTTACTTCTTTTTTTAAGCTATTCATTGATAAATCTCTTAATTCTTGAACGTTTTTTTTGATTATTTCAGGGCTAAGTTCATCCAATAAGACACTATCTGCTCCTGCTAATACTGCTTCTTTTGCCTGTTCGATATTCTCAGCTTCAATTATGATATGAGTTGTAAAAGGCGAATTTAGTCGAATTTTTTTTACTGCATTATTAAGATTGTCTGTCCATGCAATGTGATTTTCTTTTATCATAGCTGCATCGTATAATCCTATTCTATGATTGACTCCACCTCCGCATTTGAATGCATATTTTTCAAATATTCTTAAGCCAGGAGTCGTTTTCCTAGTATCTGCTAATTTTATATTTGTACCTTCTAACTTATTTACAAGATTCTTTGTGTATGTTGATATTCCAGATAAATGCATTGCTATATTTAAGCTTATTCTTTCACTAGCTAGCAAACTTTTTGAAGGCCCATATATTTCTAAGAGTTTTTGATCTTTAACAAATTGATCTCCATCAGAGATATTAAATTTTGGACTGATTTTTAAATCAATTTTTCTAAAAATTTCTTTTATAATTTCAACCCCGCAGAATATACCCTCTTCTTTTGCAATCCAATATGCATTACCATTCTCTTCTGTAATAGAGGAACTTGTAAGATCTCCCTTACCTATATCTTCATCGATCCAATTATCAATGATTTTACTTATTATTGGAGTATTTAAATCCACTAAACTAAGAAATAATTAATTAATAAAAATTAAACTGAAGTTAGAGAATCAACTATATATCACTATGTAATTTAACTCAAATTTATTTACCAATACAAAACTTAGAAAAAATATTATCTAGAAGTTCCTCTGTTAATTCTTGACCAGTTATTTTAGATAAGTTTTGAATTCCATCTCTCAGCTCAATTGATAACAAATCAAATGGCAATTTATTTTTAATTATTTCATCAGTATCATTTAAATTGGATAAGCAAGCAGACAAATTTGTTAGATGTCTTTCGTTTAAAAATATATTAATATTTTCTACTTGTTTTAATCCGCATTTTTTTATAATTGTGTTTATTAATAATCTTTCACCATCATTATTCTTAATACTCATAAGAATTGTGTTTTTTAACTCATTTGAATTAATATTTTTGCAATCAATTAAA
>CABYNZ010000010.1 GCA_902520485.1 uncultured Prochlorococcus sp. | reverse complement strand
TTTTTTTAATGTAATCTTCTCCTCTTGTAGGATTTCCCCAAATAATTTCTCCATTTTTAAAGGAAACGCATCCCGGTCCTCCGTTTTTGATTTTTTGCAAATCTTTAATCTTTACTAAATTAATTGGAACTTTGATGTTTCTTTTTGCTTTACTAAATAAAGCAGCTAAATCTGCAGCTATTTGAAGATCTTGTTCAGATGCTACTTGGGATGAAGACTTCAAAACTACATGACTGCCTGGTGATTCCTGTGCATGAAACCATAAATCGCCTTTTTTTGAGAACTTAAAGCTTATTAAATCATTTTGCCTCATATTTCGCCCTACCTGAAGCTTTAATCCTGTGGGAGTGTCAACTTGAATTGGTGAAGACTCTATCTCATATGTACTTTTCTGATCTTCTCTTTGCTTCTTGATATTGATATTAAACTCGTTACAAATTTCTTCCATAATTTCTTCTAGTAGTTTGATTTTCATAGAAAGTTTTTCATGATTTAAAGAATTTAAATTTTCTAGAAGCGTAGTGAATTCGTCTAATCTTTCTATATTTGTTTTGTAAATACTTAATCTTTCTTTTATTAATTCTCTAGATCTCTTTAGTTTTTTTGATTTTTTATATAGTTTTTGTCCCTTTATAATGTCTTGTTTTTTAATTTCATGTGAGGAAAATATAATATCAGCTTTTTCTTTATATATCTCGTAGTTTTCTGATTTTGTCAGAAGATCATATTGAATATTTAAATTCTTTTTCTCAGTATTGTTCTGTTTAAAAATTATCCCTTCAATTTTATTTTCCAATAATTCAAGTTTTTTTTGTTTTAGATGATAATCATAATAATTCTCTAAGCTTGTGCATAAATCTATTTTATTTTCGCAATTAACTTCCCTATCAAAAAACCAAACGCAATAAAAATCTTTGTTGAATGTAGAAAAGTTAAAGTTATTGTTTTTAAACCTGTTTATCCAAATCTTCCAATTTTTAAATATCTCCTTTAAATCTGAGTTGCTAATGAAATCAATATTTTTTTCCATTATTTCTGAATTAACAGTTGCGCTAACAACCTCTAATTGTTTTGTGAGGATAGGGCTTACTCCTTGATAGGTATTTATTAAACAGTATTTCAAAGACTCAGGTACTATTGAAATTGAGTCTTTCCATGATTGAAAAGACTCATCTTCTCTAGGTTGTTTTTTGAGATTGACTGGAGGGCCAGAATAAATTGATCCTGTTGAAATTGTTCTAAAACTAGATTGACTGGATTTAATTTGTTTACCAACGGCAATTATTTTATGTTTATTATCCAGATAAAAAATATTACTATGTTTTCCCATTAATTCAAAAATTAAATACTTATTAATTTCATCTCCAGGTTTTTTTGCAAAACTAAATTTTATTACTCTCTCGAAATCATCTTGATCAATCGAAATTAAAGCCATATACTTTAATCCGTATCTTATTTGTTTGGAAAGTGTACTTTCTCTACCAATCTTTTCTGGCTTATTTATCTTTAGTATTCTTGGAGAGTCTCCATTCCATGAAACTTCTAACCATGTTTGAGAATCAACTCCTCTGAAACATAATTGAATTGTATTAGGCTCTGGTTGTTGGGCAGTCTCAAACTTTGTAGGTAAGATGTTCTTTGTCAAATAATGCAAGACAGATTTAATAGATGTAATATCCATTATCTGTGGAACACCTTTTTGCATTATTCCTTTTTTATTTCTCAAGATGTTTATTTTACTGTAAAAAATTTAATATGAAAAATCAAAAAAAACTTATTATCCTTACTGGACCCAGCGGGGTAGGTAAAGGAACAGTTGTTAAAGAAATATTAGGTAAAGAAAAAAATTTTTGGCTTTCAATATCTGCAACTACTAGAGAACCTAGAGAGGGAGAGAAGGACGGAGAAAATTACTACTTTTTAAATCAAGAAAAGTTTAAAGAAATGATTGAACAAAACCTTTTCCTTGAATGGGCTCAATTTGCTGGAAACTACTATGGAACGCCTTTGTATTCTGTTAATGAGAAAATAAAAAAGGGATTTACCGTACTACTTGAAATTGAAGTAGAGGGTGCAAGGCAAATAAAAAATAAGTTTCCTAATTCACAGTCTATATTTTTACTCCCTCCGGATAAAAAGGAGTTAGAGAGAAGAATAAGAAATAGAGGTACAGAAAAAGAAGAGGCAATTAAAAGAAGACTCTCAAGGGCTAATTATGAGATTTCGGTATCAAATGAATTTGATTTTGCATTAACAAATCACAATGTTGATGAAACAGCAAAAAAAATAATCAAGTTAATAAAAACTTGATTATTTTCTATTTATCAACTCATTGGATGGAATAATAAATCTGGGAAAAACCTATTAAATTCAATAATTATTCCAGCTGTAAGGCTTAGCCAAATTGCGGCTACCACTGGAGCAGATCTGACAAATTTTGTGTTTAGAATTTTGAACATTTGTTTTATGAAAGTTTTTTTTAGGATGTTTAGCGAGGACCATTAAGTGTAATATTGTTATCTTTCTCTCTTAAATCTCCATTCCTACCTTGTTTATTAGCAAGAAGAGGCCATTGGGCTCCTTTTACAAGACATTTTCTGGCTAAATCTAGGTCAATAATGATCTCAAGATCTGCTGGATTCTTAGTCTTTTTTGATTCAATGAGATACTCTCTTCCTGACCAACCTATAATTCCAGCAATGTAAATGAACAATACTCCGGGAATAAGTAAATCTCCTTCATGACCTCTATTTAAAAGGGCCCCCCATGGCTCAAGAGGAGGTCCAATTATTAAATGAGGAAGACCATCATCTCCGCATGATGCTTTTCCATATCTTTCAAATCTTGCTATGTCTTTTTGAGTAGTTGCAGAATTTGCTCTCTCAATGAATTTAGGATTTTCAGAGCATTTTGTGAGGGCTGAAGCGGTATATTCTGTACTAGCTCTATCTGCGTTTAAGGCAGGCCCATTTGCAGCTAGAGCAATTGGAGTAATTCCGAGGAACAGAAAAACTGAGGTTATGATTGAAAAAAAGAATTTCATAAGTTGCAATCTTTAATTCCTTATAATGTGTTAAGTAAGAAATTAATATTAAAATAGAACAAGTTGAATCAAAAATGCATAAAGTTTTAGCTATTGAAACAAGTTGTGATGAGACATCTGTCTCAATAGTTTCTAATATTGGCGATACTTTCAGAATACATTCAAATATAATTGCCTCTCAAATCGAAGATCATTCAAAATGGGGAGGAGTTGTGCCTGAACTTGCAGCTAGAAAGCATTTAGAGTTATTACCTTTTGTTTTAGATAAGGCTTTAGAAAAATCAAAAATTAAAATTGAGGAAGTAGATTATATTGCGTCAACTGTAGCTCCTGGATTAGTTGGTTGTTTACGAGTTGGCTCTATAACTGCAAGATCACTTTGCATGTTACATTCAAAACCATTTTTGGGGATTCATCATTTGGAGGGACATTTATCCTCAATTCTATTTTCAGAAAACTATCCAAAGAAATCTTTTCTTACATTACTTGTTAGCGGCGGGCATACAGAATTAATAAAGGTTGATGATAGAAGGGGGATGCAAAGACTTGGAAAAAGTTTTGATGATGCTGCTGGAGAAGCCTTTGATAAAGTTGGCAGACTATTAGGTCTTAGTTATCCAGGAGGACCGGCAATTGAAAAGATTGCTAAAAATGGGGACCCAATGAAATTTAATTTACCAAAATGTAGGATCTCTGATAAAAAAGGTGGATTTCTTAAATATGATTTCTCTTTTAGTGGTCTAAAAACTGCCGTATTAAGATTAGTTGAGAGAATAAATTTGGATGGGAAGACCGTTCCCACTCCTGACATCGCTGCAAGTTTTGAGAGAGTAGTGGCAGAGGTCTTGGTAGAGAGAACAATGCAATGCGCAGAAGATCACAGCTTGGATAATGTTGTTGTAGTAGGGGGTGTGGCTGCTAACAATACATTAAGAAAAATGATGATTAGTGAAGCTAGTAAAAAATCTATTAAAGTTCACTTAGCTCCTCTTGATCTTTGTACAGATAATGCGGCAATGATTGGAGCGGCGGCATTGTTCAGAATCAAATTTAAGGATCATTTAAGTTCCCTTAAATTAGGAGTCGCAGGAAGACTATCAATTGAACAAGCAAATACCCTTTATGAAGAAAACCCTCCTTTCTAACTTCAATGAACAAACAATCTAAAATCGAGATTAATGAGACAAAAAACTTCGTTGATAAAAAGGAACTGAATTTGTGGAAAAGAGGTTTTACCCCTCAAGCTGAAATATGGAATGGAAGGATGGCAACTGTTGGTATAGGAATTATTTTTATAGTAATTGCTTTAATAAGCCTTTTTTCTTAATAGAAATAAAATTAATTTTCTTAAAATTAGTTTCGAAAGATTTAATAAAAGTTACTCTTGTTCAGCCGATGAATTAAATTAAAAAGTATTGTATTTATTGGACTTGAGATAAGATTATTGATTTAATCAAAATAATGAATATCTTTATTATTTATAATTTTATATGACGCCTGAAAGGCTTGGATTACTTTGGGGGATAACTGTATTTGCAGGTGCTTGTGCTCGATTAATTTCTTCTTTTACAGGATTCCCAAGTGTTGTTATTTTATTGCTTTCTGGATTATTCATCGGCAGATCAGGATTAGGACTGGTTGAGCCTTTAGATCTCGGGCAAGGGCTTGAAACTATTGTGGGTCTACTAGTCTGTTTGGTGTTATTTGAAGGAGGATTAAATTTAAAACTGCCTGAAGGGAATATAAGAAATACTGTTTTAAAAATTTCATTAGTAAGACTTTTTATTTCATTATCAGCTGGAATTTTTATTTCTCATTGGCTGGCGGGCCTCTCATGGCAAGTGGCAGGAGTATATAGTGCCATAGTTCTAGCTACTGGACCAACAGTTGTCTCTCCATTAGTGGAACAAATAAAATTAGCTTCCCCACTTTCGGAAGTTTTAAAAGCTGAGGGGTTGCTGCTTGAACCAATTGGAGCAGTACTAGCATTACTGCTTTTAGAACTGACTTTAGGAGACCTTCGTGGAATTAACGATGTATTTATAGCATTAATGCAAAGATTAGGGGGGGGAGTCTTAATCGGATTAAGTGCAGGATGGTTACTATCAGAAATTTTAAAAAAAATAAAAAATGAAGCCTCATTTGGTATAGAGCTTCAAGTTACCCTTGGATTTATTTTTCTTGTGTATGGAATTTGCGAATATTTTTTACCAGAATCAGGCTTGCCTGCTTCAGTCGCGGCAGGTTTTATTGTAGGCAAAAGAGAAGTTATAGATAAGGAGAGATTGGATAATCTAATAGGCGAATTAGCTCAATTAGCAATAACAGTGCTTTTCCCTCTTTTGGCCGCTGACGTTTCTTGGGGTGAATTAAGTCCGCTTGGCTGGGGAGGAGTTGTCTGCGTTTTTATGTTGATGGTAATTGTTCGCCCATTCTCTATCTGGATAGCAACAATGGGGAGAGAATTAAACTTAAAAGAAAAAATATTTTTAGCCTGGTTAGCCCCAAGAGGTATAGTTACTGCAGCTGTAGCTTCTCTTTTTTCTATCAGATTAGAGCAGGCGGGTATCCTTGGTGCTGGCCGTCTACAAGGTTTAGTTTTTCTTACTATATTGATGACAGTAGGAATTCAAGGCCTTTCGGCTAAGCCTTTGGCAAATAGGCTTGAATTAGGCCGAAAAAACAATTTAGATTGATTTAAGACATCTTTCAATTCGAGTTCTATCAGTTTTACTCTCTGCAAAAAGCTCCCAACTTTGAATTAAATCTGGCCCACTGAGAGATCCAAAAAAGGCTACTCTTAATGATTTCATTAATATCCCTTTTTTAATATTATGCATTTTTGAGATTTCGTTTATTATTTCTTTGGCTTTTTCTTTATTAAGTTTTGTAGTGTTTCTCTCAGTTAAATAATTTAAGATTAATTTTAGAGATGCTTTACTATCCTTGTTTTTCAGAAAATCTTGACCTTCTTCTTGAATTGTGGGTATTAAGAAAAATGGTTTTGATTGATCAATTGAATCTTTTAAAAGAGTCATAGAGTCTCTAAGCAAAATTACTAATTTACTAGCCCATTCTTGAGATGGTGGCACCCAACCATTATCATCCCAGTATTTACTAATGATCTCACTTAATTTTATTGATTCCATATTTTTTATATATTGAGAATTAATCCAGTTGAGTTTTTCCCAACTGAATTTAGCTCCAGCTTTGTTTATATTTGATAATTCAAAAATTTCAGATATCTCTTTAAGTGAAAGTATTTCTCTGTCAGCAGATTTTGGAGACCAACCTAAAAAGGCCATATAGTTCGATAAGGCCTCAGGTAAATATCCCATTTCTTTAAATTCGTCGATTGATGTAACGCAATCTCTCTTAGATAATTTTTTCCCTTCGCTATTAAGTATTAAGGGTGTATGGGAAAAAGTTGGCAAATTAAAATTTAAAGCTTTATAAATCAATATTTGTTTTGCAGTGTTCGATATATGGTCTTCACCTCTTACAACATGAGTAATATTCATAAAATTATCATCAACTACAACTGCAAGATTATACAAAGGATCTCCAATCTCATATCCCTTAGCCCTTCTTGACAAAACTAAATCACCACCCAAATCCTTCCCTTGCCATTTGATTTCGCCTCTAATTTGATCTGCCCATTTAATTTCAATTTTTTCATCAATCTTAAATCTTATTACTGAAGTTCGCCCTTGGGATATGAATTTTTCTATTTCTTCTTTTGAAAGACTTCTGTGTCTATTATCATGCTTTGGAGGTAATCCTTTCTTTTTTTGTTCTTCTCTTAATTCAGATATTTCATCTTCTGATGTAAAGCACCTATATGCAGCTCCAAATTCCAATAGTTTTTTGATATAACTTTTGTGAATCGAAATTCGGTCACTTTGCTTTATAGGTTCTTCATCCCATTTAAGTCCAAGCCATTTCAAGCCCTCTAATATATTTTTTGTATATTCAGATTTAGATCGAAGAAAATCTGTATCTTCTATTCTGATAAGAAATTTTCCACCTATTTTTTGTGCATACAACCAATTGAATAGTGCTGTTCGCGCTGTCCCAATATGAAATAATCCCGTTGGACTCGGGGCTAGTCTTAAACGTTTTTCCAAATTTCTTTTAGAAAAAACGGGACCGACGGGATTCGAACCCGCAACTTCCGCCGTGACAGGGCGGTGCTCTAACCAGTTGAACTACGGTCCCAGAGCTTTGTTCTAAATTTATTTAGAACTACATTCTTAAAATTATCAGATCATAATACTTAATTTATTGGGTTGTAATAAAAAAAATTTATTAATTTGAGGATTTACAGAAATAATTAGTTTTTTAACTGCCTTAGTGTATACAAATATTTATTTTTGAGGTCTAAAACCAGCAGGTTCTATCAACCTAACTTGATTGCCTCTGGCAGTAAATTCACTGCCTTGGTCACTTTGTACGACAACTCTCCCACCAGACTTAACTCTGATAACTCTTGCACGAACCCATCCTAAAGCTGCTGATTCGAGGACTTTAACTACGTCCCCAGGTTGAAGATCTAACTCCATCTTATGAAAAAATGATTTACATAATGTTGATCAAACGCGTCGTGGAGGACTTGAACCCCCGACATCAGGTTTTGGAGACCTGCGTTCTACCAACTGAACTAACGACGCATTTAGATAATTATAAGCGTCTTTGTGACCAATAAGTTGATTAATTTACAACTTTATCGATCAAAGCGTTGTTTTACGCGAGTAGCTTTTCCTACTCTATCTCTCAGATAGAATAACTTAGCTCTTCTTACTTTACCTCTACGTTCAACTTTTAGAGAGGCAACCTGTGGACTATGTAGCATAAATACTCTTTCAACACCTATACCCTGAAAAATTCTTCTAACCGTAATAGTCTGGTTAATTCCTCCATGTCTTTTTGCTATGACAACGCCTTCATAAGGTTGGACTCTTTCTTTGTTACCTTCTGTAATTTTCACTCCAACTTTAACAGTGTCACCAACATAAATTTCTGGTAATTCTTTTTTTAATTGTTCGCTCTCAAATTCCTTAATAAGATTGGATGCGCTTAAGGTTTGCGTAGTCTCAGAAACCGTATTTTTTTCTTTTTGTTCGACTACTACATCAACTGATGCGTCAGCATTAATACCGGTTTCTAAATCCTTCTCTTGTTTCTCTTTGGCCATTTTGGTCATTATTATCCTACAAGTTCTATATCTTAACCTTTTGACTCGCCTTTAGTAACCTTTTTGGTAAATGAAATTGTTTTTGAAAACATTTGGAATCCTGTGACGAGCATCCATAAAACTCCAAGGGAATTAAATATTACGTATATAAGTTCTCCATTATCTCCAAGCCATTCGCCCTCATGGAGAGACATTAACCAATGAACTTGTTCTCTAGAGTAACCCAGTAAATCTTTTGAAACCCTATAAAGAAGACCAGTAATTGAAGATATAAATAATGGAAGAAAAATCCAGGGCGCCAAAGCCTTATGAAATTGCCTAGAATTAAATAAAGTTTTCATTTTTGTTTCTTTCCCATTGTTATTGATAGATTTAAGGTAGCCAAGATCATAAAGGCTATTTTGAAGATATTTACTTATTACTATTATTTATTCCAATGAGACATTTTGCAGATCTTTTGTTAAATAAAAATAATTCCAAAGCTAATGATCAAGTTCCTTTTATTCAGAGGAGAAGAGGAATCGAAATAAAGTCTTCACGGGAAATAAACTTAATGAAAAAATCTAGCAGAATCGTAGCTACTGTTTTGAAAGAAATTAATGACTTAATTAAACCTGGAATGAGTACAAAAGATTTAGATGATTTCGCAGAAAAGAGGATAAAAAGTTTTGGAGCTGTGCCAAGTTTCAAGGGCTACCATGGATTCCCTTCTAGTATTTGTTCTAGTATTAATAATGAGGTTGTCCACGGTATTCCAAGTAAAAATAAAATAATTAAAAATGGTGACTTGGTTAAAATTGATACAGGGGCATATTTAGAAGGTTTCCATGGAGATAGTTGCATATCAATTTGTGTAGGAGAAGTTAGTCCAAAGGCTCAAAAACTTAGTGATATAGCTTTTAAAGCATTGTATGCGGGCCTTTCGAAAATCAAAGCCGGGATTACACTTCTAGATGTGGCTGGGGAAATCGAAGATGTTGTTTTAAAAAATGGCTTTAGTGTTGTAGAAGACTATACAGGTCATGGAGTTGGACGAAATCTTCATGAAGAACCATCGGTATTTAATTTTCGGACCAAAGAATTGCCTAACGTCGTCCTTCGTGAAGGAATGACATTAGCGGTGGAACCTATTGTTAATGAAGGAACTAAATTTTGCAAAACACTAAATGATAGATGGACTGTAATAACAAAAGATGGAAAACTATCAGCACAATGGGAGCATACAATAGTTGTTTTAAAAGATGGTATTGAAATATTGACAGATCGAGATTTCTAGACTCTAAGATTTGTAGTTATAGATAATTTTGCAATACAAAAAATTAAAAAATTCTTTTAATGGGAAAAGTATATATGTTAAAGGGTTTGGACTAATTATTACTAAATAATTTTTTGAATTTGCTAAGTCAAAAATCTTTTTAGAAACAAATTTGGGACTCATTATTCCGAGAGGATTTAGTTCTGACTGAAAAGGTCCTAAGATGATTTTTTTAATAATTAATTTTTTCTTTGTATTTTTGTCCAGAAGATTTTTTTTGAAAGAAACTAATTGACCAATAAGCGATTTACTAATTTCATATGATGGATTAAGGGCTGGTAATATTTCTGCCTCAGATGTGTTTATCCAAATCTCTTTTTTTATTTGTGAATCATTGCTTAGAGCAATATCTTCAAATAAGTTTAAAAATTTGAATTTGCTTAATGCATTTATTTCAATTGATTTTTCATAATTGGTATTTTCTCTACTCAAATCATAGATACCATGGTTCAAAATTAAAATATCTATCTTTTCTAATTGTTTTTTTAATGATGACTCCTTTCCACATTCCCATTTAATCCATTGATTTGGAGATTCAAGATTTACTTCATAATTAGTTTTACTATGAGTAAATCCAATTACTCTATATCCTTTTTGACGAAACAATTTTGTTAATTCTTTCCCTAGCGCACCTGAGGCACCGGTGATCCCTATAGTTTTTTCTTTTTTGGTTGCGTTTATCATTTTGCTTGATTTTGATGAGATACCAAAGAATTAAAATAAATTTACCAAAAACATTGTTTATTTTTTATTTGATTAAAACTCATAACTAAATATTTGTTTAGTTCTGAAAAAAATATTATGTTAAACCTATTGATAAATAATTTTACTAATTATGAGCGATATATTATTAATTGGCTCATGTGAGCCATTTAGTGGTAAGTCTGCAATTGTTCTTGGGATAGCAAAAAGACTTTTAGAGGAGAAAAAAAAAGTACGCATTGGAAAACCGCTAGCAACATGTATTGAACTTACTAATCTTCCTTCAATGTCTTATGAAGGATTGATTGATGATGATGTTAAGTTTATTGGATCTACATTAAATATCGAAGAGGAGAATTTAATTTCTTCAGTAGGATTATTGGATAATATCTCAGCTGAAAAAAGAATTTTTAATAAAGACTTACTACCAGGAAAAGGTTTTAATCAGATTGAAGGGTTGGTTAATGATGATTTTGAAGGTCTGAATATTTTAGAGGCAGCTGGAAGTCTTCATGAAGGTTTGATTTATGGCTTAAGTCTCCCACAACTAGCAAAGGATTTAGATGCGAAAGTTTTAATTGTCAATCTATGGGAAGATTGTAAAAGCGTGGATGCATTACTTGATGCTAAAAAACAATTAGGTGAGAAATTGGCTGGAGTTGTACTGAACGGAGTTTTGCCGCAAGAAGTCGAAAAAGTTAAAAATGAAATAATACCTTCTCTTAAAGATTTGGATATTGAAGTATTTGGTGTGATGCCTAAATCGCCACTTCTCAGAAGTGTCACCGTAGGTGAGCTTATAAGCAGACTAGACGCCCAAGTAATTTGTTGCCCCGAAAAAGATCAATTGCTTGTTGAAACATTAAGTATTGGTGCAATGGGGGTGAATTCTGCAATGGAATTTTTCAGGAGAAGAAGAAATATGGCTGTAGTTACTGGAGCTGATAGAACTGATATACAACTTGCTGCCTTAGAGGCTTCGACACAATGCCTTATTTTAACTGGTTTAGGAGACCCTTTGTCACAATTGATTCATAGAGCGGAGGAATTGGAGGTACCAATTTTAAAGGTGGAATTAGATACTCTTTCCTCAGTAGAAATTATTGAACAAGCTTTTGGTCATGTCAGAATACATGAATCAATAAAAGCTTCTTATGCTATTCAATTAGTACATGAGAATGTAAATCTAAAAAGAATTCTCGAAAAGATAGATTTTCCCTGCAATTTTTCAGATAAATGCTAATTTCAAATATAGGAACTTTATTATTTTGAGTCGCTCTTTAGATCTACCAGCAACCGAAGGTGTTGATACCTTAGCTCAAGAACTTGCAAAACTCCAAGATAATGGGAAAAGGAGAATTGCTTTTTTAGGGAGTAGACATGTACCGGTTGTAGATATCCACTTAATTGAGTTGATAGCAAGGTCGTTAGCAGAGGAAGGACATAATATCCTTACTTCTGGATCTCAAGGGGTAAATGCAGCTGTTATTCGAGCAGTATTGGATATTAATCCTTCATTATTAACTGTTTTGTTACCACAAAGTCTTGATAGACAAATACCCGAAATAAAGGATCAACTTGAGAGGGTTATGCATTTGGTTGAAAAAAGTGAAAATGATGAATTACCTTTGCCACTTGCAAGTAGTCTTTGTAATCAAGAAATTATTACTAGGTGCGATCAATTAATTTGCTTTGCCTTTCACGATAGTGAAACTTTGCTAAACAGTTGTAGATGTGCTGAAGAAATGGGCAAAGTGGTTAGTTTGTTATTTTTTGATTAAATTAACCCATTTCTTCTTATTGAAAGATGATTTATGCTAATAATATTTAGCGTTTAATAATTTATTATGGCAGAAATTTTTTCATTTGATGTAGTTTCTGATTTTGATAGACAAGAATTAGTCAATACTTTGGATCAAGTTAAAAGGGAAATTTCTCAGCGTTATGATTTAAAGGGCACGGATACTTCAGTTGATTTAGAAAAAGAAAATATTTTTATAATCACCAATAGCGAACTTACTTTGAATGCTGTTAATGACATAATTAGACAAAAGGCAATAAAAAGAAACTTATCCTTAAAAATATTTGACTACGGTGATATTGAAATAGTTAGTGGTAATAGAATTAAACAAACAATTTTATTAAAACAAGGCATTAAACAAGCAATTGCAAAAAAAATCAGTAAAAATATTAGAGATCAAATTAAAAAAATTAATGTCAGCATCAATGGAGAAACACTAAGAGTTGCTAGTAAGAGCAAAAATGATCTTCAATTAGCAATTAAGCTTGTTAGTGAGTTGGAGGAGTCTTTGAACATTCCTCTAAAAGCTAATAACTTTAGATAAGATCTTTAGTAAGATTATTTTAAAGATATGCCAGATTATTCAAAATCACTCATTAACTCATTGATTAAGAATGTAAAAGAATATCCTCGTTTTTCACATGAAGAAATAGAGAAATTTTGTTGGATGGCGGTACATGAGCATAAGCATGGTGTTTTACCTTCTGAATACGATATCAGGGAGATAGATGAGGATCTTTATTTAGAACTTTTGCAAGAATTTAAATCAAATATCCACTAAAAATATCTGTATTTAAATTCACAATTATTAAAAAAATATTTTAATTAAATGCCTTATTAATGCACTAATTAGTCTATTTAAATATGATTAATTAAAAGAAAAAATTTAATGTCAACATCCTTTAAAAATGTCACACCCACAGGTCCTGGTGGGACAGCAACCCTTTTGATTGTATTGTCTTTTACTGGCTTTCTTTTACTTACCCAATCTCTTTTTGTTGTACCTTCAGGACAAGTTGCAGTTGTCACAACATTAGGGAAAGTAAGCGGACCCTCTAGGAGAGCTGGATTAAACTTTAAACTTCCATTTGTTCAATCTGTATATCCATTTGATATAAAAACTCAAGTTCAACCTGAAAAATTTGAAACTTTAACTAAAGATCTTCAAGTTATTAGAGCTACCGCTACTGTTAAGTACTCAGTAAAACCTAACGAAGCAGGAAGGATTTTCGCAACAATTGCAAGCAGAAATAGTGATGTTTATCAGAAAATTGTTCAGCCATCTTTGCTAAAAGCTCTTAAATCAGTTTTTTCACAATATGAGCTAGAAACTATTGCTACTGAATTCGCAGTGATTTCTGAGAAAGTAGGAGATACTGTTGCAAAAGAACTTAATTCATTCGATTACGTAGATGTTAAAAGTTTAGACCTTACTGGATTAGAGATCGCTGAAGAATATAGAGCTGCTATTGAACAAAAGCAAATAGCTGGTCAGCAATTACTTAGAGCAAAGACAGAAGTTGAAATTGCAGAACAAGAAGCACTAAGATATGAGACATTAAATAGAAGTCTCGACGATCAAGTACTTTTCAAATTATTTCTCGACAAATGGGATGGCAGTACACAAGTTGTTCCAGGCTTACCAGGTTCAGAAGGAGGTACCCCCCCAGTAATAGTTGGTGGTAGAAGATAATAATTTAGAAAATATCTTTCTAAACTTTTTAATCATTCACTTATGTTTCTTTAAAGAGATATAAGTAAATGATTATTTTTTAATAGCATTAAAAGATTCGTCAAAAGCTTCAATAGTTTTATCAATTTCTTCTTCGCTATGAGCTAGTGATGTGAATCCAGCTTCGAAGGGACTTGGCGCTAGATAAATTCCTCTTCTAAGCATTTCTCTATGCAACTTACCGAAAAGTTCGGCATCATTTGTTTTGGCTTCATCGAAGTTCCTCACTGGCCCATCACATAAGAAAAATCCAAACATAGCACTCACACTCCCACCGTTAATAGCGATACCGTTATTTTCTGCAGACTGAATTATCCCTTCAATTAATCTAGAAGTTATTGAATCAAGTTTGTCGTAAGTACCATCTTGTTTGAGCAGTTCAAGGGTTTTGATTCCAGCAGTCATTGCGAGTGGATTACCACTCAAAGTGCCTGCTTGGTAAACCGGTCCTGAAGGAGCCACCATTGACATTATTTCTTTCTTGCCTCCATAGGCTCCAACAGGTAGACCTCCACCAATTACTTTCCCAAGCGTGGTTAAGTCAGGAGTTACCCCAAACTTTTCTTGTGCCCCTCCATAACTTATTCTGAATCCAGTCATTACTTCGTCAAAAACTAATAAGGATCCGTTCTCAGTTGTTAATTCTCTTAAACCTTCCAAAAATCCAGGTTCTGGTGTTATAAATCCAGCATTCCCAACGATAGGCTCAAGTATAACTCCTGAAATGGCATCAGGATTTTCAGAAAATAATTTTTTAACTGCTTCAAGGTCATTGTAGGGAGCAGTGAGTGTGTTAGCAGTCGTCGTCCGTGGAACACCTGGAGAATCCGGCAAACCAAGAGTGGCTACACCTGATCCTGCTTTCACTAAAAACATATCTGCATGACCGTGATAGCAACCGTCAAATTTAATAACTTTATCTCTTCCAGTAAATGCTCGCATAAGCCTTAAAACAGCCATGCATGCTTCAGTTCCACTATTAACAAATCTAACCATTTCTACGGACGGGACTGCATCTATTACCATTTCAGCAAGTTTGTTCTCTAGAACGCATGGAGCACCAAAACTGGTGCCTTTCTCAATTGCTTCTTGTAATGCTGTTGTAACTTCAGGGTGGGCATGTCCACATATAGCTGGCCCCCAACTCCCTATGTAGTCAATATATCTATTTCCATCAATATCCCAAGCAAAGGGACCTTTGACTCTATCAAAAACAATTGGCTGCCCTCCCACAGACTTAAAAGCTCTTACTGGAGAACTTACTCCTCCTGGCATTAGTTGTTGGGCGGCAGAAAAAATTTCTTCTGATTGGGTGTAATTTAATATGTCAGTCACAATTTAACTAAATGTTGTTTTGAGAAAATTTTGGCATGTTCTAAATTAGAAATAAGTAAAAATTTTGTCAATCAGATTAAAATTCTACATTATGATATTTTTAATGCGATAGTTAGGATTGTAAATTATTAATTTTAAAGAAATCATAGTAAAAAAAAACATTAATCTTGATAAGTCTTTATTTATAAGAGTTTTCAGGCATTAAAGAATTTGAATTTATTTTATTTATATTTCGAAAAAATTATCCTCATCCTGAAAAAAATCTTCATTTATATCGTTCAAATTAAGATCAATCATGACTGGAGCATGATCACTTGGACGTGAATTACCTCTTGGTGAGCAGTCTATGACACAACTTTTAAGTTTTGATGACAGTTCTTTGCTGATATATATATGGTCTATTCTCCAACCTTTATTTAATTCAAATGAGTTATTACGGTAATCCCACCAACTCCAATGGCCAGGATTTTGTTCGAAAATCCTGAAAGAATCTATTAATCTTTTTTTCAGAACATTTTTTAGTGCATTTCTCTCTATCTCAGATGCCATTATTCCCCCATCAAATTTCTTTGGATCATGAATATCCAAGTTAGAAGGAGCAACATTAAAATCGCCCATAAGACAAATTAATTCTCCTTTTTTTTCTTGTTCATCCAAAAATGAAGCTAAACAATTTAACCAACTAATTTTGTATTCGAACTTACTAGATTCTAGAGAAGATCCGTTTGGGACATAGACATTTATGATTTTAATACCATTAATATCAGCAGAAATTAATCTTTTTTGAGCTTGGAAAGTTTCAATATTTTGATTAGAGTCGGTGCAACCATAGAATCCTTTTTTAACGTTTTCTGGCTTTATTTTTGAAATAATAGCCACACCATTGTAGGATTTTTGCCCGTAAACCTCTACTGAGTATCCTAATTTTTCAAAAGGTTCTAAAGGGAAACTTTCATCAATCACTTTTGTTTCCTGCAAACATAGAATATCTGGATTAACTTGAATAATCCAATCTATTATTTGTGAAAGTCTTGTTCTTATAGAGTTAACATTCCAAGTTGCTATTAACAAATTTCTACCAAATTATGTAAGATTAAGTTAGCAGAAATTTTGGCATTAAAGAAATTTGAAATCAAATAAAATGAATAATTATTTTTGCGAAAAACTACCTAAACCTATAAGTTTTGTAATTTTCTTTACTTTGTTATTTTCCTTTAAATGTGACTACCTAAATGCTGAATATTTATTTGAAGAATTAGAAATCGATACCTCAACTAAAATAGAAGAGGATAGTTCAGTTATTCCAACCAATCCTTATGAAATTGTTGAAATGATTAGGAGAGCAAATAGTATGAGTGATGCGACTAAACCTTCTGATGCTATTGATGATGCGTTAAAGTCTTTTAATAGTTTGGAGGAAAAATAAGAAATTTAATACGATAAATCGTTGCCTTCAAATTTTAAATATGTTAAAAAACCCTATCCCAAAAGTAACTAACCATTTGCAGAACAGAGCAATTGGTATTGTTTATGGTAAATTTACTCCCCATGGTAGTGACCAATTAAATAGAGGCTTTTTAATTGACAATAAAGGTGAAAAAATTGAAACAGTAGTACTAGGTAAAGCATTGTCACTTTTAAAAAAGCATATTGATTTAAATAAAAGTTATTATTGGATTGTTTATCCAAAGAATAAAAATACTCAAAACTTGCATTTACAGGTTGCAGGCATTTGGGATCCATATCAACTGAATGATTTCCCAAATGATTCTTCAAAAACAAACTTCTCAAAATTATTAGAAGAATTAAACCTAAAGGATAATTATTTTTCTGTTAGAGGAGAATTAGTTTTTGTCAACACTCAAAAGAAAGAAATCGTTATTAAAATTCGTTCTGCTGCAAAGTCAAAAAATTTAAAAAATAAAAATTTCAAATTAGTCATAAAAGGAGAGCTTTCTCGTGAACTTCTTCATAGTTTTGTAAGTTTAGATATCAACAGAGATGGAAATTCTTTGAAATTAGTAAATTACGAAGAGATTGAAAAAAATCTTTCTGAAAATAACTAGAATGAAATTCTGATTTTTCCCGCAATTTTGCTAGAAAAAAATCTTTGATTTATGGAAGATGTTTTAATCGAATGTTCTCCCGGGATCTCCGGGGATATGTTGTTAGGAGCCTTTTATGATTTAGGGGTGCCTAAAAAAGTCATTGAAGAACCACTTATTTATCTTGGACTAAAGGATCTATATAAACTAGATTTTAAAGAATCTAAAAGTTGCTCAATTCGAGGGATCAAGTCAAAGGTTGAGAATATAGATTGTAATCCTATTAAAAGAACTTGGAGAAGTATTAAAGAACTTATTTTAAATAGTCAGTTAGAAGATAAATTAAAAAAAATAATTTATGAAGTATTTGAATCTTTAGCAATTGCAGAAGGAAAAGTTCATGGCATCAAATCTAAGGATGTTCATTTTCATGAAATTGGGGCTATAGATTCATTGGTGGATATCATTGGAGTATGTGCTGCATTGAATTACTTAAATCCAAATAAGGTTTATTGTAATGAACCAATGTTGGGCAAAGGTTTTGTTCAAACTGAACATGGAAAATTATCTGTACCACCTCCTGCCGTAATAGAGTTAATAAGACAAAAAAATATTAAAGTTTTATCAAATCGTGACTCAATAGAGGGTGAACTCTCAACACCAACTGGCGTTGCCTTACTTGCTAATTTAGTCGACTATCAAGAACTCCCTCCAAAATATTCTATTAACTCTTATGGAGTAGGAATTGGGAACCTCAAATTTCCATTCCCTAATTTGGTAAGAGTTTCTAAAATTACTTCATTTGAAGACTCTTCTATTAACGCACAAATTAATCCAAAGTATGAAGAGATATCTGTTCAAGAAGCATGGATTGATGACCAAACACCCGAAGATATATCTAATTTTGTAGAGAAACTGAGAATAGAAGGAGCTTATGACGTTTCTTATCAAGCTATCAATATGAAAAAAAATAGAATTGGATTTTCTATTCAAGTAATCTTGCCCAAAGAGAAAAAAGAATTTTTTAGGCGATTATGGTTTGATTATTCCAACACTATTGGGGTTCGTGAAAGGACCCAATCTAGGTGGATATTACTTAGACGCAGAGGAGAATGTTCAACGACTTTTGGAAATATAAAAGTTAAACAAACTCTTAAACCAGATGGATCAATAACTATGAAACCAGAAAATGATGAGGTTTTGAGATTACAATTAAAGCATAAAATATCAACGCACGAAATAAGAAAAATAATAAAAGAATCAAGCAAAAAATTTAAAGCATTTGAAAACTGGAAATGAGATTTAAATCAAGTAATCAACTTTATCTTAAATTCCTTAAAAAAATTAATTTTGGTTGTTTAAAGAGCATTTTCTTTATTACAAGCTTGTCCTATTTTTTTATCTATTTTTTTAATAATATTGATCAAATTTCTTTTGATGTAAATTTAGAAAGAAATGGAATTAATCTATTTTTATCATTTTTATTTTGTATTTTAAGTATTTACTTGAACGCTTATGCATGGAAATATATTATTAGATGGTTCGGGAAGGAATTTAAAAGTAATAATCTAGTCTCTTTTTATGTTGTAACCAATATTCTTAAATACGTTCCAGGAGGGGTTTGGCATTTTGTAGAAAGATTTAATTTTATAAAAAAAATAAGTAATCATCGGATTGCTTTGTATTCGACACTTATAGAACCTTATTTTATGTTGAGTGGATCTTTTCTCTTGGCATCAATGGGATTGATTTTTTCACCATTTTATATTTTTTTAATTGTTCCTTTGGTATTCCTAAATAGGAAATTTATATTTCTGATATTAAATAGATTAGGGTCTCTTAAGGGAAAAGTATTCGAGGTCTTGAAACTTCTAAATTCAAAGGACCAATTTGAAGAGAGAATAAATATAATTTCATTTTTTCCTACCAGAGCTTTATTTCTTGAAATTGGATTTGTTTTATCTAAATTTATTGGGTTTTATATTTGCTTAAATACTTTTTATGCGAATAATACTCTGAACATGATATTTTTATTGGCAATCTTTTCTTTGTCATGGTCTTTAGGCTTGGTAGTCCCAGCAGCTCCAGGAGGAGTTGGCGTTTTTGAGGCTTGCCTCCTTTTATTTGTAGGCAAAAGTATTCCACAAAATATAATTATCATTAGTTTAGTTTATTTTAGGGTTATATCTACCTCGGCAGATTTGTTCTTAAGCCTCCCTTTCTTAATAAGAAAACTTTATAAAAGAATTTAGTTTTTTTTCTCTAAACTTGGTATCAAAGTAATTGAAGCAATAAGGCCTAAAGTCATGATAAGAATGGCTGGTAATATTGCCTCTACCATTCTTTCATCTCCAGCATATTGATATATCCTGACAGATAATGTATCAAAATCAAATGGTCTTAAAATAAAGGTCATAGGTAATTCTTTTATCGTGTCTACAAAAACTAAAAGTGATCCTACGAATATTGGTCCTTGAAGAAGAGGTAGATGAATTCTTTTGATGATTCCCGGCCAATTCTCACCTAGTCCAAGTGCAGCTTCATCTAGACTAGGAGAAATTCTCTCAAGACTTGAATCAATAGAACCCTTAGAAATAGTTAGAAATCGGACAAGATAACCCCAAATTAGTAAGCAAATAGCAATGAAATTCATTTTTGGAGAAGAAATGCCTATTAAAGATAAAGCTAATACAGTTCCTGGAATTGCATAACCTATTCCCGCAAGGTTTGTTATTAGTCCCAGTAATAAGCTTTTATTTGGACGTCTTGCTAAGGAAATTATTAAGGAGAATAACATCGTTATTAATGCAGTAAAAAATCCTAGACTTATGGTCCTGAATGATAGGGAAAGTAATTCTACAGATAACCCTTTTTGAATTTGATCGATATTGAGCAGAACCCAAAAACATGGAATTCCAAAAGAGAAAATTGGAGGAAATAAAGATATCGTTATCGCTAAAAGAGCTCTCGTGTTTTTTAATTTCCACCCTTGAGAATCTTTTGATGCAGGATTTTCACTCCACCTCTTTGATTTTCTTCTCGCGAATTTTTCAAAAATAATTAAAGTGAAAATTATTAATAAAGCTACCAAAGATAGCCCAATAGCACTTTTGGGATTACCCTCAATTATCCAATTTTCGGCTATACCTGTAGAAATACTTGGAATATTTAATAATGCAAATGTACCTAACTCATTCATTACTTCCATACACATTAAACTTATTCCTGTTATGAGTGCTGGTAACGCCATTGGATAAGCGATTTTAAAGAAGCTCCTCCACGGCCCAACTCCTAATCCTCTACTAGCATTGATTTGATTAACTCCAAATTTATTAAAACTTTCGTTAGCAAGAATGAATACATATGGATAAGTAGAAATTGAAAGTATTAATACCCCCCACCATAAACCGGTTACTTGATACCCAAAAATACTTCCTAAATCCTGTAAAACAGCTGTTATTAGGTATGCTGGGGCGGCTAGTGGAATGAGCTGACAAATACGGAGAACTTTTCTGAACTTAAAATCACAATTTGAAAGTAACCATCCATTTAAAGTGCCTAATCCTCCTCCAAAAAAACTTGTTAGTACTAAAACTTTTAAAGTTTCTAATACCTCTTCGCCTCCAGCAATGCCTAATGAAAAATTCCCACTTACAACATATTGAACTCCTTCAAGAAGAAAATTGGAAATTGGAATGATTACTAAAAGTGCGACAATAAACGAAGTAAAATAAAAAAGTTTTAAATCGGTTAATGCTTTTTTAAATCCTTTAATAAGTATTTTCAAAAATTAATTTAGTCCTAATATGTAAACACTAATCTGTACTAAATCTACATGATGAAAGTTGATTTTTAATATTTTGATGATCTAAGTTTTTACCAATTAATACTATCTTGTTAGATTTTTGTTTTGTCCATTCTTCATCATCAAGAGAAAATCGTTTTCCAGATAGATGAAAAATGTGTTTTCTATCACTTTCCATAAACCATAATATTCCTTTCGCCCTAAATACATTTTGTGAGATTTGATTATCTAAGAAATATTGAAACTTCCTTAAGGAGAATGGTTCAAATGTCTCATAAGAAACTGATGTAAAACCCTCTATATTATTCGGATTGTGGGTATGGGAAGAGTGATCGTGGGTATGGGAAGAGTGATCGTGGGTATGGGAAGAGTGATCGTGGGAATGAGAAGAATGGTGTTTTGAATTGTCTTCTACATCTTCTTTATCCTTATCGAATTTAAAAGTATCTGTTTCAAATAGACCTACACTCATAATTGTTTGTAATCCAACTTCACTATTGGTTGATCTCAATATCCTTGGCTCTTTTTTTATTTTATTTATAAATTTTTCTACTTTCTTTAGTTGTTCTTCGTTGACTAAATCACATTTATTTAGGAGAAGGATATCTCCATATAAAATCTGAGAAAAGGCGACACTTGTGTTGTTAATTTCAAAATCGAAATTTTCTCCATCAATAACAGTGATTATTGAATCTAATCTAACTTTTTCTCGAAGATTTCCAGCTGCAAAAGTCATGGCTACAGGCAATGGATCTGCTAGCCCAGTAGTCTCAACAATCAAATAGTCAATTTTTTCAGATCTTTCTAAGACTTTAGATACTGTATTTAATAATTCACCATTAATAGAGCAACATATACAGCCATTATTTAATTCGATCATATCTTCTGAGCTTTCTATTATTAAGTCATTATCTATTCCTATCTCACCAAATTCATTAACCAAAACAGCTGTTTTGAGACCAACTTGATTTTTCAAAATATGATTCAAAAGCGTAGTTTTGCCAGAACCTAAAAATCCACTAATAATAGTAACCGGTAATAACTTTTTAGACATTTTGACGAATTTCTTGAATGAAAAAATTTAAAATTGTATTTTTATTGATCGAAAACTTTATTTATTTCTGAAGCTAATGTTTGATCCAGATTTGTTATGCCCCCCAAATCATGTGTACTAAACTTAATTATTACTTTTGAATAAACGTTTTCCCAGTTAGGATGATGGTTATATTTTTCGCAGATTAAAGCAATTTTAGTCATAAATGAGAAGGCTTCAATAAAATTAGAAAATTTAAATTCTCTCTGAATTTGTGCATTGTTAATCTCCCAGCCGGGTATTTTTACAATTAATTCCTTTAATTCTTCATCTAGCAAAAGGTAAGGTTTCATTAAATAATTAATATTAGTTTTTATTAATTACATTATAAATATTTTAACTTTTCTTACCAATTATGTGTACATTCAAAACCCTTTCTTTTTGATCAAATCTATGTTCCCATAAATACACTGCTTGCCATGTGCCAAGCATAAGATTACTGTCCTGAAAACTTAAAGATAAAGAAGTGTTTGTTAGGGATGTTTTAATATGTGCTGGCATATCGTCAGCTCCTTCTTGATAATGTTTATAAGAAATTTCTTCTCTACTTTTTGATAAAGTTAAGTAGGAATTATATGGGACTATGGATTGCATATATTCTTTCAAGTCTTCTAGTACGTTTGGATCAGCATTCTCATTAATAGTTAAGCTGCAACTAGTATGCAGTGAAGTTAGATTTAAAATTCCTGAATCAAAACTATTTTTTTCAATAAATAAATTTAAATCATTAGTTATGTCAATAAACCCTTCACCATGAGTTATAAATTCTAATTTTGAAAATATTTGTTCCATATAAGTAAAAACTCAATTAATTAATATTCTATTATGGATAAAAGATCTATGTTTTATTCAAACATCAAATTTTTTATCTTAATATGAATTTAATTTATATAAAAATTTTTTGGCAGAAATTCAATGGAATAAGCTGGGGGCTTATCTTAAAGAAACTCAAATTTTAGGTTCAATCCAAAGTACACTTTATTGGGATCAGAATACTGGGATGCCCAAAAAAGGAGCTTCTTGGAGGTCTGAACAACTTACTTATGTTGCAAAAATCTTGCATAAAAGAAATTCATCTGAAGAATTTTCTAATTTAATACAATCCGCTAAAAATGAATTATTAGATACTGAACAAAATTCCAATAGTCAACTTTTTAATAGAGATAAAGAAAGAAATATTACTCTCTTAATAAAGGAATTTAATAAAGCGAAAAATTTAGATCCTAAATTAGTTGAGTCTTTAGCAAAGGCAAAATCTAAAGGATATGAAAGTTGGCAAGAAGCTAAGAAAAAATCAGATTTTAAGGTTTTTCTTCCATTCTTTAAAGAACTAGTCAAATTAAGGATTGAAGAGGCAAAACAAATATCAGATCAATATTCACCATGGGAAACTCTAGCCCAACCCTTTGAGCCTGAATTAACTTTAAAGTGGTTGAATAAAATGTTTCAGCCCTTGAAAGACACTCTTCCAGAGTTGATTAAAGGGATTAATAAGTCTAAGAAATATCACTGGGATTTAAGTCCAGAATCTCAACATAATTTATGTTCTAAATTACTTGATGAGTTTGGGAGAAATAAAGATCTAGTTGTTGTTGGTAAATCTCCCCATCCTTTTTCAATTACATTAGGACCTAATGATTATAGGATTACGACAAGAATTGTTGAAGGTGAACCATTATCAAGTTTTTTAGCAACTGCACATGAATGGGGACATTCAATTTATGAGCAAGGTCTGCCATCACAAAGTCATCAATGGTTTGCTTGGCCTTTAGGTCAAGCAACTTCTATGGGTATACATGAAAGTCAATCATTATTTTGGGAAAATAGAATAGTTAAATCCAAGTCTTTTTCGAAAAGATTTTTTAAAAAATTTGTTTCAGCTGGATGTACATTAAATAATTATTCTGATCTATGGAAATCTATTAATCATTTGGAAGCAGGATTAAATAGGGTTGAGGCAGATGAACTGACCTATGGTTTACACATTCTGGTTAGAACCGAACTTGAAATAGATTTAATTGAAGGAGGGTTACCTGTTGAAGATATTCCTGAGGAATGGAATAAAAGATATGGTGAACTTTTAGGAATTAAACCATCTAATGATTCAGAAGGTTGTCTTCAAGATGTACATTGGAGTGAAGGTGCGTTTGGATATTTCCCTTCATATTTGTTAGGTCATCTTATAAGTGCGCAAATATCTTCTCAAATGGAAAGAGACATTGGTTTCATAGATGATTTAATCCAAAATGGTGAATATCAAAAAATTATATTTTGGTTAAGAAATAATGTTCATAAATATGGCAGGTCAGTTAATTCTATGGAATTGATAAGAATGGTCACTAAAGAAGAACTATCACCAAACTATTTTATTAATCATTTAAAGTCTAAAATAAATGATTTTTGCTGAAACATTACTTTTAAAGAATTTGGTTGAGTGTGAGGATGTAAGATAAATAAAAATTATTTTTTGATGGCAAACCTTAATCAACCCCCAAGCAGGGTTACACCAAATTTACTGCACATACTAAATGCTTTTACTGATAGCTCAAATACAGTAATAAATACTATTGTTGAATTGAACTCTAATACCATAAATAAATATGAATTAATTACAGAAACGGGCCACCTTAAACTTGACAGGGTAGGTTATTCTTCACTTGCTTATCCTTTCGCTTATGGATGTATACCAAGGACATGGGATGAAGATGGAGACCCACTTGATGTCGAAATTGTTAGTGTAACTGAGCCATTGATACCTGGATCTATTGTGGAGGCAAGGATTATTGGGGTAATGAAATTTGATGATGGTGGAGAGGTCGATGATAAGGTAATAGCGGTTCTCGCAGATGATAAAAGAATGGATCATATCTCAAGTTATGAAGACCTTGGAGAACATTGGTTAAAAGAGACAAAGTATTATTGGGAGCACTACAAAGATCTAAAAAAACCTGGAACATGTAATGTTAATGGTTTTTTTGGGATAGAAGAAGCTGTTAAAGTGATTAAAGATTGTGAAGAGAGATACAAAAAAGAAATTGATCCTAGATTAGTAAATTAACTAATTTTTGTTTTCTCTAAATTCTTCAAATATTTCACTGAGTATTTTGTCGGCACCTTGGAGCTTTAGTTTCTTTGCTAGTTCTATGCCGACGAATTCGGGGTTATTAATATTGCCAATAACTTGATCTTTTATAAGCCTTTCTCCATCAAGAGAGGCTACCATACCAGTAAGGTAAAGTTGTCCATTATCAATATTACTATTTACACCTATTGGAACTTGGCATCCACCTTCAAGTTCTCTTAAAAAAGCTCTTTCTGCCAGACATCTTTGATTAGTGGGTTTATCTTCTAAGACATTTATAATTTCTAAAACTTTTTTATCATCAGATTTACATTCAATGCCTAGAGCACCTTGGCCAACGGCATGAAGAGAAATTTCACTTGGGATAATCTGGTGAATTCTTGATTCAAAGCCTAATCTCTTTAAACCAGCGGCCGCAAGAATTATACAATCAAATTCTCCGGCATCTAATTTTTGAATTCTTGTAATAACATTTCCCCTGATATCTTTGAAAACAAGATGTGGATACTTATTTCTTAATTGCGCAAGTCTTCTCAGAGAGCTTGTTCCAACAATCGAACCTTCAGGTAATGTTTCTAATTTATAACAGTTATTTTTTTTGTTTACTACTAAAGCATCTGCAGGATCTTCCCTTTTTGTAATGCATCCTAATTTAAGACCATTTGGTAAATTGGTTGGTAAATCCTTAAGAGAATGTACTGCTATATCTGCATGACCTAGGAGCATTTGTGCTTCAAGTTCTTTTGTAAATAAGCCTTTGTCGCCAATTTTTGCTAAGGCTACATCCAGGATTTTGTCCCCTTGAGTTGCCATAGCTTCTATAGATACCTCTAAATTGGGAATATTCCTTTCTAGTTGATCTTTAACCCATAAAGTTTGAACCATTGCTAGCTTACTTCTTCTACTAGCTATTTTCAGCTTAAAATTAGTCATTAAATATTATTTTGAGTTTGAATTAAAAATAAAGTCGAATTTATTTTAAGCTATTCTTTTGCAAGTTTTTAAAGGTAAAAATTATACTTAACTTTTTTTATTTTATATATTCTTTTAAAACCCCATTTCTATTTGGATGTCTAAGTTTTCTTAGGGCTTTTGCCTCTATTTGTCTAATTCTTTCTCTAGTCACATCAAAAATCTGGCCAATTTCTTCAAGAGTTTTCATTCTTCCATCATCAATTCCATATCTCAATCTGAGAACATCTCTTTCTCTTGGACTAAGAGTGGCTAAAACTCCTTCTAAATCTTCTCTTAATAAGGTTTTTGAAACATCTTGCTCTGGATTTTCTATATCAGCCTCTATAAAGTCTCCGAGTCTTGAGTCTTCTTCTTTCCCGATTGGAGTTTCTAAAGAAATAGGAAGTTGCGCACTTTTAGCTATAAATCTTAATTTTTCAATTGTCATTTCCATACTCTCAGCAATTTCTTCTTCACTAGGTTTTCTGCCAAATTCTTGGCTAAGAACTTTTGTGGTTTTTTTAATTCTGGATATTGTTTCGTATAAGTGAACTGGTAATCTTATAGTTCTACTTTGATCCGCAATTGCTCTTGTAATGGCTTGGCGAATCCACCAAGTTGCATATGTAGAAAACTTATAACCTTTTTCATGGTCAAATTTTTCCGCTGCCCTAATTAGACCCAAACTTCCTTCTTGGATTAAATCTTGAAATGATAAACCTCTATTCATATATTTTTTAGCAATGGAAACAACTAATCTTAAATTAGATTGAACCATTTTTTCTTTAGCTCTCCTTCCCAAGAGAAGTCTTCTTCTAAACTTAGGAAGAGGCATATCTATTAACTCGGCCCATTCTCTTACAGATGGGAAATGTCCTTTTTCTGATTCATATTGAGTTGCCAGCTCTTCTAATTGGAGTAAGTCAGCAATTTTTCTTGCAAGCTCAATTTCTTCATCTGGTCTTAATAGTCTAATTCTTCCAATTTCTTGTAGATAAACTCTTATTGAATCTTCAGTGTAGATACCTTTTGGCCCAAGCTTTATATTTCCGAGCCCTTTATCTTCTTCTTCAGAATCACTAAATTCATTATTGGTTTCTATGCCACTTTCCCTTGAATCAGATGATGTCTGTAAATTTTGGCTATTTATATTATTTTCTTCTCCAACTATTGTTTCTAAATTGGTATTAATTTTTTTGTTAAGCTTTTTTTTTGAGCTAGGCTTGGAATTCTTTGATTCTGCTGCGACTGGACACATGATGGACTCCTTTCTACGGTGAATTTAACTAGATTAAATTTTATTTAGGGCTAATTTGTACATTTAGTAGTAAATTTCCCCGTTAATTTGTAAAAGAACTTTTTCAAGGAATTTGAATAAAAAAGTTTTTTTAAATTGTTGAAAAATTTAAATAGTGCTATAGATTACCTAAAGTAAAAAGTCTTGGGATTTCTCAGACAGGCAGATCATTTTTTGAATTTTCAGTCAATGATCAAAGCTTCATGTCTCCCTTAAGAGCAGGATACTTACAATGTGCAAAAAACACTTTGTGGAATGTTCAACAATCCAATACTAAGAAAAAGTTTTGAAGCCGGCAAGTAATCAGTTATCAAATATCTCCTACAAATTGGAAATTTTGCTTGATATAGGTAGTAGTAATGAAAGCTTTGACTATTTAGATGGAAATAATCTTGGAGCAGAAGTTGGGGATATTGTAAGTGTGAAACTAAGAGGGAGATTATTGAATGGGTTGGTGATCTCAAAAAAAATTTTTTCGACTATCAATAATGATGAAGTAAATATTACTGGAGGGAAAAGCTTAAGATATTTGTTTGTTGAAAGTATTTTGCAGAAGAAAGTAATAGATGATTCTTGGAGAGAATGGATAGAGTCCCTAGCCTCTTTTTATATGGTTAGTACTTTAAAAATGTTTAAAACTGCATTTCCTCCTGGCTGGATTGGTAAGCATAAGAATTTTTCTAAAGGTTTAAAAGATCAAATTTGGATTGAAATTAAAAAAGAATTTGATATTAAGAAAAATGGATTAACAAAAAAAGAATTTTTTTTAATGAATACTTTGCCTGAAAAAGGTAATTGGCAAAGTGAATTAGTAAAGTCTGGTTTTAATTACACTCTAATTAACTCAATGGTCAATAAAAATTACCTTGTTAAATCTAAAAGAAAAAAAGATATAAATACTAAATTAAATTCCTTTTTAAATGATCATATCGCAACTAAAAAACCAAATCTTACAAATGAGCAAAAAATTGCATTTCAAGAATTTCAATTAATGAAACCAGGAGATGTTTTACTTCTATGGGGTGAAACAGGTTCAGGTAAAACAGAAGTTTATATGAGAATTGCTGAAGATCAATTTCTTAAGAACAAAAGTTGTTTGATACTAGCCCCAGAAATCGGACTAATTCCTCAACTTATTGATAGGTTTAGTAGGCGATTTAATAATGTCGTTTGCGAATATCATAGTAACTGTTCTCCCAATCATAGAACTCTGATTTGGAAGAAAATTAATAATGCTAATGAACCATTAATAGTAATAGGAACAAGGTCCGCAGTTTTTCTTCCAATGAAAAATCTAGGATTAATAATCATGGATGAAGAACATGATGTTTCTTATAAACAAGATAGTCCTATGCCTTGTTATGACGCAAGAGAAATTGCTATTGAAATAGTAAAAAGGAATTCTGCAAAGTTAATTCTTGGGAGTGCAACCCCATCAATGAAGACTTGGAAAAAGTGTACTTTTGAAAAGAATTTTAAATTGGTAAGAATGATTCAAAGGATATCTAGTAATGAGATTCCTGAAATAAGAATTATTGATATGCGGAATGAGTTCAAGAAAGGAAATATGAAAATTTTTTCCAATGAATTATTAAAATTGCTTCCTCAATTACGCTTAAAAAAAGAGCAGGCAATAATTTTGATCCCTAGGAGGGGGCACAGTGGGTTTTTAAGTTGTAGAAACTGTGGATATTTAATAAATTGCCCAAACTGTGACATTCCATTATCAGTGCATCTCGGTTCACAAGGGAAAAAATGGTTAAGTTGTCATTGGTGCGATCATAAATCGAGATTGATCAATCGTTGTCCAGAATGTCATTCAACTGCTTTTAAACCTTTTGGGATAGGTACACAAAGGGTAATAGAGTTTTTAGATGAAGAATTTCCTGACTTGAGAGTACTTCGCTTTGATAGAGATACAACCTCAGGAAAAGATGGTCATAGAGATATTCTTTCAAAGTTCTCTAAAGGTGATGCTGATATTCTTGTAGGAACCCAAATGTTGGCAAAAGGGATTGACATCCCCAATATTACTCTTTCAGTAGTTATTGCAGCAGATGGGTTGCTTCATCGCCCAGATATTTCGGCAGAAGAAAAATCATTACAATTGTTTTTGCAATTAGCTGGCAGAGCAGGCAGGGCTCAAAAAAAAGGAAAAGTAATTTTTCAAACATATAAACCTAACCACCCGGTAATTTCGTATCTTCAGAAAAGAGATTATGAAAGATTCTTAATTGAAAACTCGAAATTAAGAAAAGATGCTAATTTATTCCCTTTTTGCACGATTTGCCTTCTTAAATTATCAGGTGAAAATTATGAATTAACTGAGTCAATTGCAATAAAATTAGCAAAATATCTACTCAATTTTTGTGAGAAAAAGAACTGGAAATTAATTGGTCCTGCTCCTAGTTTAATTGCTAAAGTCGGTAAAAAATTTAGATGGCAGATATTAATACATGGTCCTGAAGGAACAAAGATACCTTTACCTGATAGATCAATATTATGGAAACTTATTCCAAAAAATGTTTTTTTAACAATAGATGTTAATCCAGCAGAGTTGTAATTACTTTGATGGAAGTTGAGGTAAATCTGAACCTAATTTAAATCTATAGAATTTTAATAGATAAGCCAAGATTATAATTATTAAAATAATAGATATCCCAATCAAGAGTTTGTTTAGGTTCCAGAAAGAAAATTCAAGACTATTTATCTGCCCTTGATTTAAATTCCAAATTATTAGATTTTTTGTGATTTCTAAATTTGAATTATTTTTATCTGTAATAATAGCTTTATTAGGGTGAATAATTTTGAAAATGAGTTCTAAATTATCAATACCTTGAATAGAATTTAGATCCAAATCTAATCTGTAAAAGTATTTTTTAAAAAAAATGAAGTTTTTTTGAGTAGTATTAATTTCTATATTTGTTGATTCTCCCGCTAACTCTCCAGCTGTATTTTGGGTGATTTCAAGAACTTGCTTTGTTTCTTCTAAATTGAGATTTTTATTTTTTAAAGAAAAGGTTGATTCGTCTTGTTCAATTTCTGCGTCAGGAAAAATATCTTTCATCTTCTCTTCAAATTTTAATTGCCAAGGGAATTTCTTTATGTATTTACTTTCTATCACTAAATTATTGGTTATTGAATCAAGTTCACTAAGGTCAAGGGTATCCTCAATTTTAACGCAGCCACTTAAAAGAGGAATTAATAATAATAGTATTAAAAAAATGATCAGTGAAAAGCCCTTCTGAAAGGGTTTTGTTTCACCAGTTGGTGTCTCAGTTACATTAATAAATTTTTTTTTCTTCAATACTTCTTTTTTTTTGCGCAGTGAGTTAAGAGATTTTTTATTGAGTGATGGGTCGCTTTCAAACTGTACGTTCCAATTTTCTGGCTTTTTAATGTCAGGAGAGTCTATAACTTCCATCAAATATTTTGCATTTTCTCTCGTCTTATTATCGTAAGATTTTAGAAGTTCTTTACAAAACCTTTTAGCCTCTTCTTTTTTATTGATACCACATAGAGCAGTAATTAAGATTGTTCTTAAATTTACTCCCTCTTTGCTTGATAAAGGAAATGATTCGATTATGGGCAAAAGAAATTCAATGCAATAATGATATTCACCTTTAGCTAAAGCAAGTTCTACTTTTTCTAAAACTTGCTCATACGTTTTCATGGGTTAGGCGACTATCATTGTACCTATTCCGGAATTTGTAAAAATCTCAAGAAGTAATGAATGTTCTATTCTTCCATCAATTATGTGAGCTGCTTTGACTCCTTGGGCTAAGGCTCTTATACAGCATTCTGTCTTTGGAATCATACCTTCAGTCACAATTTTTTTATCAATAAAATCCCTTGCCTCTTTGAGATTAGTTTTTTCAACAAGACTATTTTCGTTATCTTTTTCTTTTAAAATCCCTTGAGTATCAGTAAGAAGAATAAGTTTTTCTGCATTTATTGCAGCAGCAATTTCTCCAGCAACAAAATCTGCATTAATGTTATGGGAAATACCCTCCAAGGTTGATCCAATGCTAGAAATAATTGGGATATATCCTTTAGAAATAAGAGGATCTAATATTTCAGGATTGATTTTTGTAACCTCTCCCACTAACCCATGGCTACCATCTCCTAGTTCTCTAGATTGAATTAAGTTGCCATCAAGACCTGATATTCCCACAGCTAAGGATCCAGTTTTATTAATCCCTTTTACAATTTGCTTGTTAACTCTACCCATTAGAACCATCTCGACAATTTCCATTGTTTTTTGATCAGTAATTCTTAATCCATTTTCGAATTTAGGAGATATTTCTAATTTCTTTAACCAATTATTAATTTCTGGTCCACCTCCATGAATTACTATCGGACAAACCCCAACGGTTGATAAAAGTGCAATGTCTCTAAAAAAAGCATTTTTTAAATTATCATTCTCCATAACAGAACCACCATACTTGATAACAATTTTTCTACCTGAGAAACTTTGTATATATGGAAGTGCTTCGCTTAATATTGATACTCTTTGAGAATCATTCATTATTAAAACTCATTAAAATTTGATTGAATTGAGAAATTAGGTTTTTACAAAATATATCCCTATATTCAATAAAAGAGAATAAAATCAAATTCTTTTTTATTATCGTCGATAATAAATTCTGATTCAAGGCCTTTGACGAAAAACCTATTTAATCTTTCTTGTTTTTCAATCCATTTTTCTAGAGGGACAGCGTTTAATTCGAAACGCATTCTTAGACCATTTTTTTCTTCCTTTGTAATTTCTTCTATTTCTTTTAATTGAGGGGGGTTATCCTCGTCCCACAAATTTAAAGATTCTAATGACGATTCAAGATGAGCTTTTATCCCATACCTCCATCTTGTAACATCTTTAACTAATGCTGTTAGTTCTTTTGGTCTATTAAATTTATTTGTCGCAAAATTTGTCTTGTCAAATAACTTTACAGGAGGTATTTCGGAAGTCTTTAAGCCTAAGCCAATTAGGAAAATAGGTACTCCATAAAAAAAAGTAGGTACACTTAAATTCACTGAGTCTGTAAAATAAGCAGTCATTCCAACAAAAGCTAATATACCCCCAGCGGTTACGATTAAGTTTCCAGGCGATAAGTATTTCTTCATTTTGATTTAGTAGAATGAGTTTTAAATGGGCTAAAAGTATTATGCAAGATCCTAATACTGCAAATCAAGGAGATTTAATTTTTAAACTTGATCAAGATAGAGCATGGCTACTAGAAAATCTTGATAAGGGTAAATGGCCAGAAATCAGAAGCGAACTTGCCGCGCTTGAAAGAAAAATAAGCAAATTAATTATAAGTGTTCAAGAAAATAATGTTGATATTTGATTTAAAAAGGTATTTCGTCCACTTCAGGTACTAAAGGTGAACTATCCCAACTAGATTTTTTGGCGGTTTCTTTATTTTCAAATAACTCATTATTTTCTTTTTGATCAGATTTAATAACATCAACTTGCGATATTTGATGAATTTTTGAAGCTGTTAGTTCTGGTTGTTTTTCTTTCGTTCCGTCTTTTCTAGTTACTGAATTCATTTTTAGACGTCCCTCTATAACAATATTTTGCCCTTCCTTTAGTTCATCTACCATTACTTGGGCAATATTTCCCCATCCTATGATCTTGAGATCTCTGGTTGGATCTTCACTACGTAATCCTTTAAAATTAACAATCATTTCTGCAATTGGAGTTTGGTTTTCTTTCGTATACCTCATTTGGGGAGCGCTATTAATTACCGCCTGAATTAAACAATGATTCATTACTTACTATTTAATTAAAGACATACTGATGCAGAATCAAGGAAATTGCTATAAAAATGTTTGGATCCTATCAGGAACTTCGGATGGACCTGTAATAGCTAATAGGCTTCTTGAACTTAATTATTCAGTCTTTGCAAGTGTTTTAACTTATAAAGCAGGGCAAGCTTATATTGATAATCCAAAGTTACATATCATTACGGGGAAATTAAATAATAAAGATCAAATAATTAATTTCATAAATAAAAATAAAATCACATGCGTTGTCGATGCTACTCATCCGTTTTCCGTAATAATTTCTAAAAATCTTAATAATGCATGTAAAGAAATTAATACACCTCTTTTTCTATTTGAAAGGAAATCTCTAATAAATAACACTAATAATTTTTTTTATATTGATCATTTAAAGGATATAAATAATGTTGATATAGAAAATAAGAATATTCTTCTTGCAATAGGATCAAGATTCCTTAACGATACAGCTAATTATTATATGGATTGTAAAGCAAATCTATTTACAAGGGTACTCCCAACTTATGAGAGTATAACTAAAGCTTTTGGATCATGTATTAAAAATTCAAACATAGCGATACTTGAACCGAGTAAAAATAATAAAAGCATTTTAGAAAAAAAACTTTGTGATTTTTGGGAGATAGATTATGTTCTATGCAGAGAATCTGGAAGTTATTCTCAGAAAAACTGGGAGAGTATAGTTTCTGGAAGTAAAATGAAGTTATTTTTGGTTAAAAGGCCGAAAGTTAAAAATGATTATTCTTACTCTTTTGATCAATATCACAATTTGATAAATCACATAATTAAAAAATATTGATGTTTAATTCATTATGGAAGTATTAGTTATGATCACAACTGAATCAAGTAACGCAAATGCTTTGCGAATGGCTAAATTACTAATACAAAATAAACTTGCAGCTTGTGTTTCGATAAAGCAAATTTTTTCAATTTATAAGTGGGATGATGATATTGAAGAAACTAAAGAGTTTGAAATCACAATAAAAAGTAAACTAGAATTTAAAGATTGTTTAATTGATTTCGTAAATAAAAATTCCACATATGATGTCCCTCAGATTATTTACAAAATATACCATGCTGAGATGAAATATTATGATTGGTTGAATAAGACTATTTGATTAAATTTATTTTATTAACTCTTTAAGGTCGAAATCTGATCTAGATCCTAATTGCGTAATTATTTGTCCAGCACAAATTGAAGCTATCTCTCCGCATTTTTTGAGGGAACAATTGTTTATTAATCCATGGATAAATCCTCCCGCATAGATATCTCCCGCTCCTGTAGTATCAATAACCTTGCCTTTAGTTATTGACTCAATTATTTCAACATTATTTTTGTTAACTATAAGAGAACCATTGCTTCCAAGAGTTACTATGACTAATTCACATAAGGAAGATAGGTCTTCTTGGCAGCTTGCTAATTTATCATTTTTAAATAGACTTAACACCTCGGATTCATTACAAAAAACTATATCTACATAGTTATCAATTAATTCCAAGAAACTCTCACGATGTCTATCCACACAAAATGAATCAGACAAAGAAAGGATTATTTTTGTATTAGATTGTTTTGCAATTTGAGCGGCTTTAATAAAAGCTTTTTTAGCTAATTCGCTGTCCCATAAATATCCTTCTAAATATAAGTATTTACTTTCCTTAATTACAGTAAAGTCAATGTCTTTTGGTTCAAACTCTACAGATGCACCTAGGTAAGTGCACATAGTTCTTTGGGCATCAGGTGTAACCAAAATAATTGAATGAGCTGTTGGAGCACCTTCAATAGTTGGTGGAGTATTAAATATAGTCTTACTTTTTTTTATATCGTCAGAAAAGAAATCCCCAAATTGATCATTTTTCACTCTCCCTATAAACTGCACATGATTGCCTAATTCTGCTAACGAAACAACGGTATTTGCTGAGGACCCACCTGAAATTTGTTTGATCACTTTGCAATTTTCTAACAATCTCTGAGATTCATCAGAATTTATTAGATTCATTGATCCTTTATCCAGATTATTTTTCTCAAGAAACTCATCTTCAATATTTACAATAATATCTACTATTGCGTTGCCCAGACCAATGAGATCAACTTTTTTATGTTCGAAATGTCTAAAGGTTTCCTTCATTAATTTGGCACTAAATTACCTTAGCAGTGCTCTTTTAGGACCATGTATTGGGTCTTCAATTACTATGGTTTGATCTCTATTCGCCCCCAACGAGACAATGGCAATTGGAACCTCCATTAATTCAGCTAAAAATCTTAGATAATTCATAGCATTCTCAGGGAGATCAGATAGTTTTCTGCAATCTGCAGTTGAACATTGCCAACCTTTTAATTTTTTGAAGATTGGCTTACATTTTTTTAAATCATCTGAATTTGTAGGAAAGTAGTCTATTTCCTCTCCATCTAGATCATATGCAATGCAAACTTGAATCTCATCTAATTCATCTAACACATCAAGTTTCGTAACTGCTAAACAATCAAGACCATTTACAGATACAGCATATTTACCAATAACTCCATCAAACCATCCACATCTTCTCCTTCTCCCAGTAGTGGTTCCAAATTCACTGCCTCTATCACAGAGTTGATCATTAATACTTCCTTGCAATTCAGTTGGGAATGGCCCTTCACCTACTCTTGTGGTATAAGCTTTTGCGACTCCTATGACTCTATCGATTAAAGTAGGACCCACACCAGCGCCAATACAGGCCCCACCTGATATAGGGTTTGATGAGGTAACAAAAGGATAAGTCCCATGATCTAAGTCTAGTAGAGTCCCTTGAGCACCTTCGAAAAGAATATTCTTCTTGTTTTTTGAGGCTGCATGGATAGTCCTCGTACAGTCAACAACGTGCTTTGATAATCTTTCCCCATAGTCAAGATATTCTTCAACAATATCTTCTAATTTAAGTGGTTTAATGCCGTAGATTTTTTCTAACAGACCGTTTTTTTCTCTTAGTGGAATTTCGATCACATCACTTAGTCTTTCTTTATTGAGCAAGTCTCTTATCCTAATGCCATTTCTTTGTGATTTATCCGCATAAGTTGGGCCAATCCCACGACCAGTTGTCCCAATTTTTTTTGAACCTCTATCAGCCTCCATCGCTTCATCTAATATTCGGTGGTAGGGCATTGTTACATGTGATGTTGATGAAATTTTTAATCCTGAGATATCAATTCCATTTTCAATTAACATGTCTATTTCTTTAAGCAAGATTTTTGGATCTACAACAGTTCCCGAACCAATTAGACAAGAAGTATTTTTATAAAGTATCCCTGAGGGAATTAAATGCAATTTTAAGACTTTATCATCTACAACTATAGTATGACCTGCATTTACTCCCCCTTGATAGCGAACGACAACATCTGCCGAACGACTAAGTAAATCCGTTATTTTACCTTTTCCTTCGTCACCCCATTGGGCTCCGATTACAACAACATTAGCCAATTTTTATAAGAGCATTATTTTTGTGCGAATATTTAATATATTCAAAAATCTTGGTTTACTTTTGAAAAGTAAATGAATTGTATCAACTTTCTCTTAAAACCATTTTTTCAGCAAGAGAAAATTCTTTGGTTAAACGCTCTCTAAGTTTATCTGGTAATGGTCTGCTTGCAAAGTTTTTGTAATGACCTGCCATAGCATTTAATGCTGTTTGCATAGTTGTAAAAGATTGAGTTTTATTAACCATCCCTCTATTTCTATATCTGGAAATATAGTCAGTTATAAGTGTAAGAGCCTCACTTCTTACTTCATCTTTATTTGGAGAATCTTTTGGAGTATCAACAGCGGTTTGTAATGTTTTAACAACTGAAATTGTATCTTTTGTATAGTCACCCGTCATGGAGGTTTTTGCAGCTATGGAAGGTGAACTAAAAAGAGTAAAAACAATTATTAAGGATATTGAAAAAGATATAGCTTTGATAAGATTTTTTAAAAATAATTTTGATGTCCATTTCAGTAACATAATTTAGCTCCCAAAAAAATAAACCTTAAGACTTTTTATTGTACATTATTTGTGATTCGGAAATAAATGTTTCCAACAATTTATCAGTACTAACTTTAAACTTATTATTATTTGTTCTGCATAAAAGTTCTACTTCTTTGTTAACAGAATCTCTACCAATAATTATCTGAAAAGGAACTCCAATTAATTCAGCATCTTTAAATTTCACGCCAGCTCTATCGTTTCTATCATCAAGAAGAACATCAATTTTATTAATTAAAAAATTGTTATAGATTTGCTCAGTAAGATCACTTTGAATAGGATCTTTTATGTTTGTGGGAATAATAATAACTTCAAACGGAGAAATCTGTATAGGCCAACAAATACCCTTTTGATCATGATTCTGTTCAATAGCAGCTTGAGCTATTCTTGTCACTCCAATTCCATAACAACCCATCCATAAATTTTTTAATTTACCATCCTTATCAGAGAACTTTGCATTTAATTTTTCACTATATTTTTGACCTAATTGGAAAATATGTCCAATTTCGATACCTTTTTTTTCTTTAAGTTCCTCATTATTATCAATACTTACCTTATCCCCTTTTTTTGCATTCCGGATATCTCCGATGAGATAATCTTTCGAAGCAAAAGAAAATCCTTGAAAAACTTTATGGAAATTAACTTTATTCCCACCACTTATAAACTTTGAGAGGCCACTGGCAGAATGGTCAATTATTCTTGTCCATTTTTTATCCCAATTAGAAGTGGCTTTAATAGTTTTATTATCTAAATCTGGCCCGATAAAACCTAAAGGAAAATCAATTAGATTTTTTTCGATATTATTTTTGTCTTCAATCTTTTTAAGATTAAGAAGATTGAAATTATGAAGTTTATTGATTAAGTTAAAAAGCTTTACTTCATTAATGTGTTGATCGCCTCTTATGCATGCAAGAATTGGAACCTCAAATTCACCTTCGAACTGTGCAAGGAATATTACTACTTTAATAATCTGACTAGGGTCTAAATTATTATTATCGCAAACCTCTAGGATTGTTTTTTGTTTAGGTGTCTCCAACCACTCTGCAATATCATCTTTTAGAGGAATAGGTTTAGAGGGTAGAGAAACAGCTTTTTCAATATTTGCAGCATAAGAACCACTTTGAGTAAACAAAATGGAATCCTCCCCAGCATCAGCAGTGACCATAAATTCTTTAGATGAAGCACCGCCAATTGCTCCACTATCAGCTTCAACCCCTACTGTTTGCAGACCACAAGATTTAAAAATATTTTCATAAGCATTGCCAACCTTTTCATAAAAAGAAGCCAGATCGTTTTCTGAAGAATGAAAAGAATAACCATCTTTCATTATAAATTCTCTACTTCTCATCAATCCAAACCTTGGCCTTATTTCATCTCTAAATTTTGTTTGAATTTGATAAAAACATTGAGGTAATTGCTTATAGGAGTTGATAGTGTCTGATGCAATACTCGTTATTACCTCTTCGTGAGTTGGAGCTAAACCAAATTCTTTACCTTGTCTATCTTTTAGATTAAACATTATTCCTTCACCTGCAGTATATCCTTCCCACCTTTCACTTTTTCTCCATAAATCTGCAGGATGAAGTTGGGGTAATAGTAATTTTGTACAACCAATACTATTAAGTTCTCTATCTATTATTGCGGATATTTTTTCAATAACTCTAAGCATTAATGGCATGTATGCATAAATACCGCTGTTAATTCTGCGAATATATCCAGCTTTTAAAAGTAATTGATGTGAAATAATCTCAGCTTCAGAAGGTGTGTCACGAAGTGTCCCCAGAGGAAATGAGGTTGTCACGCGCATACAAAAAATCCTTAATAATATTTAATTTTATCAATTAAGATGAAAAAATAATTTAAAGTGTCTTGAGTCCCTCAACGCGGCTAGTCTAAAAATATTGTTTCTGCTAACTTTTTCAGTAATGAAGTTCAAAACTCTTTTAAAAGTTCATTATTACTAAAACATTTTCTTAAGTTTATGGAAAATATAGATTCCAATATTTCTAGCGAAGAGGAATTAGTAGGTATTGATGAAGTTCAAAAATTCCTAAATAGATCAAGAGCTTCTGTCTATAGGTATACAAATACAGATTTAAGAAATCTAAACCCTAGTTTTAATCCAAGAAAATTAAATCCCGAATTTCGGACTGATCAAAAAGATTCTTTAAAATTCCATCCTAATGAAGTAGCAAGATTTGCAAAAGATATTTTAAGAATAAAGGAAGTTACTGTAGAGGTCTTTAATACACCTTCTTCAGCTGCTCAAAATATACTGGCACAAATATTAGACGAACTAAAATCTATTAGGTCTTTGCTAGAAAAAGAGTAATTAAAAAGTCACCAATCAATGTTTTGATTTATTGACATTTTGAATGTAGGATAATGATGTTTAATTATCTCCTTAATCTTTACCAATTAAGAGTTCTTGAGTTACACGAAATCAAAGCAGTTTATTCAAAGTAAATCAAGCGAAGAATCTTCTCATGGTTCTGCTCGAAACGATTTTGAAAGAGATGATGATGACCCCTTAAGTATAAGGAGTTTATCAATAACATCTTTAGGTATTATTTTTGCCTTTTTGACAATTTTTTTACCTTCAATAAGCATTTTAATTGGCAGACCTTTATCTCAAGGAAACGAGATAATTCATAATAACGATTTAAAAAAAGATGGACCTTAGTTCAATTCCTCCATCTCCAATGAAGGGAATAGTGAATATTGTTGTTGAAATACCTGCAGGGAGTAGGAATAAATATGAATATTGCTCTGAAGCAGGAATAATGGCCCTAGACAGAGTATTACATTCTTCAGTGAGGTACCCTTTTGATTATGGTTTTATCCCAAATACCCTTGCTGAAGATGGAGCTCCCCTTGATGCAATGGTGATAATGGACGAACCTACTTTTGCGGGTTGTCTAATAAAAGCTAGACCTATTGGAGTTTTGGATATGCATGATTGTGGTGCATATGATGGAAAACTTTTATGTGTGCCTATGGCTAATCCTAGGCAGGCTAACATAGTGAGTATTAATCAAATTGCACCTAATCAGCTTGAGGATGTTGCAGAATTTTTTAGAACAAGTAAAGGACTCGATGGAAGAACAGTTCAAATTGATGGTTGGAGGGATTTTGATGTAGTTGAAAATTTATTGAAAAGTTGTATTCCTCTAAAAAAGAAAAACTTTAAAGTGCTTAAGAAATCAAATATTAGTAAATTAAATTGAAAAAAATAATTTTTTATAGTTATTTAAAATGCACTACATGCCGAAAAGCTGCAAAGTGGCTTGAAAGCAAAGATTTTGAATTTCAGTTAATTGATATTGTAAAAGAACCTCCACTTGTTAATTATTTAAATCTAGCCTTAGAACAATACTCTGATGATAAAAAGAGGATTTTTAATACAAGAGGTAAAGCCTTTAAAACTCTTGATCTTGATATTGATCGGTTGTCAAAGGAAGAAATTATTCAACTTCTTTTAAGTGATGGCAAATTAATAAAAAGACCATTTTTGATTTACAAAGGGAAAAAAGTAATATTAGGTTTTAACGAAATTGAATATGCAAAACAATTTTTATAAGTTTAGAAAATCAAGACTTGATTAATCCTATGCCTAGTTCAATAAAAAGTTTTTTAAAAGAATGGGGTCTACTAATTCTATTAACTTTTTTTGTTTCTTCTTGTAGATCATTTTTTGCAGAACCACGTTATATCCCTTCTGGTTCAATGCTCCCAGAATTACAAATTAATGATAGGTTAATTATTGAAAAATTTTCGCTAAGAAACTCTTTACCGAAAAGAGGAGATATTGTTGTTTTTAACTCACCTTACTCGTTTGACAAAAAATTAATTTCATCAAGATCTAAGCCTTTACCAAAAAAAAGATATTGTTTTTTTATGAGTTTTCCTCCAATGTCCTTTATTCCTGGTTTGAGGGATCAAGCTTGCGATGCCTATATTAAAAGAGTGGTGGCCCTTCCAGGAGAAATTGTAAGTGTAAACTCTAATGGTGAATTAATAATAAATAATAAATTAATACCTGAACCCTATGTTTCTTATAAGTGCTCATTATCCCTGTTTAATAATTGTGGTAAATTTGAAAAC